>NZ_JBWKYU010000008.1:0-110831 GCF_059423925.1 Pseudomonas sp. GW458-11-26-14-LB4
CGCCCCCTCCTCCGGAGCCGCCCCGGCCGGCGGGAAGGATACCGAGCATCTGGCAGACAAAAACAGTCAGGATGAACAACATCACCAGAAATACGAACAACGCCGGATGCCGCGAGACAAAATCATCCGCGGGATCGCCAGCCGATTCATACACCGTGGAAGGTTCGTCCAGCGGATTGCCGCCCAGCACCACCAGCATCGCCGCCACGCCGTCGCTGATGCCCTTGCTGAAGTTGCCGGCCTTGAACGACGGTGTGATCACCTGATGAATGATCACCGAACTCTGGGCATCGGTCAGGCGATCCTCCAGCCCGTAGCCGACTTCGATGCGCAATTTGCGCTCGTCCCGGGCGACGATCAACAGGGCACCGTTGTTCTTGTCCTTCTGGCCGATGCCCCAGTGCCGGCCGAGCTCGACGCCGTAGTCCTCAATAGTGGCGCCTTGCAGGTTCGGCAACGTCACGACCACCAACTGCTCACCGGTTGCCTGTTCGTGGGCCTGCAACTGCTGGCTCAGTTGCGCCCGTACCGACGGCTCGATCATCTGCGCGTCGTCCACCACCCGCCCGGTCAGCGCCGGAAAGGTCATTTCGGCCCGGGCGCTGACGGTGAACA
Source organism: Pseudomonas sp. GW458-11-26-14-LB4 (assembly GCF_059423925.1). Classification (NCBI taxonomy): domain Bacteria; kingdom Pseudomonadati; phylum Pseudomonadota; class Gammaproteobacteria; order Pseudomonadales; family Pseudomonadaceae; genus Pseudomonas; species Pseudomonas sp. GW458-11-26-14-LB4. The sequence goes on from NZ_JBWKYU010000008.1 coordinate 616, forward strand.
GCCACAGCATCAGCACCAGGCCCATCTTCAACACACGCATGGGCATCCCCGGCTCAGAACTTCACTTCCGGGGCCTTGTCCGCGCCGGGGCTGGTGGCTTCGAAGGTTTCGCGGATCGGCAGGTCGCTGTACATCACGCTGTGCCACAGACGACCGGGAAAGGTGCGGATCTCGGTGTTGTATTTCTGCACCGCCAGAATGAAATCCCGGCGGGCCACGGCGATGCGGTTTTCCGTGCCCTCAAGCTGCGATTGCAGGGCGAGGAAGTTCTGGTTGGCCTTCAGGTCCGGATAACGTTCGGACACCACCATCAAGCGGCTCAAGGCGCCGGTCAGTTGATCCTGGGCCTGCTGGAACTGCTTGAGTTTTTCCGGGTTGTCGAGGGTGCTGGCATCGACCTGGATTGACGTCGCCTTGGCCCGGGCCTCGATCACCGCAGTCAGGGTTGCTTCCTCGTGTTTGGCATAGCCCTTCACGGTTTCTACCAGATTGGGGATCAGGTCGGCGCGGCGCTGGTACTGGTTCTGCACCTGGCCCCAGGCAGCCTTGGCCTGTTCGTCGAGGGTCGGGATGTTGTTGATGCCGCAAGCGGTCAACAACGTGGCCAGCACCAGCAAGGTGGCGACCTGCAAACGCGAGCGGTAGACAGGACTGACATTCATCGGACGGGTGCTCCCTTGCACATTTCATGAAAATACGAGCGCGAAACCTTCTCGGTCGGCTCTTGGGGCATAATCGCCCGCGCCACTGGATTGCGGCGGGCCGATGGGCTAAAAAGAGGCCCTGCGCGATCACGCTGCTCGATCCGGCAGCGTTTATTCGGCGTCGTTTTTTGCGTCAACACCCGAACAACAATAGTCGCTCCCTAAATTTTGGCTGGCCGGCGTTGTAACGCCGTTTGCGCCCTTGAGAAAACTATTCATGAAGAAGCTGTGTTTGCTGGGCCTGTTCGTCAGCCTGGCCAGTCATCAAGTACTGGCCGCCACGACCCCGGTACCCCTGGAAAACAAGGATGCGTTCATCAGTAACCTGATGAAACAAATGACCCTCGACGAGAAGATCGGCCAGTTGCGCCTGATCAGCATCGGCCCGGAAATGCCCCGCGAGCTGATCCGCAAAGAGATCGCCGCCGGCAACATCGGCGGCACCTTCAACTCGATCACCCGCCCGGAAAACCGCCCGATGCAGGACGCTGCCATGCGCAGCCGCCTGAAGATTCCGATGTTTTTCGCGTACGACGTGATCCACGGTCACCGTACGATTTTCCCGATTCCGCTGGCCCTGGCCTCGAGCTGGGACATGGACGCCATCGGTCAGTCCGGGCGCGTAGCAGCCAAAGAAGCCGCCGCCGACAGCCTCGACATCACCTTCGCGCCGATGGTCGACATCTCCCGCGACCCGCGCTGGGGCCGCAGCTCCGAAGGTTTCGGTGAAGACACCTACCTGACCTCGCGCATCGCCAAAGTCATGGTCAAGGCCTATCAGGGCGAGACCCCGAGCGCGGCCGACAGCATCATGGCCAGCGTCAAGCACTTCGCCCTGTACGGCGCGGTCGAGGGCGGTCGCGACTACAACACCGTCGACATGAGCCCGGTGAAGATGTACCAGGACTACCTGCCGCCGTACCGCGCCGCGATCGATGCCGGCGCCGGCGGCGTGATGGTGGCGTTGAACTCGGTCAACGGCATCCCGGCCACCGCCAATACCTGGCTGATGAACGACCTGCTGCGCAAGGATTGGGGCTTCAAGGGCCTGGCAGTCAGCGACCACGGCGCGATCTTCGAACTGATCAAGCACGGCGTGGCCCGCGACGGTCGTGAAGCGGCGAAGCTGGCGATCAAGGCCGGCATCGACATGAGCATGAACGACACCCTGTACGGCAAAGAGCTGCCGGGGCTGCTCAAGTCCGGCGAGATCGAACAGAAGGACATCGACAACGCGGTGCGTGAAGTGCTCGCTGCCAAGTACGACATGGGCCTGTTCAAGGACCCGTACCTGCGCATCGGCAAGGCTGAAGACGATCCGGCCGACACCTACGCCGACAGCCGTCTGCACCGCGCCGACGCCCGTGAAGTGGCGCGTCGCAGCCTGGTATTGCTGAAAAACCAGAACGAAACCCTGCCGCTGAAGAAAACCGCGAAAGTCGCGCTGGTCGGCCCGCTGGCCAAGGCCCCGATCGACATGATGGGCAGTTGGGCTGCCGCCGGTCGTCCGGCGCAATCGGTGACCCTGTTCGACGGCATGAGCAATGTGATCGGCGACAAGGCGAACCTGATCTACGCCCGTGGCGCCAACATCACCAGCGACAAGAAGGTTCTCGACTACCTGAACTTCCTCAACTTCGACGCCCCGGAAGTGGTCGATGACCCGCGTCCGGCCAACGTGCTGATCGACGAAGCGGTGAAAGCCGCCAAGGACGCCGACATTGTGGTTGCAGCCGTGGGCGAGTCCCGTGGCATGTCCCACGAATCGTCGAGCCGTACCGACCTGAACATCCCGGAAAACCAGCGCGAGCTGATCCGCGCCCTGAAAGCCACCGGCAAGCCGTTGGTGCTGGTGCTGATGAACGGCCGTCCGCTGACCATCCTCGAAGAGAAAGAACAGGCTGACGCGATTCTGGAAACCTGGTTCAGCGGCACCGAGGGCGGCAACGCCATTGCCGACGTGCTGTTCGGCGACTACAACCCGTCGGGCAAACTGCCGGTGACCTTCCCGCGCTCCGTGGGCCAGATCCCGACTTACTATAACCATCTGAGCATTGGCCGGCCGTTCACGCCGGGCAAACCGGGCAACTACACCTCGCAGTATTTCGATGACACCACAGGTCCCCTGTTCCCGTTCGGTTACGGCCTGAGCTACACCGACTTCAGCCTGAGCGACATGGCGCTGTCCTCGACCACCCTGAACGCCACCGGCAAGCTCGACGCCAGTGTCATGGTCAAGAACACCGGCAAGCGCGACGGCGAAACCGTGGTGCAGCTGTACATCCAGGACGTCACCGGATCGATGATCCGTCCGGTCAAGGAGCTGAAGAACTTCCAGAAAATCATGCTCAAGGCCGGCGAGCAGAAAGTCGTGCACTTCACCATCACCGAAGATGACCTGAAGTTCTACAACGCCCAGCTCAAGTACGCGGCCGAGCCTGGCAAGTTCAACGTGCAGATCGGCCTGGATTCCCAGGACGTGACGCAGCAGAGCTTTGAGTTGCTGTAACAGTTTTCACACTGCAAAAATTTGTGGGAGCTGGCTTGCCAGCGATGGCGGACGCACAGTCAACGAAGATGTTGAACGTGCCGGCCTTATCGCTGGCAAGCCAGCTCCCACAGGTCCTTCTAAAGGTATGAAAGCTGCGACTAGCCGCGACGATCCAGGAGATTGACCACCACCCGATCCACCCAGCCCCAGATCCGCTGCTTCACCCGCCGCCACAGTGGCCGTTTCCGCCATTCCTCCAGACTCACCTGCTGACTCAGGCCGAAGTCCTTCTCGAAACTCGCCGCCACCGCTGCCGTCAATGACGGGTCCAGCGCTTCCAGATTCGCCTCAAGGTTGAAGCGCAGATTCCAGTGATCGAAATTGCATGAGCCGATGCTGACCCAATCGTCCACCAGCACCATTTTCAGGTGCAGGAAACACGGCTGGTACTCGTAGATTTTCACCCCGGCCTTGAGCAGGCGCGGGTAGTAGCGATGCCCCGCATAGCGCACCGACGGATGATCGGTGCGCGGCCCGGTCAGCAGCAGGCGCACGTCGAGACCTCGGGCGGCAGCCTTGCGCAGGGAGCGGCGGATTTTCCAGGTTGGCAGGAAATACGGCGTCGCCAGCCAGATCCGCTGCTGGCCGCTGTTCAGTGCACGGAACAACGATTGCAGAATGTCGCGATGCTGACGGGCGTCGGCGTAGGCCACGCGGCCCATGCCCTCGCCCGTGTCCGGCACACGCGGTAGCCGTGGCAAGCCGAAATGCGCGTTGGGCCGCCAAGCCCGGCGATGGCGGTTGGCGATCCATTGGCGGTCGAACAGCAACTGCCAGTCGAGCACCAGCGGGCCGGTGATTTCCACCATGACCTCGTGCCATTCGCTGGTCTCGTGGCCCGGCGTCCAGAACTCATCGGTGACCCCGGTGCCGCCGACCACCGCCAGACGCTGGTCGACCAGCAACAGCTTGCGATGATCGCGATAGAAATTGCCGACCCAGCGCCGCCAGTTCAGCCGGTTGTAAAAACGCAGCTCGACCCCGGCCCCGGTCAGCCGCCGGCGCAACGTGAGGGTGAACGCGAGGCTGCCGTAATCGTCGAACAGGCAGCGCACCCGCACGCCCCGCTCCGCCGCCAGTACCAACGCCTGCACGATGGTTTCGGCACAGGCACCGGCCTCCACCAGATACAGCTCCAGTTCGATCTGCTCGCGGGCGCGGGCGATCTCGTCGAGCATGCGCGGGAAGAATTGCGGGCCGTCGATCAACAGCTCGAAGCGGTTGCCATCACGCCACGGAAACACCGCGCCGCGCATGTCAGCGCGCCGTGAAGATCAGCACCGCACCCACCGGCACCGACAGACTGATGGCCGACAGGCCGGCCATGTTGCGCAGGCTTTCCAGGCCCGGCAGCAGATCGAAATCCTCGGCGCTGATCACCAGCGGCTCCAGCGTCACCACTTGAAAGCGTCGGTCATCGAGACGCGTGGCAAGCAGTTCGGCGGGGTATTCGTGCTGTTTGCCGTGCAGGTTGACGGTCAGCGGCAGGCGCAATTCAAGCTGTGCACCGGGGGCCAGATCGTTGATCGGGCGCAGGTCGATCTGGGTGGTGATGGTCGCCTCGGGGAATTGCTCGATCTGGAACAGCTCCTTGCGCATGCGCTCGTCGCGCAGCGGGATGCCGCTGTTGATCGAATCCAGTTCGACTTCGACCACGGCGCGGCCATCGGGATCGACCTTGCCGTGCAGTACCAGAAAGCGCTGCACTTCGGACACGTTGGCGTTTTTCGTGCTGACGAACGACAGCCGCGACGACTCGCCGTCCAGATACCAGTTGGCCTGGGCCGGCAGCGCAGCGGCGCCCAGCAGCAGGCCGGCGAAGGCGTTGCACAGAGAACGGTTGAACATTGAAGACTCGTGGGGCCGATAAACCTGCACGAACCTTAACTGGCCTTGGCGTTATTGCAAACTGTCAGTCTCTGCAAACACTCAGGCCAATGCCTGCTGCACCTCGCCGATGGTCGACGCGAGGCTGTTGAGGTGCAGGCTCAGCACCCGCTCCACCGGCGCCTGATCCATTGGCCAGTGCAGCGCCATGCTGCCGACCAGCCGCCCTTGGGCACGGATCGGCAAGGCCACCGCGCGAATCAGGAACGGCAGACGCACCGGGTATTCCCAATAACCTTCGGTGCGCTGGCCGAAGCCCTGATGCAAGGCTTGTTCGGTGGCCTGCAACACACCGTCATCCGCCAGTTGTTCTCGTTCGGCCAGACGCTTAACGTCCTGGCTGTCGAGTTCACCAAGACACGCGCGGCCCATCGCCGAATGGAACAGGCTGGCGTGATGGCCGACGATCTGGCAGTTGGTTGGATAGCGTTTGCGCAGCACCTGCGGAATCGCACTTTCCATCACTTCGACCCGCTCGCCGTCGAAGCACGACAGATCCGCCACCAGCCCGGTGCGCTCGCTGAGCTCCAGCAGCATCGGCGCGGCGCTTTCCACCAGATGGCGTTTGAAGCGTTGCTGACGATCACCGAACAGCCGTTTGGCGCACAACCGGTAGCGACGGTCGCTGAGGCCGCGATAGATCCAGCCCTGCTCCTGCAAGGTCGCGAGCATCCGCGACACCGTGGCCTTGGGCAGAGTCGTCAGGTAGTGCAATTCCTCCAGCCCCAGCGCCTGATGCTCGCCGAGCAACTCGACGATGGCCAGCGCCCGTTCGACCGAGCGCACGCTGCCGGTGTCTGCCTTGCTGCCCATGTGTTCGACCTCCATGGATACGGATGAAAGATCACTTCGTGCAGCAAGATGCGGGCCGCTCAGGCCGATTGCAGGCATGCCGGCGGTCGCCGTTCGACCCAGCGGGTCAGCTGTTCATGGGCGTAGGCCAGTTGTAGCACCGCCCGATCCGCCTGGGCCGGGCCGATGATTTGCAGGCCCATCGGCAGCCCTGCCGGGTTGAAACCCACCGGCACGCTGATGCTCGGCAACCCCGCCAGAGTCGGGCCGATCACCACCTCCATCCAGCGGTGATAGGCGTCCATGGTTTGCCCGCCGACGACTCGCGGCCACGGCTGCTGTGCATCAAAAGGGAACACCTGGGCGGTGGGCAACAGCAGGAAATCGTAACGTTCGAACAACTCGCTCAACGCGCGATACCACTCGCTGCGTGCCACCGACGCCTGATAGACCTCGGCAGCGGTCAGACGCAGACCGCCCTCGATTTCCCATTGCGCTTCGGGTTTGAGCAGCGCCCGTTTTTGCGGGTCGGCATAGGCCGCGCCGAGGCTGCCCTGCACCAGAAAATGCCGGTGGGTGAGCCAGGTCTGCCACAGGCGTTCCATGGAGAAGTCCGGCTGGCAGGCCTCGACCTGACAGCCCAGCGCACTGAAATCCGCCAGCGCCGATTCGCACAGGCTCAACACGCCGTCGTCCATCGGCAGATAGCCGTTGTAATCGCCGAGCCAGCCGAGGCGCAGACCGCTGCAGTCCTGTTGCAGAACCAGTCCGAAATCCCGTGGTTCATCAGCCAGCGACAGCGGCACGCGCGGATCGTAGCCGGCCTGGGTCGAGAGCAACCGCGCGACGTCGGTGACCGTGCGCCCCATCGGCCCTTCGGTGGCCAGTTGCTGGACGAACACTTCCGGCATCGGCCCATGGGGCACGCGGCCCTGGGACGGGCGGAAGCCGAACACGTTGTTGAACGCCGCCGGATTGCGCAGCGAGCCCATCATGTCGCTGCCGTCCGCCACCGGCAGCAGACGCAGGGCCAGCGCCACCGCCGCTCCGCCGCTGCTGCCGCCGGCGATCAGGCCCGGATCGTAGGCGTTGGTGGTGGTGCCGAACACGCTGTTGTAGGTCTGCGAGCCGAGGCCGAATTCCGGTACGTTGCTTTTGCCGATGATGATCGCGCCGCAGGCGCGCACCCGCGCCACGCTGATCGCATCGTGCTGCGGCACTTGCTCGGCGAACAGCGGCGAGCCGAGGGTCGTGCGCAATCCGGCGGTGGCCGCCAGGTCTTTGATGGCCTGGGGCATGCCGTGCATCCAGCCCCGGGACTCACCGCGATCCAGTTGCCGGTCGCATTCATCGGCCTCGCTCAGCAGCACATCCTGCGGGCGCAACGACACAAGCGCGTTGACCGCCGGATTGAAGCGATCAATGTGCGTCAGATACGCCTGCATCACCTCGCGGCACGACACCTTGCGGGCATGGATCGCCCGGGACAGCGCATCGGCGTCGAGGGCGACAATCGGATCAATGGCTAACGGACTCACGGTTTCACTCCCAGGTTGAGCGCAACGGATTTCTTTGCGCGTGGTGCCTCCTGCAAACAGTAAGTACCGAGCAGGGTCAGCAGGCAAGCGAACAAGACATAGAACGACGGCGCCATCGGGGTGTTCAGAACTTTACTCAGCCAGGTGACGATCAGCGGCGCGAAACCACCGAACACCATCACCGCCACGTTGTAGGCCACGGACACGCCGGTGGAGCGCACTTCAATCGGGAACTGCTCAGCCAATGCGGTCGGGGCCGGGCCGAAGAATCCGCCAATCGCCGTGCACAGCAGCAGTTGCATCACCAGCAAACGCTCGATCGAAGGCGCCGCCGCAACCCACACGTAAAGCGGATAGACCATGACGAAAAACGCCAGGGTGAAGGCCATAAGCACCGGCCGCCGACCGAGGCGATCCGACAGGGCGCCGGAGAACGGAATCACCACGGTCATCAACCCCACCGCAAGCATCTGCACCAGCAACACCTGATCCAGCGGCAGACCGAGATTTTTGTGGGCGAAGGTCGGCATGTTCACCAGCACCACGTAGAACGACACCGTCGCCCCGCATGCCAGGCCCATCGACACCAACAGGCTGCGGCGATGTTCGCGCAGCACCTGCCACAGGCCCGGAGCGGCGCCTTTGGCTTTCTTGCGCGCTTCGAGAAACTCTTCCGGCTCTTCCATGTGCTTGCGAATCCACAGGCCCACCGGGCCGATCAACAGGCCGAGCACAAACGGAATCCGCCAGCCCCAGCTGTCCAGCGCTTCGGGGGAAAACAGGTGCGTGACCAGCGCCACCATCGCCGCGCCGCTGAACACCGCCAGGCATTGCCCGACCAGTTGCCACGATCCGTACAAGCCCTTGCGATGGGCCGGCGCGCTCTCCACCAGAAACGCCGTGGCGCTGGCGTATTCACCGCCCGTGGCAAAACCCTGAAGCATCCGCGCCACCACGATCAGCAACGGCGCGCCCATGCCGATGGCGGCGTGGTTCGGCGCGAACGCGATCAGGGCGATGGACACGGTCATCAGGCGGATGATCATCTGCATCGCCGCCTTGCGCCCTTTGCGGTCGGAGTAGATGCCGAGCAGGATGCCGCCCACCGGGCGCATGAAAAAGCCGACGCCGAAAGTCGCCAGCGCCATCAGCAGCGAGGCGTAGTCGTCGTCGGACGGGAAAAACTGGCGGGCGATGATGCTCGCCAGAAAGCCATAAACGATGAAGTCGTACCATTCCAGGGCGTTGCCGATGACGGCGGCGACCACTTGCCGGGTGCGCGAAACGCCAGAGTTTGAAGGCTGCATGGGGATTCTCCAGAAGCTGTGGGTTGACCACGCAGGCGCGTGCGCACCTGCGTTCCAGCGGCAGCAAAAAGTGAAGAAATCAGGCCGGCTTGAGCCAGCTCTCGGTGAGCGCGCCCCAATACGCCGCGCCGGTCAGCAGGATGTCGTCGTTGAAGTCGTAGGCCGGGTTATGCACCATCGGCCGCGCCACGCCGTTGCCGATGAACAGGTAGGCGCCGGGGCAGCGCTGGAGCATCCAGGCGAAATCTTCGCTGCCCATCAGTTTGGGGGTGTTGCCATCGACGGCGTCGGCGCCGACCAGTTCGACGCCGACCTGACGGGCAAACTCGGTTTCGGCGGCGTGGTTGACCAGCACCGGGTAGGCCGGTCGGTGTTCGATGGTTGAAGTGCAGCCGAAGCTCTCGGCCTGGGACTCGATGATCGAGCGCACGCGGTTCAGGGTCTGTTCGCGAACCTCGGCATTCAGCGCACGCAAGCTCAGGCGCAGGATCGCCTGTTGCGGAATCACGTTCGCCGCTTCGCCGGCCTGCAATGCGCCGACCGTTACCACCGCTGCCTGCTGCGCGTCGATGTTGCGCGCGACCACGGTTTGCAAAGCCATCACCACACTGGCCGCAGCGACCAACGGATCCACCGCCAGATGCGGCATCGAGCCGTGGCCGCCGACGCCTTCGATGGTCACCGTGAGCAAGTCCTGCGAAGCCATCATCGGCCCTTCGCGAAAGCCCAGATGCCCCGCCGGCAAGCCCGGCATGTTGTGCATGCCGAACAGCGCGTCGCACGGAAAACGCTCGAGCAGGCCATCGGCGAGCATCGCTTCGGCCCCGCCTTGCCCCTCTTCGGCGGGCTGAAAAATCAGCGTCAGGGTGCCGTCGAACTGGCGGGTCGCGGCCAGATAACGCGCCGCACCAAGCAACATCGCGGTGTGCCCGTCATGCCCGCAGGCGTGCATGCAGCCTTGATGACGGCTGCTGTAGGCGACGCCGGTGTTCTCGATGATCGGCAGCGCATCCATGTCGGCCCGCAGCCCGAGTTTGCGTGTGCTGCTGCCGTTGCGCAGCACGCCGACCACGCCGGTCTTGCCGACGCCGGTGTGGACTTCATAACCCCACTCTTCGAGCGAGCGGGCGACCAGCGCCGAGGTGCGGCTTTCTTCGAAACCGAGTTCAGGGTGGGCGTGAATGTCCTGGCGGGTGGCGTGCAGGTCGCTGGCCACGTCGTTAAGCCAGGCCAGAATGTGCTGATGTCGGGGCATGACGGTTCTCCTCGCGCGGGTGTTCCCGGTCTTGTTGTTCGGTGTTGTTTCACGACACGTGAACGGCAGGTCGTGCTCACCGCCAGATAACCGCGAGACACGCGAGAGGACAATCGAATGTGGTTCCACAGGGTGGAACCGGATCAGGGTTGCAGGCGACAGCCCTGGCGTTCGCCTTGCCACCGGGCGCTGTTGCTGCGTCCCAGCCCGCTGGCGGTGACTAGTTTTTGCGTGCGGTCATCGGTCAGTTCGCTGGGCAGCCACTGCGTCACGTAGCCCCGGCAATATTCGGCGTCGTTGTTCATGACGTAACGGCACGAACAATATTCCTTGGCGGTGTAGGCGCTGATGATGTCCGGGAAGGCCCACAGGTTTTCGCGCTCGTGCCAGCCCCAACCCAGCAGCAGGACCAACAGCACCAGCAGGATGCGTCTGAACAGTTTCATGGCCGCACCGCCCCGAGCACACGCTTGAGCAATTCGTTGTGGCGATAGCTGCCATCGCGGTCATCGGCGTAGCGCACGATCACCAGTTTTTCGCTCGGGATCACGTACAGCGCCTGGCCCCAATGGCCGAGGGCGGCGAAGGTGTCGGGCGGTGCGTCGGGCCATGGCGACGGCGCGCCGTCTGCCGGGCGATTGAGCCACCACTGGCCGCCGGGCACGGCTTCGTCCTGATGGGCCTTGTAGCCGGCGAAGGGTTGTCGGTTGAAGGCGACCCAGTCTTTGGGCAGCAACTGCCGGTCGTTCCAGCGTCCGTCCCGTTCCATCAGCAGGCCGATTCGCGCCAGATCCCGGGCCGTCATATAGGCGTATGAAGAGGCGACGAAGGTGCCCGTCGCGTCGGTTTCCCATGTGGCATGGCGGATGCCCAAAGGATCGAAAAGCGCTGTCCACGGATAGTCGGGATAACGCTGCGGACCGACGATGGTTTTCAGCGCCGCCGCCAACAGATTGCTGTCGCCGCTGGAATAGCGGAACGCCTGCCCCGCTGGCGCGTAGCTGTCGTGATCGGCGGTGAAGGCGGCCATGTCGCGGTGGCCACGGGTGTAGAGCATCGCCACCACCGAGGATTTCAGCGGGGCGTATTCGTAGTCTTCCTGCCAGTCGATACCCGAGGCCCAGTGCAGCAGATCCTTGAGGGTGATGGCCGGATGTTTTTCCAGCGCCGGGTAGAACGTGGCCGCCGGGTCATCGAGCTTGAACAGGCCTTCGCCGTACGCCACGCCGAGCACCGAGGCCATCAGGCTTTTGCTGATCGACCAGGTCAGGTGGGGGGTGTCGGCGGTGGTCGCGGCGGCGTAGCGTTCGTAGATGACCTGGCCGTCGCGGATCACCAGCAAGGCGTCGGTGCGGATGCCTTGGCGGCTGTTGTCATCGCGGGTCGGGAAGGCATAGGCCTCCAATGCATCGACGGCCGGGCCAGTGAGTTTCGGACCGGTCGGCCACTGCTCGCCCGGCCATTGTTCGGCCTGAACCGTGAAGCTGATCAGCAGCAGAAACAGGTACAGGCCTTTGAACATGGTGAGGGCTCTGGAGATGAACCTGACAAGACTAGCCGGGATTCATGACAGAAGTGTTTTGGTTAGCCGCCAACGCCTTGGCCAGTCGTTTGGCCCGCGCGCCAGCCGCCAGTTGCATGACCGATTGATCGCGCTGCCACATCGTCGCCCACTCAGGATTGCCGTCACGCAGTGCCTGATCGACTTCAGGTTTGAGCCCGTCGAATTGCGCAAACAAACCGCCGAGCAACAAATGCCCCGCCGGATTGTTCGGCGGCTGGCGACTGACTTCCGAACATCCGGCCAACAGCGCCAGCAAACGCAATTGCAGCGGCTGCGGCCAGCCGCTGTCCTGACCGACGCCGTACAACCACGCGGTCATTGCACTCAACACGTAAACGTCTTCAAGGGTGCGGAACGGTTTGACGTAGGCATCCCAACCATCCCCGGCGAGCAACTCACACAACGCATCGTCGAGATGCAGCCGGCCATGGCTGATGTCCGGCATCAACGGCAGCGCCGGGAGCTTTTCCACCCGCACGCCGGGCTCGCCGGGGTACACCACCGCCAGACTCAGGCGCGGTGATTCGTCGGGTTGCTCACTGCGCGCGGCGATCAGCAGCCAGTCCGCCGCATCGCCGGCGGTGACGAAATCCTTCTGCCCGGTGAGGCGCAGATCCGTGAGCCGGGTCTGCATGTCTGCCGGGCGCAGGCTGCGCTGCTCGGTCGCACACAACGCGCCGAGGCTTGGCGGCGCGCTCGGCCAGAGCATCCGCAGCGCCGCTTGATAACCCACCAGAAACGCCAGCCCCGGCGTCGCCATCCGCCGCCCTCCCGCCACCGCCAGTTCGAACGGCGTCACGCTTCCCAGTTGCTGCAGCAACGTGGCGAAGCCCTCCGCCAGATCGGCAACGGCGGGCAGGCGTTCGCGGCATTCAAGCAGGGTCGACCAGGTCATCAGAGGCTCCTCGTGGGCTGTCATATAAGCATCACCAAACATTCATGGCGATGACACCGGGGCTACATAGCCTGACTTTGCACAACACGGCTGCATAAAGAAAGTCGATCGGCTGCAACCCATGACGGGTTCAAGGCCCGTACGGAGATTCACATGACTCAGATCGCCCGCATCAGCGACACCGGCAATGAACGCCGCCTGCAAGCCGAACGCCTGATCGGCGCCGAGGCCTTGCAGCAAGCCCAGGCCTTGCGCTTCAACGTGTTCAGCGGCGAGTTCAACGCCAAGCTGAATGGCGCGGAGCTGGGTCTGGACATGGATGACTATGATGTTCACTGCAGCCACATCGGCGTGCGTGACCTGAACACCGGCCGCCTGGTGGCGACCACCCGTTTGCTCGATCACACCGCCGCCAGCAGCCTGGGCAAGTTCTACAGCGAAGAAGAATTCAGCCTGCACGGCCTCGCCGGCCTGCAAGGTCCGATCCTGGAAATCGGTCGCACCTGCGTCGACCCGGCCTACCGCAACGGCGGCACCATCGCCGTGCTTTGGGGCGAACTGGCCGAAGTGCTGAATCAGGGGGGCTACAGCTATCTGATGGGCTGCGCGAGCATCCCGATGCAGGACGGCGGCGTGCAGGCCCACGCGATCATGCAGCGCCTGCGCGAGCGTTATCTGTGCACCGAACACCTGCGCGCCGAACCGAAGAATCCGCTGCCGAGCCTCGACATTCCGTCGAACGTGATCGCCGAAATGCCGCCGCTGCTCAAGGCCTACATGCGTCTTGGCGCGAAGATCTGCGGCGAGCCGTGCTGGGACGAAGATTTCCAGGTCGCCGACGTGTTCATCCTGCTCAAGCGCGACGAACTCTGCCCGCGCTACGCCAAGCACTTCAAGGCGGCTGTGTAATGAGCCGGCTGCGGGTGTACGCGCGGATCGCGCGAGTGCTGCTGGTGGTGACGCTGGGCTTGAGCATGGCCAGTGTTTTCGGGGTGTTCGAGCGTCTGGGGCTGGCTCATTCGATGGAGCGTCGGCAGCGCTGGTCGCGGTTTTTCATGGCGCGTTTGAGCAATGCCCTGCCCTTTCGCGTGACCGTGCATGGTGAGCTGCCGAAACAGCCGATGCTGTGGGTCAGCAACCATGTGTCGTGGACCGACATTCCGCTGCTCGGCATGCTCACGCCGCTGTCGTTTCTGTCCAAGGCCGAAGTGCGCACCTGGCCGGTGGCCGGTTGGCTGGCGGCGAAGGCCGGCAGCCTGTTCATCCGTCGCGGTTCGGGCGACAGCCAGTTGATCCGCAAGCAGATGACCCGTCACCTGCAAACCGATCATCCGCTGCTGATGTTCCCGGAAGGCACCACCACCGACGGCCGTTCGCTGCGTACCTTTCATGGTCGCCTGCTGTCGGCGGCAATCGATTCCGAGGTGAAGCTGCAACCGGTGGCGATCCGTTACCTACGCGAGGGCAAGATCGATTCGCTGGCGCCGTTCATTGGTGACGATGATCTGCTGTCGCACCTGATGCGTCTGTTCAGCAATGACTGCGGCGATGTCGAAATCCATCTGCTCAAGCCGATTGCCTGCCAAGGCCGGGAACGCGCGGCGCTGGCGTTCGAGGCGCAACAAGCTGTGCAAAAAGCCTTGTTCGGCGATGTGCTCAAACCGGTCGAAGCGCAACACGCCCGCGATCTGATCGCGGCCTGATCGGCGAAGCCTGCCTACAGCTGCCGGCCGGCAAAGTCCTGCAGCTGTGGGTAGAACAAACGAAAGTCCTCGCTCAACGGTTCGTACAACCGGCGCAATTCCTCCATTGCCCCCGCCAGTTCTTCCGGCCGGGTCAGGCGCCGGGAGATCCCGCGCAACACCTGCTCCAGCACTTCGAACTCCTGATACGAGCCCAACCAGTCATTGGCCACCATGTGCGGGGCGATCCTCGCCAGGCGCTCGGGCAATTGCCGCTCGCTGGACAGCACGCGGTAGACGTCGGTGGTGAATTGACCGAGCGGCCGGTCGGCGTACTGCGTCCAGTCGCGGGCCAGGCAATGATCGAAAAACACGTCGAGGACGATGCCCGCGTAACGGCGACGGGTCGTGGAAAACCGCGCCAGTGACGCGTCCACCAATGGATGGCGATCAGTGAACACGTCGATCTGACGATGCAGGGCAATCGCCGCCTCGATCTCCGGGTCGAACTGCCCTTGCAGCCGCCCTTTGACGAAATCGCCATACAGACTGCCGAGCAGTTGACCGGGGCGCTGGCCACCGAGGTGTAAATGTGCGAGATAGTTCATGGGCGCAGCTTAGCACCGCGCCCGCGGTTGTTTACACCTCACATATCGTTATAACCCGATATACCGATTTATGCGGTCGTCAGATCAAATTCATATTGGTGTATCGCGAAGTACCGATATAAAGTTCGCCTCATCGCGATATAGCGCTACACACATCACGAGCACCCAGCCATGAACATTGACCTCGACGAAATAATAAAAGCCCTGGCACACCCAGTACGGCGAGACATCCTCAACTGGCTGAAAGACCCGAAAGCCCAGTTTCCGGAACAGATCCACAACCACGAGTACGGCATCTGCGCCGGGCAGATCGATCAACGTTGCGGCCTGTCGCAATCGACCGTTTCCGCCCACCTGGCCACCCTGCAACGGGCCGGGCTGATCAGCAGCCAGAAAGCTGGCCAGTGGCACTTTTTCAAACGCAACGAGGACGTGATCCAGGCGTTCCTCAGCACCCTCAGCAAAGAGCTCTGACCCTTAACGTCAGCCAGCCAAAAGGATCAAACGATGCCCCTCTCGCTACTCATACTCGCCTTGAGCGCCTTCGCCATCGGCACCACCGAGTTCGTCATCATGGGCCTGCTGCCCAATGTGGCGGCCGACCTCGGTGTGTCGATCCCCGGCGCCGGCTGGCTGGTGACCGGCTACGCCCTGGGCGTGGCGATTGGTGCACCGTTCATGGCAATGGCCACTGCAAAACTGCCGCGCAAGGCTGCACTGGTTACGCTGATGGGCATCTTCATTATCGGCAACCTGCTCTGCGCCATCGCCACTGATTACAACGTGCTGATGTTCGCCCGTGTCGTTACAGCCCTCTGCCACGGTGCGTTCTTCGGCATCGGTTCGGTGGTCGCGGCTAACCTGGTGGCGCCGAACAAACGCGCCTCGGCCGTGGCCCTGATGTTCACCGGCCTGACCCTGGCCAACGTGCTGGGCGTACCGCTGGGCACTGCGCTCGGTCAGGAAGCCGGCTGGCGCTCGACCTTCTGGGCAGTGACCGTGATCGGTGTGATCGCGCTGATCGGCCTGATCCGCTTCCTGCCGGCCAAGCGTGACGAAGAAAAACTCGACATGCGCGCCGAACTGGCCGCGCTCAAAGGCGCCGGTATCTGGCTGTCGCTGAGCATGACCGCGCTGTTCGCCGCCTCGGTGTTCACCCTGTTCACTTACGTCGCTCCGCTGTTGGGTGATGTCACCGGTGTCTCGCCCCGTGGCGTGACCTGGACTCTGATGCTCATCGGCCTGGGCCTGACCGTCGGCAACATCATCGGCGGCAAACTGGCTGACAAGGGCCTGGCCGCGACGCTGATCGGCGTGTTCATCGCCATGGCCGTGACCTCCACCGTCCTGACCTGGACCAGCATCGCGCTGATCCCGACCGAAATCACCCTGTTCCTCTGGGCCACCGCGTGCTTCGCCGCCGTACCGGCCCTGCAAGTGAACGTCGTGACCTACGGCCAGGCCGCACCGAACCTGGTGTCGACCCTGAACATCGGCGCCTTCAACGTCGGCAACGCCCTCGGCGCCTGGGTCGGCGGCAGCGTCATCGCCCACGGCTACGGCCTGACCAGCGTGCCTCTTGCTGCCGCAGCACTCGCGGTCCTGGCACTGCTGGTAACCCTGATCACATTCCGCCAGAACGGCAATCCCGAGCTGGCCACCGCTAACTGATTCACTCACTTACCTCACGAGGGTTGTATCTCATGGCAACAATTTTCGATCCGATCAAACTGGGCGACCTTGAGCTGTCCAACCGCATCATCATGGCGCCGCTGACCCGCTGCCGCGCCGACGAAGGCCGCGTACCCAACGCGCTGATGGCCGAGTACTACGTACAGCGCGCCTCGGCCGGCCTGATCCTCAGCGAAGCCACCTCGGTGACCCCGATGGGCGTCGGCTACCCGGACACCCCGGGCATCTGGTCCAACGATCAGGTGCGCGGCTGGACCAACGTGACCAAAGCCGTTCACGCCGCCGGCGGCAAGATCGTCCTGCAACTGTGGCACGTCGGCCGGATCTCCCACCCGTCGTACCTGAACGGCGAAACGCCGGTTGCACCGAGCGCCATCCAGCCAAAAGGCCATGTCAGCCTGGTTCGCCCGCTGGCCGACTATCCAACCCCGCGCGCACTGGAAACCGCTGAAATCGCCGACATCGTCGACGCTTACCGCGTCGGTGCAGAGAACGCCAAGGCAGCCGGTTTCGACGGCGTGGAAATCCACGGCGCCAACGGCTACCTGCTCGACCAGTTCCTGCAAAGCAGCACCAACCAGCGCACCGATATCTACGGCGGCTCCCTGGAAAACCGCGCCCGCCTGCTGCTGGAAGTGACCGACGCCGCGATCGAAGTCTGGGGCGCCGGCCGTGTCGGCGTACACCTGGCACCGCGCGCCGACTCCCACGACATGGGTGACGACAACCTGGCCGAAACCTTCACCTACGTCGCCCGCGAGCTGGGCAAGCGTGGCATCGCCTTCATCTGCTCCCGCGAGAAAGAAGGTGCCGACAGCCTCGGCCCACAACTGAAAGAAGCCTTCGGCGGCGCGTACATCGCCAACGAACGCTTCACCAAGGACAGCGCCAACGCGTGGCTGGCCGAGGGCAAGGCTGACGCCGTGGCATTCGGCATCCCGTTCATTGCCAACCCGGACCTGCCGGCTCGTTTGAAGGCGGATGCGCCGCTGAACGAACCGCACCCGGAAACTTTCTACGGCAAAGGCGCGGTCGGCTACCTCGACTACCCGACGCTGTAAGCCGCACCGCAGAAACACAAAAGCCCCCGACTCGCGAGAGTCGGGGGCTTTCTATTGGTCGCCGGGTGGGCGAGCCGCTCACATTCGTTCACAGGCTCGACACAAAATCCCTACAAAATACGTAGCTCGCTACATATCAACCCGTGCCGCAGAGGTATATAAAAGCATCCCGTTGCAGCGGGGCGAGTGAACAGGGATCTTCACCCTCCTCTGTCATTGACACAAACTGATCCAATAACGAATTTTGTTTCATTTGCGCAGGCTGGGGCTCAGGCGCAGCATGTCCAGCCCGGTATCGACCCAGCGCTCGGCCTCGGCGTACAGTTCGAAGCTGTCTGGCGCCAATAGCCATCCATAAAGGAGGCCATCAATATAGGCGTGAATGCTGATGGCTGCCCGGGCAGTGTCGAGGTCTGCCGGCAACTGCCCACGATTGACCGCATTACTCAATGTCAGCGCGATCCGCACATTGCAATCGAGGCTGGCGGTCCGGCGCTGTTGGCGCAGATCGCACATTTCATCGGTGAACTCGCACTTATGAAACAGAATTTCGTTGATACGCCGGGTCTTCGGGTCCAGCGCAACTTGATGAAACAAATGAATGAGCAATTTGCGCATGCAGCCCAGCGGATCGGGCTCGTCTTCGCTTTCGCTGGCCTTGGCCAGTTCGTCCAGCGGCTCATGCAGGGTATCGAGCATGGCTTGCAGCAAATCGGCCTTGTTGCTGAAGTGCCAGTAGATGGCACCGCGCGTCACCCCGGCCAGGGTGGCGATGTCCGACAGGGTCGTGCGGGCCACGCCCCGCTCATAGAAGGCCTTCTCGGCCGCTTCGAGAATCTGGCTGCGCGTTTCCTGAGCTTCCTCTTTGGTACGACGAACCATGGCAGTAAAACCTCAAACAGGATGTTTCAGGGATGGCTGGATATCCGCTGAATAAAAAAGGGTTGATCTCTCGCGGATCGGCTCCCCGGCCTACAATTTCAGACCTTGCGACGACTTTTGTAACAGGGTGGATACGACGCCAAGGTGTTTACAAACAACCATGAACGTAAGTATATTCCTTAGCAAGCTACTTATCCACCCGGTAACCCTTTTTTACCCTTCCACACTTCTTGTGCGCTTTTCGCGCGCCTGACCCGAGGATCTTCATGCAATTCAAGCCAGCTGTTACCGCTCTGGTCACTGCCGTCGCCCTGGCATCGCTGCTCAGCGGATGTAAAAAGGAAGAGGCGGCTCCCGCCGCACCACCTCCTCAGGTCGGCGTCGTCACCCTGCAACCACAAGCCTTTACCCTGACTTCCGAACTGCCGGGCCGCACCAGTGCGTTCCGCATCGCCGAAGTTCGTCCGCAGGTCAACGGCATCATTCTCAAGCGTCTGTTCAAGGAAGGCGGCGATGTCAAAGCCGGCCAGCAGCTGTATCAGATCGATCCGTCGGTCTATGAAGCGACCCTGAAAAGCGCCGAAGCCAACCTGCGTTCGACCAAGTCGATCTCCGACCGCTACAAACAACTGGTCGACGAGCAGGCCGTCAGCCGTCAGGAATACGACACCGCCGTGGCCAACCGCCTGCAATCGGAAGCGTCGTTGCAGACCGCACAGATCAACGTGCGCTACACCAAGGTCTACGCACCGATCTCCGGTCGTATCGGCCGCTCTTCGGTGACCGAAGGCGCGCTGGTCAGCAGCGGCCAGACCGACGCGATGGCCGTGATCCAGCAACTGGACCCGATCTACGTCGACGTCACCCAGTCCTCGGTCGAATTGCTGGAACTGCGCCGCGAACTGGAAAGTGGCCGCCTGCAAAAGGCTGGCGACAACGCCGCTGCGGTCAAGCTGACCCTCGAAGACGGCAGCCAGTACAAGCTCGACGGTAAGCTGGAATTCTCCGAAGTGTCGGTCGATCAGACCACCGGTTCCGTGACCCTGCGCGCGGTGTTCCCGAACCCGGATCACACCCTGCTGCCGGGCATGTTCGTCCACGCACAGTTGCAGGCCGGCGTGAACAGCGCCGCGATCCTCGCACCGCAGCAAGGCGTGACCCGCGACCTCAAAGGCACCCCGACCGCGCTGGTCGTCGGCCCGGACAACAAAGTCGAACTGCGCCAGCTCAAGGCCAGCCGCACTGTCGGCAGCCAGTGGCTGATCGAAGACGGCCTGAAGGCTGGCGATCGCCTGATCACCGAAGGGCTGCAATTCGTCAAACCGGGTGTTGAGGTCAAACCGACCGAAGCGACCAATGTCGGCAACAAGAACCCGGCCCCCGCACAGGCAGCTGACAAAGCCGCCGGCGGCAAAGGGGAGTAATCCATGTCAAAATTTTTCATCGACCGTCCGATTTTCGCCTGGGTAATTGCCCTGGTGATCATGCTGGTCGGGGCACTTTCGATCCTGAAACTGCCGATCAACCAGTACCCGAGCATTGCGCCACCGGCCATTGCGATCTCCGTGACCTACCCGGGTGCTTCGGCACAGACGGTTCAGGACACCGTGGTCCAAGTGATCGAGCAGCAACTCAACGGTATCGACAACCTGCGTTATGTGTCCTCGGAAAGTAACTCCGACGGCAGCATGACCATCACCGCGACCTTCGAGCAGGGCACCAACTCCGACACCGCGCAGGTCCAGGTCCAGAACAAGCTGAACCTGGCCACCCCGCTGCTGCCGCAGGAAGTGCAGCAACAGGGTATCCGCGTGACCAAGGCAGTGAAGAACTTCCTGCTGGTGATCGGCGTGGTGTCGCGTGACGGCAGCATGACCAAGGACGACCTGTCCAACTACATCGTGTCGAACATGCAGGACCCGATCTCGCGGACCGCCGGTGTCGGTGACTTCCAGGTCTTCGGTGCCCAGTACGCGATGCGCATCTGGCTCGACCCGGCCAAGTTGAACAACTTCAACCTGACCCCGGTCGACGTGAAAACCGCGATTGCGGCGCAGAACGTCCAGGTGTCGTCCGGTCAGCTCGGCGGCTTGCCTGCCGTGCAGGGCCAGCAACTGAACGCCACGATCATCGGCAAGACCCGTCTGCAGACCGCCGAGCAGTTCAAAGAGATTCTGCTCAAGGTCAACAAGGACGGCTCGCAGGTTCGCTTGAAAGACGTCGCCGACGTCGGCCTGGGTGGCGAGAACTATGCGATCAGCGCCCAGTTCAACGGCAGCCCGGCTTCCGGTCTGGCGGTGAAACTGGCCAACGGCGCCAACGCCCTCGACACTGCAAAAGCACTGCGCAAGACGATTGACGACCTCAAGCCGTTCTTCCCGCAAGGCATGGAAGTGGTGTTCCCGTACGACACCACCCCGGTGGTGACCGAGTCGATCAAAGGCGTGGTTCACACCCTGGTCGAAGCGATTGCGCTGGTGTTCCTGGTGATGTTCCTGTTCCTGCAGAACTTCCGCGCCACGGTTATCACCACGATGACCGTGCCGGTGGTATTGCTCGGTACGTTCGGCATCCTCGCGGCGGCCGGTTTCAGCATCAACACCCTGACCATGTTCGGTATGGTGCTGGCCATCGGCTTGCTGGTGGACGACGCCATCGTCGTGGTGGAAAACGTCGAGCGGGTGATGAGCGAAGAAGGCTTGTCACCGAAGGAAGCGACCAAGAAATCCATGGGACAGATCCAGGGCGCCCTGGTCGGTATTGCCTTGGTACTGTCGGCGGTATTGCTGCCGATGGCGTTCTTCAGCGGCTCCACCGGTGTGATCTACAAGCAGTTCTCGATCACCATCGTGTCGGCCATGGCGTTGTCGGTACTGGTCGCGCTGATCTTCACCCCGGCGCTGTGCGCCACCATGCTCAAGGCGATTCCGCACGGTGAGCACGGCACGCCGAAAAAAGGTTTCTTCGGCTGGTTCAACCGCAATTTCGACCGTGGCGTCAACAGCTACGAGCGCGGTGTCGGCAACATGCTGTCGCGCAAGGCACCGTATCTGCTGGCGTACCTGCTGATCGTGGTCGGCATGATCTGGCTGTTCACCCGCATTCCGACCGCTTTCCTGCCGGAAGAAGACCAGGGCGTTCTGTTCGCCCAGGTGCAGACGCCAGCCGGTTCCAGTGCCCAGCGCACTCAGGTGGTGGTGGATGAAATGCGTGAATTCCTGCTGCGTCCGACCAAGGATGGCGGTGAAGGCGACGCGGTAGCCTCGGTGTTCACCGTGACCGGCTTCAACTTCGCCGGCCGTGGCCAGAGCTCGGGCATGGCGTTCATCATGCTCAAGCCGTGGGACGAACGTAACGCCGACAACAGCGTGTTCAAACTCGCCGCCCGCGCCCAGCAGCACTTCTTCAGCTTCCGCGATGCGATGGTGTTCGCCTTCGCCCCGCCAGCAGTACTGGAGCTGGGTAACGCCACCGGTTTCGACGTGTTCCTGCAGGACCGCGCCGGTATCGGTCACGAGAAGTTGATGGCTGCACGCAACCAGTTCCTCGGCATGGCCGCGCAGAGCAAGGTGCTCACCCAGGTCCGTCCGAACGGTCTGAACGACGAGCCGCAATTCCAGCTGGAAATCGACGACGAGAAGGCCAGTGCCCTGGGCATTACGATCTCCGACATCAACAACACCCTGTCGATTGCATTGGGCAGTAGCTACGTCAACGACTTCATCGACCGTGGTCGGGTGAAGAAGGTGTACGTGCAGGGCCGGCCAGACTCGCGCATGAGCCCGGAAGACCTGAAGAAGTGGTACGTGCGCAACGCCTCCGGCACCATGGTTCCGTTCTCCGCGTTCGCCAAGGGCGAGTGGATCTACGGTTCGCCGAAGCTGGCGCGTTACAACGGCGTTGAAGCGGTCGAGATCCTCGGTGCCCCGGCGCCGGGTTACTCCACCGGTGAAGCGATGGCCGAAGTCGAGGCGATTGCCAAGAAACTGCCGGCCGGCGTGGGTATCTCGTGGACCGGTCTGTCGTACGAAGAACGCCTGTCCGGCTCGCAGGCTCCGGCGCTGTACGCCCTGTCCCTGCTGATGGTGTTCCTGTGTCTGGCGGCGCTGTATGAAAGCTGGTCGATTCCGATCGCGGTCATGCTCGTGGTACCGCTGGGGATCATCGGTGCGCTGATGGCCACCAGCCTGCGCGGTCTGTCGAACGACGTGTACTTCCAGGTGGGTCTGTTGACGACCATTGGTCTGGCGGCTAAAAACGCCATTCTGATCGTCGAGTTCGCCAAGGAATTGCACGAGCAGGGACGCAGTCTGCGCGATGCGGCCATCGAAGCCTGCCGCATGCGTCTGCGACCGATCATCATGACGTCGCTGGCCTTCGTCCTCGGTGTTGTACCGTTGGCTATCTCCACCGGCGCAGGCTCGGGCAGTCAACACGCGATCGGTACCGGCGTGATTGGCGGTATGCTCACCGCAACGATCCTGGCGATTTTCTGGGTTCCACTGTTCTTCGTCACTGTGTCGTCCATGGGTCAGCGCAAAAACGCCGGCAAGGATGACGCCATAGAAACTCCTAAAGAGGCTGGCCAATGAGCAAGTCGCTACTCTCCATCGCAGTCGCCGCCTTCGTGCTGAGCGGTTGCTCGCTGATACCGGATTATCAGCAGCCGGAAGCACCGGTGGCCGCGCAATTCCCGCAGGGCCCGGCGTACTCGCCGGCCCAGGCGCCGGCGCAGGCCGCTGCCGAGCAGGGCTGGAAGCAGTTTTTCCATGACCCGGCCCTGCAGCAGCTGATCCAGGTCGCCCTGGAAAACAACCGCGACCTGCGCGTCGCGGCGCTGAACATCGACGCCTATGCGGCTCAATACCGCATCCAGCGCGCCGACCTGTTCCCGGCCGTGTCGGCCAATGCCAGCGGCAGCCGTCAGCGGGTTCCGGCCCGTGCGTCGCAGACCGGCGAGTCGAGCATCACCAGCTCCTACTCCGCCACCGTCGGCATCAGCGCCTACGAACTCGACCTGTTCGGTCGGGTTCGCAGCCTGAGCGAACAAGCGCTGCAACAATACTTCGCCACCGAAGAAGCGCGCCGCAGCACCCAGATCAGCCTGGTGGCCAGCGTGGCCAATGCCTACCTGACCTGGCAGGCCGACAAGGAACTGCTCAAGCTGACGCAGGACACCCTCGGTGCCTTCGAGGAAAGCTACAAGCTGACCAGCCGCAGCAACGAAGTCGGTGTGGCTTCGGCGCTGGACCTGGCGCAGTCGCGCACTTCGGTCGAAAACGCCCGGGCACAACTGGCGCGTTATACCCGCCAGGTGGCCCAGGACGAAAACAGCCTGACCCTGCTGCTCGGCACCGGCATCCCGGCCAACCTGCAAGCGGCCAAGCCGCTGTCGGATGACCTGCTGGCCGATGTGCCGGCCGGTCTGCCGTCGGATCTGCTGCAACGTCGTCCGGACATCCTGCAGGCCGAGTACAACCTGAAGGCCGCGAACGCCAACATCGGCGCGGCCCGTGCAGCGTTCTTCCCGAGCATCAGCCTGACCGCCAACGCGGGCAGCCTGAGTCCGGACCTGTCCGGCCTGTTCAAGGGCGGTTCGGGCACGTGGCTGTTCCAGCCGCAGATCAACCTGCCGATCTTCAACGCCGGCAGCCTGCGCGCCAGCCTCGACTACGCCAAGATCCAGAAGGACATTGGCGTGGCGAACTACGAAAAGTCCATTCAAACGGCCTTCCAGGAAGTCGCCGACGGCCTGGCCGCGCGCCAGACCTACACCGAGCAGTTGCAGGCCCAGCGGGACTTCGTTCAGGCGAACCAGGATTACTACCGCCTGGCAGAGCGTCGCTATCGCATCGGCGTCGACAGCAACCTGACCTTCCTCGATGCCCAGCGTCAGCTGTTCAGCGCGCAACAATCGCTGATCACCGACCGCCTCGCGCAGCTGACCAGTGCGGTCAACCTGTACAAGGCCCTGGGCGGTGGCTGGAATGCGCAGACCGCGCAGAACGAACCGCTGAAGGAAGAAGCACCGAAGATGAAGCTGTTCTGATAATCCGCTGAACACAAAAAGCCCGCCGATTGGCGGGCTTTTTGTTGAACGCAAATCTTGCGTTCGATAATCGCCCAAATTTCACTTTCGCCGATTGAATCGCCTCGCCCGCGCCCCGCACCATTCGAGCCACAAAACCAATAACAACAGGTTCGACACCATGCTCCCGCGCCCTGCTCCTCCCGGCTGATCGCCGCCGCTTCGCCTCTGAATCCATCGAATGTCTGCGCCTTGAAAAACGGCCGCAGCGCCCCCGTTCGCCCCAAAAAAAACAAGAGAGACCCGAGCCCATGACAACCTCCCCTGCGCCCTACGCACTTCCCGGTCTGATAGCCCTCGCCCTGGCCGGCATCGCGCTGCCCGCTGCGGCTGAAGAAGCCGGTTTTATCGACGGGGCCAAGGTCAACCTGAACCTGCGTAACTTCTACATCAACCGCAACTTCACCAACCCGACCAAGGCTCAGGGCAAGGCTGAAGAGTGGACGCAGAACTTCATCCTCGACGCCAAGTCCGGTTTCACCCAAGGCACCGTCGGGTTCGGCCTGGATGTGCTGGGGTTGTACTCGGTGAAGCTCGATGGCGGCAAAGGCACTGGCGGCACGCAACTGCTGCCACTGGATCATGACGGTCGTCCGGCGGACAACTTCGGCCGCACCAACGTCGCGTTCAAGGCGAAGCTGTCGCAAACGGAAGTGAAGGTCGGCGAATGGATGCCGGTGCTGCCGATCCTGCGTTCGGACGACGGCCGCTCACTGCCGCAGACCTTTCGCGGCGGCCAGATCACCTCGAAGGAAATCGACGGCCTGACCCTCTACGGCGGCCAGTTCCGCGCCAACAGCCCGCGCGACGACAGCAGCATGAGCGACATGTCGATGACCGGCAAAGCCGCCTTCACCTCCGACCGCTTCAACTTCCAGGGCGGCGAATACGTATTCAACGACAAGCGTACCCAGATCGGTCTGTGGAACGCCGAGCTCAAGGACATCTACAGCCAGCAATACGTCAACCTGATCCACAGCCAGCCAATCGGCGACTGGACCCTCGGCGCCAACCTCGGCTTCTTCTACGGCAAGGACGACGGCAGTGCCCGCGCCGGCGACCTCGACAACAAGACCTGGTCAGGCCTGTTCTCGGCAAAATACGGTGGCCACACCTTCTACGTCGGCCTGCAAAAACTCACCGGCGACAGCGCCTGGATGCGCGTCAACGGCACCAGCGGCGGCACCCTGGCCAACGACAGCTACAACGCCAGTTACGACAACGCGCAGGAACGCTCCTGGCAGGTGCGCCACGACTACAACTTCGTTGCCCTGGGCATCCCCGGCCTGACCCTGATGAACCGTTACATCAGTGGCGAAAACGTGCACACAGGCACCATCACCGACGGCAAGGAATGGGGCCGCGAATCGGAACTGGGCTACACCGTGCAGAGCGGTGCGCTGAAGAACCTGAACGTCAGATGGCGCAACTCGACCATGCGCCGCGACTTCAGCAACAACGAGTTCGACGAGAACCGCCTGATCGTCAGCTATCCGATCAGTTTGCTCTAAGCCGCCTGTCCGAATGGCTGGCGTTACGCCAGCCATCATTTAAAGTGGAAAAACCTGAAGGACTCAGGTGCTCCACCCTCTTCGCTTCCGTTATCTGTTGATGTCGGTCCCCAAGACTTGGCCAGGTTGTCATCGGAAGACCCTGCTGATCACCGGAGGACGACCTCATGATCACCCGACTCAAACCGGCTCCCGTCGACAAAGACTGGGACGCCCGGGCGTACCAGCAATTTTCCCGTCTCAGGCAACAACCAGTCGATGAGTTGCTCAGCCGCGTCGACCTGCACAATCCTCAGCGCATTTACGACCTCGGTTGCGGCACCGGGATTGCCACCAAGGTTCTGGCCGATCGCTGGCCGCAGGCAGATATCAAAGGCATCGACAGTTCGAAAGACATGCTTGAGGTCGCCCGTTGCCTGCCGATCAAGGCACGCTGGCAACACGCCGAACTGCAGCACTGGAAACCCCGCAAGCCAGCCGACCTGTTGTTCGCCGCGGCCGTGCTGCATTTCATCGATGACCATAGAACGCTGTTGCCGGGATTGCTTCGCCACCTCAATCCCGGCGGTTGTCTGGCCGCGCATATGCCGGACTGGCGCGATGCGCTGTGGTATCGGCTGATGCTCGACACCCTCAACGATGCCGGACCCTGCGGCCGCCCCATCGGCACTGCGCAATTGCGCCAGCGCATGGCCGCGCGGCCGTTGTTGTCGCTGGAGGATTACTACCGGCTGCTGGCCCCGCTGACCCAGTCACTGGATATCTGGGAAACCGAGCAGTTGCAGATAGTCGACGGCAAGTCGCCGGTTTATGACTGGGTGAAGGTGTCGGCGCTGCGGCCGGTGATGCAGGGACTGACGTCAGAGGAACAGGCGCGCTTCATCTATCACTACCTGAGGCGGGTGCATGCGCATTATCCGCAGGAGGAAAATGGCCATACGTTGTTTGCGTTCAAGCGGATTTTCATTGTTGCCAAGGTGTGATTTTCAAAGGATCGCAGCCAGTTGAAGACTGCGATCCCTTGAGTTCAACGATCACTCGCGGGATTCGATACCCAGCTCATCCCACACCGACTCGGCCAGATGAAAGGTCGCATTCGCCGCCGGAATCCCGCAGTAGATCGCGCTCTGCATGATCACTTCCTTGATCTCGCCGCGGCTCACGCCATTGTTGGCCGCCGCCCGCAGGTGCAACTTCAGTTCACCTTCGCGGTTTATGCCGATCAGCATGGCGATGGTGATCAGGCTGCGGGTATGGCGTGGCAGGCCCGGGCGGGTCCAGATGTCGCCCCAGGCGTGACGGGTGATCATCTCCTGGAACTCCGAGTTGAACTCGGTCAGCGTGGTCAGGCTGCGATCGACGTGAGCGTCGCCGAGCACCGCGCGGCGCACTTGCATGCCGTCGTCGTAACGTTGTTTCTCGTCCACGGAAATCCCCTCAATCGGCCAGCAAAAAGGTCAGCACGCGGTCGCTGAACGCGTCGCCGGCCTGAACGTTGGAAAGGTGCGCCGCATAAAACTCGGCGTACTCGGCGCCGCGCACATGCTCCTGAATGAAGTGCCCGCCGGACGGTGGCGTCACCGCATCTTCGGTACCGGCGATCACCAGCAACGGCACCGTGATCGACGACAACTGCTCACGGAAATCCGCATCGCGTACCGCTGCGCAGTTGGCGGCGTAACCTTCAGGATTGGTCGCGGCCAGCATGTCGGTGATCTGCTTGGCTGCGGCCGGGTTGGAGGCGGAAAAGTCCGGGGTAAACCAGCGGGCAATCGATGCATCACGCAACGCAACCATCGCCGCCGGGCCGTCGCGCAGCACGGTTTCGATGCGCGGGTTCCACACCGACGGATCGCCGATTTTTGCCGCGGTGTTGCAGACGATCAGTTTGTTCAGACGCTGGCCGGCATTGATCCCCAGCCACTGGCCGATCAGGCCGCCCATCGACAGACCGCAGAAATGCGCACGTTCGATGTGCAGCGCATCCAGCAGCGCCAGCACGTCTCGGCCCAGTTGCTCGATGCTGTAAGGGCCCGGCGTCACCAGCGACTGGCCGTGCCCGCGCGTATCAAAACGCAGCACGCGAAAATGTTCGGTGAAGGCCGGCATCTGCACGTCCCACATGTGCAGGTCGGTGCCCAGCGAGTTGGACAGCACCAGCACCGGCGCATCGGCCGGGCCTTCCAATGTGTAATGCAGTTCGCCATCGGCGAGTTGAACGAAAGCCACAGCCCTCTCCTTTCAGTCAGACAATGCGTTGTGTTCGGCCACCGCACGCTCGACCCAGACCTGCGCCTGACCGAGGTAATGGGCGGGATCGAGCAGATGATCCAGTTCGGTTGCGCTCAGCTCTGCGGTCACCTGCGGTTCGTCACCGAGTACCGCACGCAGATGGCGCTGTTCGGCCACCGCTCGTTTGCAGCATTGTTCGAGCAGATGATGCGCGGTATCGCGGCCGACCCGTTGCGCGAGCACGATGCTTACCGCCTCGGCCAGCACCAGGCCTTGGGTCAGTTCCAGGTTGCGGGCCATGCGCGCGGCATCGACTTCCAGACCATCTGCCAGCAGCCGCGCCTGTTGCAGCGCGCCCGACACCAGGCAGCAGATTTCCGGCAGGGTTTCCCATTCGGCGTGCCACAAACCGAGGCTGCGTTCGTGTTCCTGGGGCATGGCGCTGAACAGCGTAGAGACCAGCCCCGGCACGCGGGTGGCGGCGCCGATCAGCACCGCCGCGCCCACCGGATTGCGCTTGTGCGGCATGGTCGAGGAACCGCCCTTGCCCGGCGCCGACGGCTCGAACACTTCCGCCGCTTCGGTCTGCATCAACAGGCTGATGTCGCGGCCGAACTTGCCGAGGCTGCCGGCGATCAGACCGAGCACCGCGCCGAACTCGACGATGCGATCACGCTGGGTGTGCCAGGGTTGTTCCGGCAGGGTCAGGTGCAGTTCTTCGGCCAGCGCCTGGGCGATCGGCAACGCCTGTTCGCCGAGCGCCGCGAGGGTGCCGGACGCGCCGCCGAATTGCAGCACCAGCAGTCGCGGTTTGAGCTCGCGCAGACGCTGACGGCTGCGCGTGATCGCACCGAGCCAACCGGCGATCTTCATGCCGAGCGTCACCGGCGTCGCGTGTTGCAGCCAGGTGCGTCCGGCCAATGGCGTCGCGGCGTGGCGCTGCGCCTGAATGGCGAGGGAGTCGGCCAGTTGCGCCAGCTCGCCTTCAATCAACTCCAGCGCCTGGCGCAATTGCAGCACCAGCCCGGAATCCATCACGTCCTGACTGGTAGCGCCCAGATGCACGTAGCGCTCGGCTTCGGCATCGGTCGCGGCAATCTGTTTGCCCAACGCCTTGACCAGCGGAATCGCCGAATTGCCGGCCGTGGCAATCGCCTCGCCCAATGCCGCGAAATCAAACAGCCCGGCGCGACAGGCGTTTTCAATCGACGCGACAGCACTCGCCGGAATCAACCCGACGCGCGCTTCGGCCCGGGCCAGCGCCGCTTCGAAGTCGAGCATCGCCTGCACCCGGCCCTGATCGCAGAACACGTCGCGCATATCGCGGGCAGTAAAGTAGGCATCGAACAATTGATTGCCCGGTCGCTGAGTCATAAACAGTCCTTGCCGGCGCGGGCCGGTGTGGCCCGCGCGCATCGGTTTAAAGGTCGTGGTGCAAATACTTCGCTTCTTTGGGCAGGCGCAGGCTGAACAGGAACGCCACGGCCATCATGATCGTGACATACCAGTAGAACGCGTTTTCCATCCCGCCGGCCTTGAGGCTCAGGGCGACGTATTCTGCCGAACCGCCGAAGATCGCGTTGGCCACCGCATACGCCAGACCAACGCCGAGGGCGCGGACTTCCGGCGGGAACATCTCGGCTTTCACCAGACCGCTGATCGAGGTGTAGAAACTGACGATCGCCAGCGCCACGGTAATCAGCACAAAGGCCAGGAACGGGCTGCCGACACTTTTCAGGCTGAGCAGGATCGGCACCGTGAACAGCGTGCCGAGGCCGCCAAACCAGAGCATCGAGTTACGCCGGCCGATCTTGTCGGCGAGCATGCCGAACAGCGGCTGCATGCACATGTACAGGAACAGCGCGCCGGTCATGATGTAGCTGGCGGTCTTGGCGTGCATGCCGGCGGTGTTCACCAGGTACTTCTGCATATACGTGGTGAAGGTGTAGAAAATCAGCGAGCCGCCGGCGGTGTAGCCGAGCACGGTGATGAACGCGGCCTTGTGGTCGCGGAACAGTGCGCGGATGCTGCCGGCGTCCTTGTTCTCGCGCATTTCCTTGCTGGTGGTTTCTTTCAGCGAGCGGCGCAGGAACAGCGAAATCAGCGCAGCGGCCGCGCCGACCACGAACGGAATCCGCCAGCCGTAGGCACGCAATTCTTCTTCGGTGAGGAACTGTTGCAGGATCACCACCAGCAGCACCGCCAGCAGTTGCCCGCCGATCAGGGTCACGTACTGGAACGAGGCGAAGAACCCGCGCTGGCCCTTGAGCGCGACTTCGCTCATGTAGGTCGCGGTGGTGCCGTACTCACCGCCCACCGACAGGCCTTGCAGCAAGCGCGCGAACAACAGCAGCAGCGGCGCCCAGACGCCGATGTCCTTGTAGGTCGGCAGACAGGCGATCAGCAACGAGCCGAAGCACATCATCAGGATCGAGATCAGCATCGAGTTCTTGCGCCCGTGCTTGTCCGCGACCCGGCCGAAAATCCAGCCGCCGATCGGTCGCATCAGGAACCCGGCGGCGAACACGCCTGCCGTGTTGACCAGCTGCACCGTGGGGTTGTCGGAGGGGAAGAACGCCGGGGCGAAATAGATTGCGCAGAAGGCGTAGACGTAGAAGTCGAACCATTCGACGAGGTTGCCGGACGACGCGCCGACAATGGCGAAGATGCGCTTGCTGCGCTCTTCACCGGTGTAATGAGAGGTGAGGGTTGTCATTGTTTTTCACTCGATAGGGACAGTGAGAGTCTAGACACACTTCGCAACAGTCCCGTTCCACATCCTGTACTGACCGTTCCCACGCAAACGCATTCGGCGCCTCGACGTTGATCGTTCCCACGCTCCGCGTGGGAATGCCGCCATGGACGCTCTGCGTCCACTGTGACGCGGAGCGTCACGGTATGCATTCCCACGCAGAGCGTGGGAACGATCAGTATCCGGTTCAATAATCGAAGAACACGGTCTCCGCATCAGTGCCCTGCAGAATCACATTCCACTGATAAACCCCCGCCGCATCCGGCTTCGCCAGCAACGTGGTGCGGCGCTCGGCCGGTACGCATTCGAGCAGCGGATCATTGACGTTCGCCGGATCGCCTTCGAAGTAGATCCGCGTCAGCAAGTGCTTCACCAGACCGCGCGCGAACACCAGCACCACCAGATGCGGCGCCTGGGTCGAGCCCTTCAGGCCTTCGACCGTGCCCGGCTTGATGGTGGTGAAACGGAAGCGGCCTTCGGCGTCCACCGGCACCCGGCCGAAGCCTTCGAAATTCGGATCGAGCGGCTTGGCCTGCTCGTCTTCCGGGTGGTCATATTTGCCGGCGGCGTTGGCCTGCCAGACTTCGAGCATGGCGTCGTTGACGACATCGCCGTTGCCGTCCACCACTTGCCCGGTGATCGCCACGCGCTGGCCGAGGGTCAGTTCGTTGGCGAGGTTTTCACGGTTCAGCCAAGTCAGGCCGATGTGGTAATACGGCCCGACGGTGTGGGACGTGGTCGCAGTCAGGGTCATCTCATTTCTCCATCGGCGTGGCTTCGCGGCCGCGCAGCACGATGTCCCAGCGATAAGCGAGGGCGTAGGACGGAATGGTTTTTTCCAGATCGAAAGCGGCGATCAGTCGTTCCTTGGCCGAGGTGTCCGGCACGCAGTTGTAGATCGGGTCGTAGGCCAGCAGCGGGTCGCCCGGGAAATACATTTGCGTGACCAGGCGCGTCAGGATGCTCGGTCCGAAAAACGAGAAATGCACGTGCGCCGGGCGCCAGGCGTTGTGGTGGTTGCCCCACGGATAGGCGCCGGGCTTGATGGTCTGGAACTGATACCAGCCGTCGGCGTCGGTCACAGTGCGGCCGGTGCCGGTGAAGTTCGGGTCCAGCGGTGCGTCGTGCAGGTCACGGGCATGGTTGTAGCGACCGGCGGCGTTGGCCTGCCAGATCTCCACCAGAATCCCCGGCACCGGCAGGCCGTCTTCGTCGAGCACACGCCCGTGAATGATGATCCGCTCGCCGAGCGGTTCACCCTGATGCTGGGCGGTCAGATCGTTGTCGGTGTCGGCCACTCGCTCGGCGCCGATGGTCGGGCCGGTGATTTCCGACAGCGAATGCGGCAGAAACACCAACGGCTTGGACGGCGAGCGCAGATTGGTGGATTGATAGGTCGGGTGCAGGTACGGCGGCTGGGTGCCTTCCTGCGGGCGGCGGTAACCAGGCTTGTCAGTCATTTCGCTTTCCTCTGTTCTTTTCATCACGGCTTGCGTCAGACGCGTTCGATGGCCAGGGCCAGACCCTGGCCGACACCGACGCACATGGTCGCCAGACCTTTCTTGCCACCGGTCTTTTCCAGCTGATGCAGCGCGGTCAGCACCAGACGCGCGCCGCTCATGCCCAACGGGTGACCGAGGGCAATCGCGCCGCCGTTCGGGTTGACCTGGGCCGCATCGTCCGCCAGCCCCAGTTCGCGCAGCACCGCCAGACCCTGGCTGGCAAACGCTTCGTTGAGCTCGATCACATCGAAATCGCTGACCGCCACGCCGAGGCGTTCGGTGAGTTTGCGCACCGCTGGCACCGGGCCGATGCCCATCACCCGTGGCGCGACCCCGGCGCTGGCCATCCCGAGCACTTTGGCGCGGGCGGTCAGACCGTGTTTTTTCACTGCTTCGGCCGAGGCCAGAATCAGCGCGGCAGCACCGTCGTTGACGCCCGAAGCGTTGCCGGCGGTGACGGTCTTGTCCGGGCCGTTGACCGGTTTCAGTTTGCTCAGCGCTTCAATCGTGGTATCGGCGCGGGGGTGCTCGTCCTGGCTGACCACGGTTTCGCCCTTTTTGTGGGCGATCCGCACTTCGACGATTTCCTCGGCGAAGTAGCCGGCAGCCTGGGCAGCGGCAGTACGTTGCTGACTGCGCAGGGCGAAAGCGTCCTGATCCTCGCGGGAAACTTCGTAGTCGTCGGCGACGTTGTCAGCGGTCTGCGGCATCGCATCGACGCCGTACTGCGCCTTCATCAACGGGTTGATGAAACGCCAGCCGATGGTGGTGTCCTCCAGTTTCATGTTGCGCGAAAACGCCGCGTCGGCCTTGCCCATCACGAACGGTGCGCGGGACATCGACTCGACGCCGCCGGCAATCGCCAGCTCCATTTCGCCGCTGGCAATGGCGCGGAACGCCGTGCCGATGGCATCCATCCCCGACGCGCAGAGGCGATTGAGGGTGACGCCCGGCACGCTCTCCGGCAGACCGGCCAGCAGCAGCGCCATGCGCGCCACGTTGCGGTTGTCTTCACCGGCCTGGTTGGCGCAGCCGAGGAATACTTCGTCGATGGCGCTCCAGTCCACCGACGGATTGCGCTCCATCAGGGCCTTGATCGGCACGGCGGCCAGGTCGTCGGCGCGAACCGCCGCCAGACCACCACCAAAACGGCCGATGGGGGTACGAATCGCGTCGCAGATATAAACGTCGCGCATCATGCTTCTCCCGGTGCCTGGCCGTGAGCCGCTGCGGTGCGGGCTTCGAGATCGCGGAGGGCGGTCAGCTCGACTTCGGTCGGTTCGGCGGTGGTGTCAACGTTGTCGGCAAAACGGATGGCCCAACCGGTAGCGGCGACCACTTGCTCGCGGGTCACGCCCGGGTGCAGTGCGGTGACCACGAATTCATGGGTGCCCTCTTCCGGCTCCATGATGCACAGGTCGGTGATGATCCCGACCGGGCCGGCGCCCGGCAGGCCCAGACGTTTGCGCGAATCGCCGCCCTCGCCATGGCCGACCGAGGTAATAAAATCGAGCTTGTCGACAAACGAGCGCGCCGACTGTTTAAGGATGATCAGCACGCTTTTCGCGGAGCCGGCGATCTCCGGCGCACCGCCGGCACCCGGCAAGCGCACTTTCGGCTGGTGATAGTCGCCGACCACGGTGGTGTTGATGTTGCCGAAACGGTCGACCTGGGCTGCGCCGAGGAAACCGACGTCGATGCGCCCGCCCTGCAGCCAGTAGCGAAAAATCTCACCGGTTGGTACGACGGTGTCAGCGGTTTCCGCCAGTTCGCCGTCACCGATCGACAGTGGCAATACGCTGGGTTTGGCGCCGATCGGGCCCGACTCGTAGATCAGCACCACGTCCGGCGACGAAGTCAGGCGCGCCAGGTTGGCGGCTTTCGACGGCAGGCCGATGCCGACGAAGCACACCGAGCCGTTCTTCAGGCGACGGGCCGCGGCGACGGTCATCATTTCATTGGTGGTGTAAGTCATTACTTGGCCTCCGAAGCAGCGGCCAATTTGGCCTGGAACTCGCTGAAGTCAGCGCAGCCATGGATGTATTCGTTGATCCACGCGGTAAACGTCTCACGGTCGCGGGCGATCGGATCCCACGCTTGATAGAAGCGATTGTCACGCTCGGTGTAACCGTGGGCGTAGGACGGATGCGCGCCACCGGGTACGTGGCAGACAGCGCTCAAGGCCCAGGTCGGCAGCACGCAGGCGTTCATCGGGGCGTTGAGGTTGTCGACGATTTCTTCGACGGTGACGATGCACCGCTTGGCGGCCAGTGCGGCTTCTTTCTGCACGCCGAGGATGCCCCACAGCAGCACGTTGCCCTGACGGTCGGCTTTCTGGGCGTGGATCACGGTCACGTCCGGACGCACCGACGGCACCGCCGCCAGCACTTCACCGGTGAACGGGCACGTTACGGATTTGATCAGCGGGTTGACCTTCGGCAGGTCCGAGCCGGCGTAGGCCCGCAGTACCGCGAACGGTAGGCCGGAGGCGCCGGCGACGTAGGCATTGGCCAGGTCGGCGTGGCTGTGTTCTTCGATTTCCAGCGCATGCGGCCATTGCTTCTCGACCGCGTCGCGCAGACGGTGCAGCGAACCCACGCCAGGGTTACCACCCCAGGAGAAAATCAGCTTGCGTGCACAGCCGGCGCCGATCAGTTGGTCGTAGATCAGGTCAGGCGTCATCCGCACCAGGGTCAGATCTTTCTTGCCCTGACGAATGATTTCATGACCCGCCGCCGTAGGGATCAGGTGAGTGAAGCCTTCGAGCGCGACGGTGTCGCCGTCGTTGACGAATTGCTTCACCGCGTCGTGCAGCGAAAGGATCTCAGCCATGGAGCGGGCTCCCGTTTTTGTAATGAATCGCCAGTGAATAAAAAGGCGCGAGGTTCTGCGCCGGAGTCACTGAAGATTAAGCCGCTGATTTTCGCCAAACAATCCGATAATCGACTGAGTGTTCGTTTATCGAACAGATTGTTATCAACCTATCGTTCCGTCATTGATCGTTCCCACGCTCTGCGTGGGAATGCAGCCCGGGACGCTCCGCGTCCTTACGGAGCCGAGCGCGAAGCAACCTCTGAAGCCAGTTCGACGAGGGAACGATCCTGCAATGAAACTCAGGTCGCGTCCGCGTGACTGACCAGGCCCTTGATCACCACCGCTGCCGTGGCCAGCCCGGCCGGAATCACCAGCGCCGTCAGCACCTGCTCGAAATTCCAGCCCAACCCCAGCAGGGTCGCGCCCATCCACGCCCCGAGAATCGCGCCAAACCGGCCGATCCCAAGCATCCACGACACACCGGTCGCCCGGCCCTGCGTCGGATAAAACCGCGCCGCCAGCGACGGCATCGCCGATTGCGCACCGTTGACGCACATGCCCGCCACCAGCACCAGCGTCGCCAGCAGCGTGATGTTGCCCAGGCTCTGCCCCACGGCGTAGGCAAACACCCCGGCCAGCAGGTAGAAAATGCCGATGACCTTGTGCGGATTGAACCGGTCCATCGCCCAGCCTACGCCGACCGCACTCAACACCCCGCCGAACTGGAACAACGCGCCGATAAACGCCGCCTGCTCCATGCTCGCGCCGCTGTCGCGCATCAGGGTCGGCAGCCAACTGGTCAGCAGGTACACGATGACCAGGCCCATGAAATAGGTCAGCCACAGCAGCAACGTGCCGACGCTATAGGTGCCCGAGAAAATCACCGCAAACACGTTGCGCGCTTTGACGGTTTTCTGTTCCGGCACGCTGAAACTCGCGGCCTGCGCGACGATGGCAGGATCAATGGGTGCGAGGGTCTTGCGCACCTTGTCGGTGCCGCGATTGCGCACCACCAGATAACGCGCCGACTCCGGCAGCCAGAGCAGCAGCACCACGGTGAGGATCAGCGGCAGGATCCCGCCGATCAGCAACAGGCTGTGCCAGCCGAATGCCGGGATCAGCTTGGCCGAGATGAATCCGCCTCCGGCCATGCCGAGGTTGAAGCCGCAGAACATGCTGGTCACCAGCAGCGACTTTTTACGCTCGGGGGTGTATTCCGACAGCAGCGTGGTGGCGTTCGGCATGCCGGCGCCCAGCCCCAGACCGGTCAGGAAACGCAGCACCAGCAGTTGATCAACATTGGTGGCGTAGGCCGACGCCAGACTGAAAGCACCGAACAGAAACACCGCGCCGACCAGTACGACTTTTCGCCCGAAGCGGTCAGCCAACGGCCCGGAGCCCAACGCGCCGAATACCATACCGATGAGCGCGGCGCTCATCACCGGGCCGAGGCTGGCGCGGTCGATGCCCCAGTCCTGGGACAGGGCCGGCGCAATAAAACCCATGGCCGCGGTGTCGAGGCCATCGAGGAACACAATCAGGAAACACAGAATCACCACTCGCCATTGATAGCGCGAGATCGGTTGGGCATTGATGAAGGACTGCACATCGAGGCAGTGACCTACAGCGGACTGAGGCTGGTTCATTATTTTTATTCCACGCAAGAAAACGCAGTCGAACGGCGGCCGGCCAGAGAGCGGCACGGTCACAACTATATAAGGAAGAAATCAGGCGTTGCGCTAATACCGGCAACAGGAACGGGAGCGGCGACAGTCGGGGAACGTGCGCATGGGAAGTTGCCTCTTGTCATTATTATGAGAGTCGACAATCCGGCGGGCTCATTCACATTCGCGCCGGATGACGCTGCCGCGACATTAATGATCCGGGGGTTTTAGCGTCAATTCGATAAACGCAACTCTGTGCGTTTATCGAACAGCTTCATCAGGCAAACAATTGCGCGCTGAGGTCGCGACTGGCGCTTAACAGGCCCGGCAGAAAGCGCTGCTCCAGCTCGGTACGGCTGACACGACCGGCGTGGGTGCTGACGTTGAGCGCGGCCACCACTTGGCCGGAGGCGTCGTAGACCGGCACGGCAATCGAACGCAGGCCCTGTTCCAGTTCCTGATCGACGATGCACCAGCCCTGCTGCCGCACTTCCTGCAAGCATTCGAGCAAGGCGTCGGGGGTGTGAATGGTGCGGCTGGTCTTGGCTACCAGTTCGGCGTGGTCGAGGTATTCGCGCAGCGAGGTGTCGTCCAGCGCCGCCAGCAGGATCCGCCCCATGGACGTGCAGTACGCCGGCAACCGCCCGCCCACCGAGAGGTCCACCGAAATCAGACGCTGAGTGGTGGCCGAACGGGCGATGTAGAGAATGTCGTCGCCTTCCAGCGTGGCCATGTTGCAGGCCTCGTGCAGTTGCTCGCTCATGCGGTCGAGGTACGGCTGGGCCGAGACCGCCAGCGGCGTCGAAGACAGATAGGCGTGACCGAGAGTCAGCACTTTGGGCAGAAGCGAATAAGTGCGCCCGTCGGTGGTGGCGTAGCCGAGCTTGATCAGCGTGTGCAGGCAACGGCGCACGGCGGCGCGGGGAATTTCCGTGCGATGGCTGATCTGGGCGATGGTCAGGTGGCGCTTGCGCTCCTGAAACGCCTGCACCACCGCCAGGCCACGGGCCAGGGAGGTCATGAAATCCGGATCGCCGGTCAGGGCCTGGATACGCTTGGCCGGCGAAGCGACGATCGGCGGCGCTACCGAGGTGAAGGAATTGCGCATTTGATCGTTCATGTCGGGTCCTTGTTCTTGTTCGGATCAACGGCTATACAAGCGGCTCGCTGGCGGATACACAAGCGACAGACCGCCAACACCGGGCGATTATCGAACCGTCGACCGATAATCGCAATCGCCCTCGTCTCCTCGTTAAGGCGGTGCGGAACGGATTTGAACTTGGAACGCCGGTGCGGTTTAAGCGCCTTAGTTGTCCGACTAAATGGCGCCAGAAATCAAACACTGCGCAATGACGATGCAACTATTGATGAAAGTTGCACGTCACAAAACAATCACACATTCAGAACCGTTTTTAACTTGGCAAAGATAGGCAATCCCGATTCGGCCGCTATAATGCACCTTAGTGACACCGCGCTTTTATTTGCCGACGGTGCCACCCGCTGGCGCGATGTCCATCGCTGCCGGCCCCGGCCAGCGCCTGATGCTCATTACTCATGCACCGCCAGCGCGCTCGCTGAAACAGGAAACTGATGCTGCGTCAGTTTTAATCTGGTGCCGTAGCCGCCTGCAACATGGAAGTCCTGACCGTCTTCCCGACAACCGCTGCCTGTCCGGGCGAGCGCTTGTTGGTGAACCGGTTAAATGATTCGTTGCAGTGCGTTCACCAGACATTTATCTCAACTCATACAGGTAGCACTGTGACGAAAGACGAACTGCGCGCGGAACTTGAGCGCCAGGAACAACGTTACAAGGAAGTTTACGGCGGGGAAGTCACCACCTACGCCGCCCAGCCCGAACCAGAACGCAAAGCCTGGCGAAAACGCCCTACCGTTCAGGATCAGGTCTTCCAGCAAGAACTGAAAAAAATGGAAGAGGAACTCAAAGCCGAAGAGCCGTGATGCCTTCCTTTGAGACTTTCGAGGGTAAGCGTACTCACCGGGTTACAAGCACGGTGGACTGACGATGCCTTGCGCGCCCGCTACCCGCGGGCAGCGGCCAACTCCCCTGTATTGCACAGGTCTGGAGCATGTCAGACGCGTTTCTCAGATATTTCATACAAGTTTCACCCCCCTCCCGACAACCGGCCAATCCGCCGGCATCTCGCATTTTTATCAATGGAATCAACATCTTGCAAAACCCTTCAAAAAGCTTGGGTAATGCACCTTGATACAAATTAATTTGGCGAAGACGCTTACCGATGAGCAGGTAGGGGATCGATTTCCAGTCTTTTCTGGCATAATCGCGCCCCCTTATGACCGGGTCAGAAAACCTTCATGATCGATTTATTCAGCGGACTGGATGCCTGGGTGCTTGTGAGCCTCCTGCTCGCCCTGACATTTGTCCTCGCCTTCGAGTTCATCAATGGATTTCATGACACCGCTAACGCGGTAGCCACTGTTATCTACACCAAAGCGATGCCGCCTCACCTGGCGGTGTTCTTCTCGGGCGTGTTCAACTTCCTCGGCGTACTGCTGGGCGGCGTTGGCGTGGCGTATGCCATCGTGCACCTGCTGCCGGTAGAACTGTTGATCAACGTGAACACCGGCCATGGTCTGGCAATGGTGTTCTCGCTGCTCGCCGCCGCGATCGCCTGGAACCTGGGCACCTGGTACTTCGGTATCCCGGCCTCCAGTTCGCACACGCTGATCGGTTCGATCCTCGGTGTCGGCCTGGCCAACGCCCTGATCAACGAAATTCCACTGGCTGACGGCGTCAACTGGCAGAAAGCGATCGATATCGGCGCCTCGCTGGTGTTCTCGCCGATGGCCGGCTTCCTGATCGCCGCGCTGGTGCTGATCGGCCTGAAATGGTGGCGACCGCTGTCGAAGATGCACAAGACGCCGGAACAGCGCCGCAAGATCGACGACAAGAAGCACCCACCGTTCTGGAACCGCCTGGTCCTGGTGATCTCGGCCATGGCCGTGAGCTTCGTCCACGGCTCGAACGACGGCCAGAAAGGTATCGGCCTGATCATGCTGGTACTGATCGGTATCGTGCCTGCGCAGTTCGTACTCGACCTGAACAGCACCACTTACCAGATCGAACGTACTCGCGATGCGACCCTGCACCTGAGCCAGTTCTACAAGCGCAACGCCGACACCCTGGGCGAATTCCTGGCCCTGGGTAAAAGCGTGGAAGGCGACCTGCCGGAAAAATTCCGTTGCAACCCGCAACAGACCGAACCGACCATCGCCGCCCTGCTCGACACCCTAAAAGGTGTGGCGGACTACCACTCGCTGTCCGCTGAAAGCCGCATCGAAGTGCGTCGCTACCTGCTCTGCCTGGACGACACCGCGAAGAAAGTCAGCAAACTGCCAGGCCTGGCCGCTCGTGAAAAAGCCGACCTGGACAAACTGCGCAAAGACCTGACCACCACCACCGAATACGCCCCGTTCTGGGTGATTCTGGCGGTCGCCCTGGCCTTGGGCCTGGGCACCATGGTCGGCTGGAAACGCGTGGTACTGACCAT
This sequence comes from Pseudomonas sp. GW458-11-26-14-LB4, assembly GCF_059423925.1. Classification (NCBI taxonomy): domain Bacteria; kingdom Pseudomonadati; phylum Pseudomonadota; class Gammaproteobacteria; order Pseudomonadales; family Pseudomonadaceae; genus Pseudomonas; species Pseudomonas sp. GW458-11-26-14-LB4. The sequence goes on from NZ_JBWKYU010000008.1 coordinate 41,127, forward strand.
CGGCGAGAAGATCGGCAAACAAGGCATGACCTACTCGCAAGGCATGTCGGCCCAGATCACCACCGCCAGCCTGATCGGCCTGGCCAACATCTTCAGCCTGCCGGTGTCCACCACCCACGTCCTCTCCTCGGGCGTGGCCGGCACCATGGTCGCCAACAAAAGCGGCCTGCAAGGCGGCACAGTGAAAACCATCCTGCTGGCCTGGGTCCTGACCCTGCCAGCCACCGTGGCCCTGTCGGCCGGCCTGTTCTGGCTGGCGTCGAAGGCGCTGGGTAGCTGATAGACCGCTGTAATGAAAAAGGCGTGATTCGAAAGGATCACGCCTTTTTTGTTGGGCGCGGTAAAGAGGGGCTGAAGATCAAGAGCGCCCTCACCCTAACCCTCCCGAAACGTCGGACCGCCCGTAGGGAGAGGGGACTGACCGAGTTGTTTGGGAGAGGTACGCCGACGTGAGATACCGAGGTGTACTCAGGTCTTAAAAAGCAAACATCTAAAGCCTGCCTTTGCCTTGGCTTCCCACCACTCAACACGATGAGCGTTAGCTCGAGTACAGCTTTTGACGTGCCAGCCCCATCGGAAGGCTGAGTGGAGGGATTTATCCGGGGGTGGGAGCGCAGCGACCGTGCGGCGCAGCCGCATGCATCGAGAGGAGGTGCAGCGAAGCAAACCGTAGGCGATGCCCCCGGATGAATCCCGGAACGAAGGAACGCCGAGCCACAGCGAGGTGCCGAACGCAGGGGCCCAGCCTTTTGCTTACTTTTCGGCGTTTGGAAAAGTGAGCCGCTGTAAGAGCGGAACCGCCAGCCGCAACACCCGCAAAAACGGATATTCACAAAAAAACACCCAAAGCATGGTCGGCCCAAAGGCCGCCAAGACACAAAAAAAAGGGCAACCGAAGTTGCCCAAAATGCCTTGCGTGCTCATCAAACCCGGAAGAATCAAGGCTTCTTGCGCTTGTTCGCATCCTTCCAGATAAAAAATCCAAACCCTGCAAAAAACAGAACCATCAGCCCCACAGTCAGGACCCCGGCAAACACCACGTTATCGAAAAACATGACTGGCCTCCTGGCCCCTGCTCTGCTGCGATGGAACTAAGTTAACCAATCAGGCAGGCGCAGGAATTGACCGGGATCAATGCCGGTCACCATGGGGAGGAAAGGAAGGGAAATAACTGACCTGCATCAACGGATGCAGGGGAGATCAACGCTTTTTCGGTTTGTTTTTCGGCTTTTTCTTCGGCTTACCCAAAGGCATGGCCTGCTCGAAAGCCTGGCGAACTTCATTCAGGCGCTTCTCGTTGAGGTCATGAACCCGCTTGGCGCGTTCGGTGTTGAGGTCAATCAGCTTGTCGTCTTGGCTCATGGCGTTCGGTGCATCGCTTGGACTGAATCACAACTGCCGGATCACCGACAGGACTGCGCCAATAATGCGGCCTGACGCGGGCGCTGACCAGCCACTGACCTAAACGCTCTACAACAATTCATGTACCGCCCACCGGATTTGCCCGCACAATCGGGGCCTCGCCCTGAACCCGAAGGATCTGCGCCGTGCCCCTGCATCAGGATCTGCCACCGCTGATGGCCTTGCGTGCTTTTGAGGCCGTGGCCCGCCATTTGAGTTTCATCAAGGCTGCCGATGAGCTGTCGGTGACCCAAAGCGCGATCAGCCATCAGGTGCACAAACTCGAAGAATTCCTCGATCAACGACTGTTCGTGCGCCGCACCCGGGCGATCGATCTGACACCTGCCGGCGAACAGTATTACCGGCAAATCCAGCCGGCCCTCGCCGCAATTGCCGCCGCCACCCACGACCTGCGCGGCGAACGCCCCACTACCCTGCGCATCGGTCTGCTCGCCTCTTTCGCAACCCTGTGGCTGGCACCGCGTCTGGCGGACTTCAACGCGAAATACCCGAACATCCATGTCGAGCTGCTGCCCGCCGTGCAACTGGCCGATGTCGACGCGGGCGAGGTGGATCTGGCGATCCGCTACGGCAAGGGCGGTTGGCCGAAAGTCCAGGCCCGCCGGTTCATGGCTGAAACCCTGACGCCAGTCTGCAGCCCGGCCTTCAAGGCCAAAGGCGTGAACAACGGGCCCTTGCTGATGGCCAAGTCGCACCAGCCGTTCGAATGGATCGACTGGCAGCAACACAGCGGCATCGATCTGGCTCATGTGCCCGGCGTCATGCTGCACGACTACAACATCGTCGTCGAAGCGGCCGTCGCCGGTCAGGGCATTGCCATGGGTCGCCAGCGAATGATCGAACGGCGGATCAAGGAAGGCGCGCTGGTGCCGGCCTTCGACACGCCGCCGATGCTCGGCGAGATCGGTTATTGGCTGGTCACCCCGCAACGCCCGCCCACATCGGCGGCGCAAAGTTTCTGCCAGTGGCTGGAGGAAACCGCGAACGCATGAGTTTTTTGGATGCGTCGGATTAAATCTATCCGTTTGTCGCCCTTCGCTCTGACCAACATGCTGAAGCCCTCACTCAGGAGGACTTCCCATGACCGATTCCCTCAGCCAACGCGTTCAACAACTCGGCCTGCGCCTGCCCGAACCGAGCCAGCCGATCGCCAATTACGTCAACCATGTGGTCAGCCAGAATCAGTTGTTCATCTCCGGGCAGATTCCATTGCTCGACGGCAAACCTGCGTTCATCGGGCGACTGGGCGAAGCGATCTCCGACGAAGAAGGGGCCAACGCCGCTGAACTGGCTGCCCTGGGCCTGCTCGCCCAGTTGAGCCATGCACTGGGCGATGACCTGTCGAAACTGGTGCGCATCCTGCGCCTCGGAGTTTTCGTGGCCGCCACACCGGAATTCAAAGCTCAGGGCTTTGTCGCCAACGGCGCGTCGAACCTGCTGGTCAACGCCCTCGGCGACAAGGGCCGACACGTGCGCACCGCAGTCGGCGTGTCGAGTCTGCCGGCCGGCGTCGCGGTGGAAATCGACGCGATCTTCGAGCTCAAGCCGTGAACCTCGACGACCTCTCGCGCCTGCGCGCCGCCACGCCCGGCTGCGCTCAGGTGATCCACTTCAACCACGCCGGCGCCTCGTTGCCGAGCCAAGCCACCCTCGATGCAGTGATCGAACAGTTGCAACACGAAGCACTCGGCGGGCCGATGGAAGCGGCAGACAACCGGGTACAGGAACGCGCGCGCAACGCGGCCGCCGCCCTGCTCAACGCCCAGCCCGAGGACATCGCCTTCGCCAGCAGCGGCTCGGCAGCCTGGAGCCAGGCGTTCAACGCGCTGGGGCCGTGGCAGCTCGGCGAGCGGATTCTGGTGGGTCGCCATGAATGGGCCGGCAACCTGGCGTGCATGGCCGAAGCGGTGAAGGCCGGCGCGCGGCTCGAAGTGATTCCTTGTGACGCCCACGGCGCGGTCGACCCGCAAGCCCTGGCGCAGATGATCGACGGCCAGGTACGCCTGATCGCCCTGACCTGGCTGCCGGCCAACGGTGGCCTGATCAACCCCGCCGCGCAGATCGGCAGCGTGGCGCGGCGCCACGGCATTCCTTATTTCATCGACGCCGGTCAGGCGCTGGGGCAGTTGCCCTGCGATGTTCAGGCCTTACAGTGCGATGTGCTCAAGGGTGCGGGTCGCAAGTTCCTGCGCGGGCCGCGCGGCACGGCGCTGATGTACATCCGGCCGCATTTTTTGCAACGGCTGCTCCCCGTGCAACGCGATGTGTTGTCGGCGCCATGGGACGGCAAGCGCTTTACCCTGCGCGACGACGCGCGCCGCTTTGAAACCAGTGAAGTGTCACTGGCGCTGCTGGCCGGGCTGGCCAATGCACTGGAGGAGTACAACCGCCTCGGCGCGATTCCCGTTCGCCAGCGCATCGAACAATTGAGCAACGGATTGCGCCAACGCCTGAAGGCGATTCCCGGCCTGACGCTGCGGGATCTCGGAACGGCGAATCAACAATCCGGGCTGATCGCCTTCACGCTTGAAGGCTGGGACAGCGTGGCGCTCAAGCAGACGTTGGCCGAACGGCGAATCAACATCGGCGCCAATGGCGTGGCCTACACGCCGCTGGACATGCAGGCGCGCGGGCTGACGAATATTGCGCGGGTGGCGGTGAGCTACTTGAACACGCAAGAAGAGATCGACGTGTTGCTGGAGAACCTGACGGAACTGGCCGTCCAGCCTCAGATTTCGATGTCGACCCAAAGCCCCTGACGCGGCTGATCCTCCATCAACGGCGCCACCGGCACGGTGTTGTCGGCATTCAGTTCGGTGCCGGGCACGGCGAGGTGCGCTTCGGGGTCGTCGTCGGCTTCACGGCGCCGGCGATCACGTTCCTGCTGGCGGCGCTGCTCTTCGCGCAGCAGATAGCCGTCCTCTTCCGGGTCGCGTTTTTGCAGGTCGATGGTGCTTTCGTTGGAGCTTTCCTGCACCGGCACCACAGGGGGAATATCCGGTCGCTGGCGGATCGGATCCTGTTGGGAGGTGATCGGCACGGCGCTCAGGGGGAGCATCGGTGGCAGCATATGAGGGTCTCCTGTCAGCAGGTTATCGGCGGCGCCAGGGGTGCCTTGAGCCATCGGTCGCAAACTTGTGACCGGTTTGGCACTCAAGGGTGCCGCAACATCCCGTAAAACCGATGCATGACCTAATCTTCCCTGCAATTGGCCGATTGCGGTTAAAAGCCGGGCCGAGGCTCCTTATCCTTTGGCCTCGGGCCCTCATTCCGTTAAGATAGCCCGCTTTTTCAAGGTGGGAGTCAGGCAGCATGGCGCAGCAGTATCAACCGGGGCAACGCTGGATCAGTGACAGCGAAGCAGAGCTTGGTTTAGGCACCGTTCTGGCACAGGACGGCCGCTTGTTGACCGTGCTTTACCCGGCCACTGGCGAGACTCGCCAGTACGCGCTACGGAATGCGCCCCTCACCCGCGTGCGGTTCTCGCCCGGCGACTCGATCACTCACTTCGAAGGCTGGAAGATGACTGTCCAGCAAGTCGACGACGTCGACGGCCTGATGGTCTATCACGGCCTCAACGCGCAGAACGAAGCGGTCACCCTGCCGGAAACCCAGCTGTCGAACTTCATTCAGTTCCGTCTGGCCAGCGACCGTCTGTTCGCCGGCCAGATCGACCCGCTGGCCTGGTTCTCCCTGCGCTATCACACCCTGGAACACACCAGCCGCCAGTTGCAGTCCGCGCTGTGGGGCCTGGGCGGCGTGCGTGCACAACCGATCGCCCACCAGTTGCACATTGCCCGTGAAGTCGCCGACCGTATCGCGCCGCGCGTATTGCTGGCGGACGAAGTGGGTCTGGGCAAGACCATCGAAGCCGGCCTGGTGATCCATCGCCAGCTGCTGTCGGGCCGCGCCAACCGCGTGCTGATCCTCGTACCGGAAAACCTCCAGCACCAATGGCTGGTGGAAATGCGCCGCCGCTTCAACCTGCAGGTTGCGCTGTTCGACGAAGAACGCTTCATCGAAAGCGATGCCACCAACCCGTTCGAAGACACCCAGCTGGCCCTGGTGGCGCTGGAGTGGCTGGTCGACGACGAAAAGGCGCAAGACGCGCTGTTCGCTGCCGGTTGGGACCTGATGGTGGTCGACGAAGCCCACCACCTGGTGTGGCACGAAGAGAAAGTCAGCCCGGAATACTCGCTGGTTGAACAGCTGGCCGAAGTCATTCCCGGCGTGCTGCTGCTCACCGCCACCCCCGAACAACTCGGTCAGGACAGCCACTTCGCCCGTCTGCGCCTGCTCGACCCGAACCGTTTCCATGACCTGGCCGCCTTCCGCGCCGAGAGCGAAAACTATCGCCCGGTGGCCGAAGCCGTTCAGGAGCTGCTGGACAAGGGTCGCCTGTCGCCGGCCGCGCACAAGACTATCCACGGTTTCCTCGGCAACGAAGGTGAAGCCCTGCTCACCGCCGTCAACGATGGCGACACCGAAGCCAGCGCCCGCCTCGTGCGTGAACTGCTCGACCGCCACGGCACCGGCCGCGTGCTGTTCCGTAACACCCGCGCCGCCGTGCAGGGTTTCCCGGAGCGCAAACTGCACCCGTACCCGCTGCCGTGCCCGGACGAATACCTCGAACTGCCGCTGGGCGAACACGCCGAGCTGTACCCGGAAGTCAGCTTCCAGGCCCAGCCGGACGCCAGCGAAGAAGAACGCTGGTGGAAATTCGACCCGCGCGTCGAGTGGCTGATCGACCAGCTGAAAATGCTCAAGCGCACCAAAGTGCTGGTGATCTGCGCCCACGCCGAAACCGCGATGGACCTGGAAGACGCCCTGCGCGTGCGCTCCGGGATCCCGGCCACGGTGTTCCACGAAGGCATGAACATCCTCGAGCGTGACCGCGCCGCCGCCTACTTCGCCGACGAAGAGTTCGGCGCGCAGGTGCTGATCTGCTCGGAAATCGGCAGTGAAGGTCGCAACTTCCAGTTCGCCCACCATCTGGTGCTGTTCGATCTGCCGTCGCACCCGGATCTGCTGGAGCAGCGGATCGGTCGTCTCGACCGGATCGGCCAGAAGCACATCATCGAACTGCACGTGCCGTACCTGGAAACCAGCCCGCAAGAGCGCCTGTTCCAGTGGTACCACGAAGCGCTGAACGCGTTCCTCAACACCTGCCCGACCGGCAACGCCTTGCAGCATCAGTTCGGTCCGCGCCTGCTGCCGCTGCTCGAAGAAGCCGACGACGGCGAGTGGCAAGCGCTGATCGACGAGGCGCGCACCGAGCGCGAGCGTCTGGAAGCCGAGCTGCACACCGGTCGCGACCGTCTGCTGGAACTCAACTCCGGCGGCGCCGGCGAAGGTGAAGCGCTGGTCGAGGACATCCTCGAACAGGACGATCAGTTCGCCCTGCCGATCTACATGGAAACCCTGTTCGACGCGTTCGGCATCGACAGCGAAGACCATTCGGAAAACGCCCTGATCCTCAAGCCGAGCGAGAAGATGCTCGACGCCAGCTTCCCGCTGGGCGACGACGAAGGCGTGACCATCACCTACGACCGCAACCAGGCGCTGTCACGCGAGGACATGCAGTTCATCACCTGGGAACACCCGATGGTGCAGGGCGGCATGGATCTGGTGCTGTCCGGTTCGATGGGCAACACCGCCGTCGCGCTGATCAAGAACAAGGCGCTCAAGCCGGGCACCGTGCTGCTGGAATTGCTCTATGTCAGCGAAGTGGTTGCCCCGCGCTCGCTGCAACTGGGCCGTTACCTGCCGCCGGCCGCCCTGCGCTGCCTGCTCGATGCCAACGGCAACGACCTGTCGTCGCGCGTGGCGTTCGAAACCCTCAACGACCAACTGGAAAGCGTGCCGCGCGCCAGCGCCAACAAGTTCATCCAGGCCCAGCGCGATCAGCTGACGCCACGGATCAACGCCGGTGAAGACAAGGTCACCCCGCGCCACGCCGAGCGCGTGGCCGAGGCCCGCCGCCGTCTGGCAGCCGACACCGACGAAGAACTGGCACGCCTGACCGCATTGCAGGCGGTCAACCCGACTGTACGCGACAGCGAACTGGACGCCCTGCGCAAGCAGCGCGAACAAGGTCTGGCGATGCTCGACAAGGCAGCACTGCGACTGGAAGCGATCCGGGTATTGGTGGCAGGCTAAACCGCCCTGCTCCATCGCCAAAAACGAAAAGGCCCGCAGTGATGCGGGCCTTTTTGTTTGCCTGTCCCCCCGCCGATCGTTCCCACGCTCCGCGTGGGAATGCCTCAAGGGACGCTCCGCGTTCCAGCTCTCGAATGCGACGCAGAGCGTCCCGGGCTGCATTCCCACGCGGAGCGTGGGAACGATCAGGCGATGCAGGTCATCAAGCGGTAACGGCCTGACTCTGCGGCTCAACCACCGCCACCAGCCCCTCCTTCATCCGCTTCGCATCCCGCACAAAACAGCGTGAGGCGAGGAACAGGAACACCATGGTCAGGAACAACGCCACCGGGATCAGGTACATCGCATCATGCAGGCCGACGGCCTTGAACGCCTCGGTCATCTGCTCGGCGCCTGCCGCGACCATCGCCGATTTCGCGAAGTAATCCGACAAACCGCCGACCACCACAGGCCCCAGACCGCCACCGAGCAAATACAACCCGGCAAAGAACAGCGCCATCGCCGTGGCCCGCAGGCGTGGCTCGACCACGTCCTGAATCGCCGTGTACACGCAGGTGTAGAAGTTGTAGGCGAACAGCCACCCTACGCTGAACACCGCGACGAACACCCCGATCTCGATGCGCCCGGCATGCAGTGCCCACGCCGTGCACAGGGTCGAGATGACCAGACTGAACGCGGCAAACAGCAGTCGGCCGTTGGCCACCCGCTGGTGAATCTTGTCGGCAATCCAGCCACCGAGGGTTAAGCCGATCAATCCGGTTACCCCGACGATCACCCCGGTCGCCACCGCCGCTTCCTGCAACGGCATCAGGAAATAACGCTGGAGCATCGGCACCAGAAAAGAATTGCAGGCGTAGGTCGCAAAGTTGAAGCACAGCCCGGCCATCACCAGCCACAGGAAGGTCGGCACGGCGAGAATCCGGCGGATCGGCTTGTCGACTTTCTCCTGCGACACCTGCACGGTTTCCGCTGCGCCACGTTTGGGTTCCTTGATGAAGAACATGAACACCGCCAGCAGCAGCCCCGGTACGGCGGCGATGAAGAACGGCGCGCGCCAGCTGTCGAACGCCTTGACCATCCAGCCGATGGTGAAGAAGGCCAGCAGCAGCCCCAACGGCAGGCCGAGCATGAAAATGCCCATGGCCCGGGCCCGGCGATGAGCCGGGAACAGGTCGCCGATCAGCGAGTTGGCGGCGGGTGCGTAACTCGCTTCACCGATGCCGATGCCCATGCGCACCAGCAGGAAACTCCAGAAACTGCCGACCAGACCGTTGACCGCCGTCAGCGCGCTCCAGGTCGCCAGGCCCCATCCCATCAGTTTGCTGCGCGAGCCAGTGTCGGCCATGCGCCCCAGCGGCAGGCCGGCAATGGCATAAACGATGGTGAACGCAGTGCCGACAATCCCCAGCTGAAAGTCGCTGAGGTGCCATTCCATGCGGATCGGTTCGATGATGATCGCCGGGATGGTGCGATCGAAGAAGTTGAACAGGTTGGCGAGGAACAGCAGGAACAGAATGCGCCAGGCATTCGCCGCTTGGGTCGAGTTCTGCATGGGTCCGTCTCTTTATTGTTATTAGGGCTTCACTGCCAACGCATCCGAGCCCGGAACCTGCAATCTAGTCACGCTCGTCGGGGCTGTCTGTGATCATTCGTCAGCCTGATGACGGGCCATGGCCGTGTAACGAAACGTAAGCCCTTGAAATGCTTCGAATCCCCCTAAAACCGGGGGTTTTGCGGAAAAATTCGGCAATGAAAAAATACTTTCTCGCCCCCCTTCCCAACGCCGTGGCAAAGCCTAGAATGGCCGCCGGATCCGTCCGGATCCTGCCGATCAATCCCTTTGATACCCCCGCCCATGTCCGAAGTCAGTCCGTGTCTGAATTGCGGTGCCTGCTGTTCCCATTTTCGTGTTTCTTTTTTCTGGGGGGAATGCGCATCCTCCGGCGGGACCGTACCCGATGAACTGGTCACCCAGATCACGCCCAGCCGTGTCGCGATGATCGGCACCGACCGCAAGGCGCCGCGCTGCACTGCGTTGGAGGGCGAAGTCGGAAAGTCGGTGGCTTGCACGATCTACGACAAGCGTTCCAGCCCCTGCCGCGAGTTTGAAGCTTCGTGGGAAAACGGCGAACAGAACACCGACTGCGACAAGGCGCGTGCCCGTTTCGGCCTGCCGCCGCTGCAACCGCACTGGAATGAAGTCGCCTGAGTTCAGGCGTTTCAACGCTTAGCGCCAAACGCTATGACGCTCATGCCAAAATCATTAGCGCCAATGTGCCACTACCGCTTGCACGCCAAAAACCGCCTCTATACTGCAAACATTCGCCTGCGTTGATGACGCAGTAAGGACGCACTCAGAGACGGGGCATGCTATGGAGTGGCTTGGTTTGCAATTTGTTGCCGAGCAGCCGGAGAGCGGGCAGGTCATCCTCAATTGCACACACAATCCCCTGTTGGTGCTGGTGGCCTACCTGGTCGCCTGCGCCGCGAGTTTCGCCACCCTAGACATGGCCGAGCGGGTCGTCCACGCTGAAGAGCCCGGTTCGCAACGCCTGTGGCGCTGGATCGGCGCAACCTGCCTGGCCGGCGGCATCTGGGCCATGCACTTCATCAGCATGCTGGCGTTCCAGGCGCCGATCGACATCCAGTACGACCTGCCCGTGACCCTGTTTTCCCTGGTGATCGCGTTACTGGCGTCCTGGCTGGCCATGCACACCCTCAGCCATCCGCAGCCGAGCCTGCTGCAATACCTCAAGACCGCTATCGTCATCGGCCTGGGCATCGCCGGCATGCACTACGTCGGCATGGCCGCCATCGAATCCGCCGCCACGTCTTACTACGAGCCCATCCTGTTCGTGTCATCGATCGTGATCGCCATCGGCGCCAGCTTCGCCGCACTGTGGGTGGCCGGTTACTTGCGCGAAGGCAGCGGCCTGCACATCCAGATGCTCAAGTACGTGGCGGCGCTGATTCTCGGTGCGGGCATCCTCAGCATGCATTTCACCGGCATGGCGGCGCTGCAACTGGTGCTGCCCGAGGGGCAATCGCCGACATTGGCGTCGCAAACCGGTCACTTGCAGTTGGGCCTCACCGTCGCGCTGATCACGCTGCTGATTCTCGGCAGCGCCATCAGCGCCGCATTGGCCGACAAGAAGCTGCAGAACAAGGAGCACGATCTGCGCCGGGTCAACGCCCTGCTCAGCCAGCTCGATCAGGCGCGCATGTCGCTGCAACACGTGGCCAACTACGACGCTCTGACCAACCTGATCAACCGGCGTGGCTTCAATCAGATCTTCGCTGAAAAACTCAGCCAGAAAACCAGCGAAGGCGGGATGCTCGCGGTGATGTTTCTCGACATCGACCACTTCAAACGCATCAACGACAGCCTCGGCCATGACGCCGGCGATGAACTGCTCAAGGTTATCGCCCAGCACATCAAGGGTTCGGTGCGCAGCCATGAAGACGTGGTCGCGCGGTTCGGCGGCGACGAGTTCTGCATCCTCATCGGTCTGCGCGACCGCGAGGAAGCGCGCAACCTGGCCCAGCGCATCATGCTCAAGATGAAAGAGCCGATTGAGCTCGCCGGACGACGCATGGTGATGACCACCAGCATCGGCATCAGCCTGTTTCCCGAAGACGGGTCCACCTGCGATGAACTGCTCAAGCATGCGGATCTGGCGCTGTACCAATCCAAGGGCGCCGGGCGCAACGGCGTACACTTCTTCGATTCCAACCTGAAGAATCGCGCCAGCCTCGAACTGCAACTGGAAGAGGAACTGCGCCATGCTCTGCGTCAGGAGAACGGTCTGCTGCTGTATTACCAGCCGATCTTCGAACTCAAGACCGGCAAGGTCACCAAGCTCGAAGCGCTGATCCGCTGGCAGCACCCGGTGCACGGCCTGCTCACCCCGGATCGCTTCATCGCCATCGCCGAAAACAACGGCCTGATTGCCGAGCTGGACAACTGGGTTCTGCGCAAGGCTTGTGAAGACCTCGGTGAACTGTCGCGCCATGGTTGCGAAGACTTGAAGATCGCCTGGAACTGCTCACCGCTGAATCTGGCCCGGGAAGAACTGGCCAATGAAATCGAGCATGCCCTGCGCAGCGCCGGGGTCGCCCCGGAACGGCTGGAACTGGAAGTCACCGAAAACGCCTTGATGGGCAACATCGCCAACACGCTGGTGTTGTTGCGGCAGATCCGCGCCCTCGGCGTGTCACTGTCGATCGACGACTTCGGCACCGGCTATTCGTCGCTGGCTTATCTCAAGCGCCTGCCGCTCAACACCCTGAAAGTCGATCGCTCGTTCATCCTCGATATTCCCAAAGCCACCGCCGACATGGAGATCGTCCAGGCGATCATCGTCATGGCGCACACTCTGCATTTGCAGGTGGTCACCGAAGGCGTCGAAAGCCTGGAGCAATACGAATTCCTGGAGCGCTCGGGCTGCGACTTCATTCAGGGTTACCTGCTCAGCCGCCCGGTGCCACTGGCCGAACTGCGCCCGGTGCTGGAGGAAATCAACCAGCGCAAACACGCGCACACGGTCAATCCGCTGAGTCTGGCGCGCGGTACATTTGCACCAGTGTCGCTGGATCCTTCTGCAAAAAGCCTTGTGCCCCATGCAGGCGCATCAGTTGTGCGGCCAATCCGCTGATCGGCGTGGCCGAGCCGGTTTCCCGGGAAAACTTCACTGCGGTATCCAGATCCTTGAGCAGCGTGCGCACGTGCCACTTCACCGGCTCGAAACGGCTTTCGGCCATTTGCGGAGCGAGGATCTGCAACGGTCTGGAATCGGCAAAACCACCGGCCAGCGCTTCGGCGATCAGGCTGGCATCGACTCCGGCCTGCTCGGCCAGCGCCACCACTTCGGCGATTACCAAGGCGTTGCAGGCGACGATCATCTGATTGCAGGCCTTGGTCACCTGACCGGCGCCGACGCCGCCCATGTGCGTAACGCGCTGCCCGAGTTCGAGCAACACCGGGCGTACGCGATCAAGATCCGCTGCATCACCGCCGACCATGATCGCCAGACTGCCGGCCTCGGCTCCGACTACCCCGCCGGACACCGGTGAATCGAGCCAGGCCATGCCTGCCTTGTCGGCCAGTTCGGCTGCCATCTCACGGGTCGCCGTCGGTTCGAGGCTGGAGAAATCCACCAGCAACTGACCGGGTTTCGCCCCTTCAGCCACGCCGGCCGGGCCGAACACCACCTCGCGCACCACCGCTGTGTCCGCCAGGCACAGCATCACCACGTCAGCCTGTTCACAGAGTTCAGCAGGGGTCGCCACCTGCCGGGCGCCGGCCTCGACCAGCGGCGCGCACTTGGCCGGGTTGCGGTTCCACACGGTCAGCGGATAACCGGCGGCCAGCAAGCGGCGGCACATCGGCAGGCCCATCAGGCCGATTCCGGCAAACCCCAACGAAGGTCGCGTTGACATCATTTAGCCTCCTTTTGATTAAAGATCGCCGAATAATGGCCGATCCATCATCGATCAGGAAAGGATTCCCCCGCGCGGCACTCAGGCAAAGTCCCTGACGCACGGGCAAAACACGCGCAGAAAAAAGACGCGAGATTCCCATTCCGTGAGGCTCGACGACAGCGGTCGTTGATCCAACCAGTCCAGGTAGATGGCGCACAATGACTTCTAAAAACAATCCGGCCACTGCGGTATCCGATCTGACTCTGAGCCCTGCGGCGAACAGCCCTGCCCCGATGAAGCCATTGCCACCCTCGCGCCCGCTGGGCACCCAGCAATACCTGTACTTCACCGAAACCAATACCGACCGCATCCTCGACAACCTCGATGGCCTGCGTGACCTGGTGTTCCCGCGCCCGCCGCACCTGGAAGGCGACAACGAACAGCACAACGACCAGGAATTCCCGTCGGTGTGCCTGATCGGCCTCGGTCGCTGCGGCTCCAACATCGCCCTCGACGTGGCGGAGCTGGTGTACAACGCGCGCAAGTTCTACCTCAACGAATTCAACAGCGAAGATCGCGCGGCTGACCGTCGCCTGGCCTCCGACAAAGGCTACAGCCCGGCCCAATGGATCAAGCAGAACCTGCGGATCGGCCCGAACAAGTCGACCAAACCGGTGTTCCTCGTGGAACCGCTGGTGATGCTCGGCGACCTCGACAAGGACATCGCCGGGCGTATCCGTTTCTCGCGCAAGGGCGAAAAAAGCGGTTTCCTGCGCGACTACAGCAAGATGAAGATCATGGACTTGTCGGAAGTCCACGCCGGTGGCGCCGGTAACGCGCCGATCCTCGGCCAGTACCTGGCGAAGATCATCCTGAACAAGGACACCCAGCGCTTCTCCAGCCCCGACTGGAAAATGATCCACTCGTACCTGATCGACAGCTGCGGCATCAAGGCCAACCAGTCGCGCCTGTATTTCTCGATCTTCAGTGCCGGCGGCGGTACCGGTTCGGGCATGGCCTCGGAATTCGGTCTGGCCCAGCAGCACTCGTACATGAACAAGACGTTCGACACCAAGCCGATGGACGAGCACGACGGCAAGAGCGGTCATTCGTTCGTGTTCGAGCCGATCTTCACCAGCGGCATCTGCGTGCTGCCGAACATTTCCGACCACCGCAGCGAAATGTCCGAGGCGCTGCACATCAACGCCGGCCGCCTGCTGTGCAAATACCTCTCGGAAGAATGGGATTTCTCGTACAACTTCGCCAACGAAGACAGCAGCGAAGCCAGCGTCATGGGCCGTATCCGCCCATGGAACGCGATGATGCTGATCTCCAACGACATCATGCGTTATGCCGAAGAGAGCGATGACGGCAACATCCAGAACATTGATGTCAATGCGATGGAGAAGCACGCCAACCAGTACATTTCGCAGCAGATCTTCAACATTCTGACGGCCCAGGCCGTCACGACCGACTACGACCAGAACTATTTCCGTCGTGCCGGCATCGACATCGGCGAGACCATTCGCCTGGACGCCAACGACCTGTTCATGAGTCTGGCCGGCCCGGTGGCGATTGCCTACGCCGAATCCGTGGTGCCGGAAACCCCGCCGCCGAGCAGCGACAAGTTCAAGGTGTTCGACAAAGAGCCGCAGCGCCTGAACATCGACGACCTGTTCTTCCGCTCGATCGACCTGCCGCACTTCAACAAAGTGACCCAGGCCATCGAAGGCATCAGCCTGCTGCCGATCGAATCCAAGCGTTATCGTGCGTCGCTGGAGCAATACAAGAACTCCGGCTACGACGCGGCTGCGCTGCACGACCTGCACTTCTTCAAGAACTGCTCGTCGGTGGTCTCGATCGTTTCGCTGCCAAAAGACTACAAGCTGTCGTACATGGACCTGAACCGGTTGAAGACCCACCTCAACAGCCTGTTCCCCAACACCACGCTCAAGCGCTACGCGCTGGTGATCGGCGCCTCGGCCAACCTGTCGCTGACCACCCTGATCGCCAAGAGCCCGTGCCTGTCGGACGACTTCCTGACGCTGATCGTGGCATTCATCAAGCGTTGCTTCGCCAAGACCCCGTACCGTTTCGACGAGACCCTGGACAACTCGATCCTCGATTTCATCATTCAGGAAGAGTTCGACGAAGACCGCATCGACGACCTGCTCAACGAATTCGAAAACCCGGCGAAGATCCTCGATACCAACTGGTACGCGATCAAGCCGATGTACGAGAAGAAGTATCGCGAGTTGATCAACGACAAAGAGAAGTTTGTCTCGATCAACGACATTCGGCTGTCGCGCGATTGCGTGAAGAAGTCGATCAAGTACCTGCGGGAGATCTACCGTCACCGGATCGGCAAGACCAAGGTTATTTCCCTCAATAACCATACCGGCAAGTCTTACTCGGTCTGATCCGGGACCGGGTCGCCCTCATCGCTGGCAAGCCAGCGATGAGGCCCTGAAATTCACTGAAAATTTCAGCCTTTCCAACATCCCGAAACAATTAAGCAGCCGTTAGGCTGCTTACTAAACTGTGCCCGTTACGTTTACGTCACCGTTATGCCACCCACGCTTGTGGCATTTCTCTACGGCAACGTGCCATCACGCTACTCCGCTACACACTTTTTGCCGGCCGGCACTCGCACCAACAAGGTGCAACCCGTCAGGCCGCTGCCCTTTCCTGGACCAGGATCCACGGCCGGACCACCACCGCCCACATCTCGGGATCGCGCTCGAAAATATCCAGCGCCCGCGTTTCAGACAGCTTGGCGACCTTGTCTTCGGCCAGCCAGGCAGCGACTTTCTCGCCCTGATCCGACGCCACGGCCTCGGCGACCGCGATCAAATCCAGGCTGGCGTCGACCCACAATAGGGCACCTTGGGCGTAGAAGCGCTCCAGCTCTTTCCAGGTAATAGATGCGGTTTCACCAAGCAGCTTGGCATAGAGGGTGCTAGGTTCTTGATTCATGGGACTGTCCGGAAAAGAAATCGGCGCGAATGATAACGTCGGTGATCCGGCAGAAAAACCCGGTTGCAAAAGGCCGTACCGAACGAAAAGAGCAGGAACGCCAAGGAATGCTGATGATTGGGGTATAAGCCCTCTGAACGTCCCGCCGCAATTCTGTCTTTTTCTTTCATTTAAGCGACACCCTCAGGTTTTGCCCCCTGGCGCCAGCTTCCCAGGCCAACAACCGGCGCTCTACACTGTACCGGTACAGTTGCCGGGGGCTTTTCCGGAGGGTATCGCCTAGATATCTGTCCCGGTTCTGCTGCTACGGCGTCAGGACTCTAAAAAAATACAACAGTAAGAGTGGAGCACTATGACTAAGGCTACTAAGCAGATTTCCAAACTGTTTGCCGCTATGGTTCTGGCCGGGGTTGCCAGCCATTCGTTCGCAGCTGACACCATCAAGATCGGTATCGCCGGCCCTAAAACCGGTCCAGTAGCCCAGTACGGCGACATGCAGTTCAGTGGCGCGAAAATGGCCATCGAACAGATCAACGCCAAAGGCGGCGTCGACGGCAAGAAGCTCGAAGCCGTTGAATACGATGACGCTTGCGATCCGAAACAAGCGGTAGCGGTTGCGAACAAGGTCGTCAACGACGGCGTCAAGTTCGTGGTCGGTCACCTGTGCTCCAGCTCCACCCAGCCTGCTTCGGACATCTACGAAGACGAAGGCGTGATCATGATCACCCCGGCTGCCACCAGCCCGGACATCACCGCTCGTGGTTACAAAATGATCTTCCGTACCATCGGTCTGGACAGCGCCCAGGGCCCTGCCGCCGGTAACTACATCGCCGATCACGTGAAGCCGAAAATCGTCGGCGTGCTGCACGACAAGCAGCAGTACGGTGAAGGGATCGCCACCGCCGTCAAATCCACTCTCGAGAAGAAAGGCACCAAGGTTGCCGTCTTCGAAGGTATCAACGCCGGCGACAAGGACTTCTCCGCGATCATCGCCAAGCTCAAGCAAGCCAACGTCGACTTCGTCTACTACGGCGGCTACCACCCGGAGCTGGGTCTGATCCTGCGTCAAGCCCAGGAAAAAGGCCTGAAAGCCAAGTTCATGGGTCCGGAAGGCGTGGGTAACGACTCGATCACCCAGATCGCCAAGAGCGCTGCCGAAGGCCTGCTGGTGACCCTGCCGAAATCCTTCGACCAGGATCCGGCCAACGTGGCCCTGGCCGATGCATTCAAGGCCAAGAAAGAAGACCCGAGCGGTCCGTTCGTGTTCCCGTCCTACTCGGCAGTTGAAGTAATTGCCGAAGGTATCAAGGCTGCCAAGTCCGAAGATGCTGCCAAGGTGGCTGAAGCCATCCACAAAGGCACCTTCAAGACGCCTACCGGTGACCTGAGCTTCGACGACAAGGGCGACCTGAAGGACTTCAAATTCGTGGTTTACGAATGGCACGAAGGCAAACCTAAAACCGAAGTGTCGCCTCAGTAAGGCCCTGCCTGACTGACTGCCAATAAAGCCCACGGCGTGCCGTGGGCTTTGTTTTACGAATGTATTGGGCCGCGCTGGCGTGATCCGCCAGTCTCCCCACCTGAAAATCTCAAAACCGTCATCAGCGGTTCGCTGGCAAAACCCGGATTCGAAGTGGATAAAGATCCACGGGACCGGGCGGGAAAATGACTCCACCAGTGAAATGCGTATCAGGTTTTTAGGAGCGCTGTAATGCCTGACATCTATCACTTCTTCCAACAGCTGGTTAACGGCTTGAACGTTGGCAGCATGTATGCCCTGATCGCCATCGGCTACACGATGGTCTACGGCATCATTGGAATGATCAACTTCGCCCACGGCGAGGTGTACATGATCGGTTCCTACGTGGCGTTCATCGCCATCGCCGGGCTGACCATGATGGGACTCGAAAGCGTCCCGCTGTTGATGACCGTGGCGTTCATCGCCAGCATCGTCGTCACCAGCTCCTACGGTTACAGCATCGAACGCATTGCCTACCGCCCGTTGCGCGGCAGCAACCGTCTGATCCCGCTGATTTCCGCGATCGGTATGTCGATCTTCCTGCAGAACACGGTTCTGCTGGCGCAAGACTCCAAGGACAAAGCAATCCCCAACCTGATTCCGGGCAACTTCGCCTTCGGCCCAGGTGGCGCACATGAAGTGCTGATTTCCTACATGCAAATCGTGGTGTTCGTGGTGACCCTGATCGCCATGCTCGGCCTCACGCTGTTCATCTCCCGCTCTCGCCTGGGCCGCGCCTGCCGCGCCTGCGCCGAAGACATCAAGATGGCCAACCTGCTGGGCATCAACACCAACAACATCATCGCCCTGACCTTCGTCATCGGTGCTGCGCTGGCGGCCGTCGCGGCCGTGCTGCTGAGCATGCAATACGGCGTGATCAACCCGAACGCCGGTTTCCTCGTCGGCCTCAAGGCCTTCACCGCCGCGGTACTGGGCGGGATCGGCAGCATCCCGGGCGCCATGCTCGGCGGGCTGGTGCTCGGGGTGGCGGAAGCCTTTGGCGCCGATATCTTCGGCGACCAGTACAAGGATGTCGTGGCTTTCGGCTTATTGGTTCTGGTGCTGTTGTTCCGTCCGACCGGCATTCTGGGCCGTCCGGAGGTTGAGAAAGTATGACTAGGAATCTTAAACAGGCGCTGTTCAGTGCCTTGCTGGTCTGGGCCGTGGCCTATCCGGTACTGGGTCTGAAACTGACCATCGTCGGTGTCAACCTGGAAGTGCACAACACCAGCCCGGCCATTCTGGCGACCATCGCCATCTGCTCGGTGCTGATGTTCCTGCGGGTGCTGTTCAACCAGCAGATCAGCAAGGCGTGGCGCTCGTCGCCAGGCATGCCGCTGATTCCGGCCAAGGCCAGCAACTTCCTGACCCTGCCGACCACCCAACGCTACTTCATCATCGCGCTGATCATCGGTGCGCTGGTGTGGCCGTTCTTCGGCTCCCGTGGCGCGGTGGACATCGCGACGCTGATCCTGATCTACGTGATGCTCGGCCTGGGCCTGAACATCGTGGTCGGTCTGGCCGGTCTGCTCGACCTGGGTTACGTCGGTTTCTACGCCGTCGGCGCCTACAGCTACGCGCTGCTGTCGCACTACTATGGCCTGAGCTTCTGGATCTGCCTGCCGATTGCCGGCCTGATGGCGGCGACGTTCGGCTTCCTGCTCGGCTTCCCGGTGTTGCGTCTGCGCGGCGACTACCTGGCGATCGTGACCCTGGGCTTCGGGGAAATCATCCGCCTGTTCCTGCGTAACCTGACCGACATCACCGGCGGCCCGAACGGCATCAGCAACATCGAGAAACCGACGTTCTTCGGCCTGACCTTCGAACGTAAAGCCGCAGAAGGGATGCAAACCTTCCACGAATATTTCGGCCTGCAGTACAACTCGATCAACAAGGTGATCTTCCTCTACCTGGTTGCCCTGTTGCTGGCGCTGGCGGCGCTGTTCGTGATCAACCGCCTGCTGCGCATGCCGATCGGCCGTGCATGGGAAGCGTTGCGTGAAGATGAAATTGCCTGCCGTGCGCTGGGCCTCAACCCGACCGTGATCAAGCTCTCGGCGTTCACCCTCGGCGCGGCATTTGCCGGTTTCGCCGGCAGCTTCTTCGCCGCCCGTCAGGGTCTGGTAACGCCGGAATCGTTCACCTTCATCGAGTCGGCGATCATCCTCGCCATCGTGGTGCTGGGTGGCATGGGCTCGCAGCTGGGCGTGATTCTCGCGGCCGTGGTGATGATCCTGTTGCCGGAAATGATGCGTGAGTTCAGTGAGTACCGCATGTTGATGTTCGGCGCCCTGATGGTGCTGATGATGATCTGGCGACCTCAAGGTCTGCTGCCCATGCAACGTCCTCACATGGAGCTGCGCAAATGAGCCGCGAGATCCTGAAAGTCGAAAATCTGAGCATGCGCTTCGGCGGCCTGCTGGCGGTCAACGGCGTGGCCCTGACCGTGAAGGAAAAACAGGTGGTGGCACTGATCGGGCCGAACGGCGCGGGCAAGACCACCGTGTTCAACTGCCTGACCGGTTTCTACCAGCCATCGGGCGGCAGCATCCTGCTGGACGGCGAGCCGATTCACGGCCTGCCGGGCCACAAGATCGCCCTCAAAGGCGTGGTGCGCACCTTCCAGAACGTGCGGTTGTTCAAGGACATGACGGCGGTCGAGAACCTGTTGATCGCCCAGCACCGTCACCTGAACACCAACTTCCTGTCCGGCCTGTTCAAGACCCCGGCGTTTCGCAAGAGCGAGCGCGAGGCCATGGAGTTCGCCGAGTACTGGCTGGAAAAGGTCAACCTGAAAGAGTTCGCCAACCGCCCCGCCGGCACCCTGGCCTACGGTCAGCAGCGCCGTCTGGAAATCGCCCGCTGCATGATGACCCGTCCGCGGATCCTCATGCTCGACGAGCCGGCCGCCGGCCTGAACCCGAAGGAAACCGAAGACCTCAAGGCGCTGATCAGCGTGCTGCGTGAAGAGCACAACGTGACCGTGCTGCTGATCGAACACGACATGAAACTGGTCATGAGCATTTCCGACCACATCGTCGTGATCAACCAGGGCACGCCCCTGGCCGACGGCACGCCGGAACAGATCCGCGACAATCCTGAAGTGATCAAAGCCTACCTGGGGGAAGCGTAAATGCTGCAGTTCGAAAACGTTTCCACCTTCTACGGCAAGATCCAGGCCCTGCACAGCGTCAACGTCGAAGTCCGCCAGGGCGAGATCGTGACCCTGATCGGCGCCAACGGTGCAGGCAAGTCCACGCTGCTGATGACACTCTGCGGTTCGCCGCAGGCCCACAGCGGCAGCATCCGCTACATGGGTGAGGAACTGGTCGGCCAGGACTCGTCGCAAATCATGCGCAAGAGCATCGCCGTGGTGCCGGAAGGTCGTCGGGTGTTTGCCCGTCTGACCGTCGAAGAAAACCTGTCCATGGGCGGATTCTTCACCGACAAGGGCGACTATCAGGAACAGATGGACAAGGTTCTCGGACTTTTCCCACGTCTGAAAGAACGCTTCAACCAGCGCGGCGGCACCATGTCCGGCGGCGAACAGCAAATGCTCGCCATCGGCCGTGCACTGATGAGCAAGCCGAAACTGCTGCTGCTCGACGAGCCGTCGCTGGGCCTGGCACCGATCATCATCCAGCAGATCTTCGACATCATCGAACAGCTGCGCAAGGACGGTGTAACGGTGTTCCTGGTCGAGCAGAACGCCAACCAGGCGCTGAAAATCGCTGACCGCGCGTACGTTCTGGAGAACGGCCGGGTGGTGATGCAAGGCACCGGCGAAGCGCTGCTGACCGACCCGAAAGTGCGCGAGGCGTACCTCGGCGGTTGATTGATCGCTTCAAACAGAAAACGGCCTTCGGGCCGTTTTTTTTGTGCCCGGCAAAAAACTTCTACCGATCGCTGTAACGCATCGCCGAGTCGTTTCTCTAGTGGGGCAAGCAAGCGCAATCGCTTGTTCAAACCCAAGTTAAAACCGGAGAAACATCATGACTGCTACCACCCGCACCCTGTCCGCCACCGCCCTGGTTCTGGCCCTCGGTTCTGCTCTGAGCATCGCTGCCGTCTCCACCGCCCACGCCGCTGACGACAACATGGAAAAATGCTTCGGCGTGGCCATGAAAGGCAAGAACGATTGCGCCGCAGGTGCAGGCACCACCTGTGCCGGCACCGCGAAAATGGATCATCAGGCCAACGCCTGGAAACTGGTTCCGAAAGGCACCTGCACCACCACCGAAAGCAAAACCTCGCCGACCGGTTTCGGTCAGCTCGAAGCGTTCAAAGCCAAGTCCTGATCCGGGAGCCGCCCGAGTGTCGATCATGATCACATCCTGCGACCATGCCTTGCGCCGCACTCGGGCAGCCCTCACCGGGCTCCCGTCCCGTGCCGGGCTGGGGCTCAAGAGCGAGCACTTCAGCGAAGTGCTCGATTCACGTCCGGACATCGGTTTCTTCGAAGTCCACGCCGAAAACTACATGGTGGCCGGCGGCCCGTTTCATCATTTTCTGGGTTTGATTCGCGACGCGTATCCGCTGTCGCTGCATGGCGTCGGGCTGTCCATCGGTGCCGAAGGCGCGCTGGATGTCCAGCACCTCAAACGCCTGGCCGCGCTGATCGAGCGCTATCAACCCCACTCCTTTTCCGAACACCTGGCTTGGTCAAGCCACGGCCCGGTGTTCCTTAATGACCTGCTGCCCCTGGCTTACGACACGCCGACGCTGAACCGCGTCTGCGAACACATCGATCAGGTGCAGAACACTCTTAAACGCCCGATGTTGCTGGAAAACCCGGCGACCTACCTGGCATTCGAGCGCTCGACAATCGACGAAGCGGACTTCATCCGCGAAGTCATCCGGCGCAGTGGCTGCGGTCTGTTGCTGGACGTGAATAACGTCTATGTCTCGTGCATCAACCATCAGCGCAATCCCCTGCGTTATCTCGACGCACTGCCGCTGCACGCGGTGGGCGAGATTCATCTGGCCGGGTTTGCCGAAGATGCCGACAGCCTCGGTGATCGTTTGCTGATCGACGATCACGGCGCGCCAATCGATCAAGCGGTCTGGTCGTTGTACCGGCAAGCGCTGGAACGCGTCGGCCCGGTGGCGACGTTGATCGAACGTGACAATCAGGTGCCAGCCTTCAGTGTGCTGTTGGCGGAAGCGCAGCAGGCCGATGAGCTGTTGCTGTGCGCGGGAGGTCGGCCATGAGCACTCAAGCCGCATTCAGCGTCGCGCTGCTCGATATCGACCTGCCCTGCCCCGACGGTTTGTGCAGCGCCAACGCTGCCGACCCGGCCAGCCGTTTCGCGGTGTACCGCAACAATGTTCAGAGCTCGTTGATCAACGCACTGGCCGACAGTTATCCCGTGGTGATGCAGTTGGTGGGTGACGAATTCTTCCGGGCCATGGCCGGAATTTTCGTGCAAAGCCATCCGCCACACAGTCCGTTGATGAGCGACTACGGCAGCGGGCTGGCGGACTTCATCAGTGAGTTCGAACCAGCCGCGAGCGTTCCCTATCTGGCCGATGTCGCGCGGCTGGAACGCTTGCGCACGCAGGCCTACCACGCTGCCGATTTGTTGCCCCTGAGTCAGGAGCGGATCGCTGCTGTGTTTGCAGATGCCGATGCGCTGAATGAACTGCGCATCGGCCTGCACCCTTCGCTGCATCTGCTCGATTCAAACTTCGCCGTGGTGGACATCTGGGCCGCGCATCAACACGACGCGACGCTGGCCGGGATCGATCTGCATCACGCCCAACACGCGCTGATCCTGCGCAATGGACTGGAAGTCGAGGTGTTCACCGTGGATCGCGGCGCCAGCCAGTTTATTCGCCAGCTCAAGTCTGGCCTGTCACTGACCCAGGCGCTGGAATCCGCCGAGACCTTCGACCTCAGCCAGACCCTCGCCCTGCTCATCAGCCGCCACGTCATCACTCATTTCCACCCAAAGGTGTTGTCATGAACAGTCTCATTGCCCGCGCCATCGCGCTGCTGGAGAAAATCCCTCACAGCCTCATCGCATTCATCGCGCGTTTTTCCATCGCGGCGGTGTTCTGGAAATCCGGGCAGACCAAGGTCGAAGGGCTGGCCGTCGACCTGATCGATGGCACCTTCGAGTTCGGCTGGCCACGTCTGGCGGAATCGACGATTCCGTTGTTCAAGAGCGAGTACCACGTGCCGCTGCTGTCGCCGGAAATCGCTGCACATCTGGCCGCGTTTGCCGAACACTTCTTCCCGATCCTGATCCTGATTGGCTTCGCCACACGCTTTTCGGCGCTGGCCTTGCTGGGCATGACCCTGACCATTCAACTGTTCGTGTACCCGGATGCCTACCCGACCCACGGCACCTGGATGGCGGTGTTGCTGTACCTGATGGCCACCGGGCCGGGCAAACTGTCGATCGATCACCTGATCGCCAGGCACTACAACCGGTCCAGCGCCTCGCCGCTGAGCTTGAACCAGCCGATCAGGTAATCCGCCAGCACTTGGGTGCGTTTCGGTAACCCGCCCTGATACGGATGCACCAGATACATCGGCATGCGCCGGGTCTGAAAATCGCGCAGGAGCCAGCGCAATCGGCCGTCAGCCAATTCCGTCTGCAACAGATAGGACGGCAAGCGAGCGATCCCGGCGCCGGCCAGTGCGGCTTTCTTCAACAGGTTGTAGTGATTGCTGGCGAACGGTCCCGACACCCGCACCCGCAGCAGTTCGTGCTGCTGGTGATAGAGCCATTCCTCGCGACCGCTGTAATGACTGTTGAGCAGGCAACGGTGTTCGGCCAATGCTTGCGGCGTCAGCGGTTCGCCAAAGCGCTCCAGATATTCAGGGCTGGCACAGGTCATTTCCTGCCAGGCCAGCAGCGGCTTGGCCACCAGTCGCTCGTCATTGGCGACCTCGGTGCGGATCGCCAGATCGAAGCCGTCGCGGGAGAGGTCGCGGTAGCTGTTATTCAGCTCCAGTTCGATCTGCACTTCGGGGTATTTCTGCGAGAAGTCCAGCAGCAGGCCATCGAAGAAAGTTTCCCCCAGCGAAACCGGAACCGTCATACGCACCGGACCGGCCATGTCGTCCTTCAATCGCGCCAATGCCTGACGCGCTCGCTCCACCTGGACGACAAGCGCCTGAGCCTGCGGCAACAACGCCGCACCGGCCGCCGTCAGGCTCAGCCGACGCGTAGTACGTTGCAACAACACCACGGAAAATCGTGCCTCCAGCTGACTGATGCGCTTGGACAACTGCCCCTTGCTGCACCCCAATTGCTGCGCTGCCAAGGTAAAACTGCCGGCTTCGATCAACACCGCGAACGCCGCCAGATCATCCATCTCGCTCATGGATTGTTTCCATTTGAAAACCAAAGGTTGCCCATTAGTGCGCTTATCCGCAGAAAAAACCACTCTAGACTGAAACCTCGTTCAATCACTTGAGGCAATCACGATGAAAATTCTGTTGATAGGCGCGGGCGGCACCATCGGTTCGGCCGTGGACAAAGAGCTGTCGCAGCGTCATGAAGTCATTCGTATCGGTCGCAGCAGCGGCGATTTCCAGGTGGATATCAGCGACAGCGCATCGATCCGCAAGCTGTTCGAACAGACCGGCAAGTTCGACGCACTGGTCTGCGCCGCTGGCAACGTGACCTTCGCCCCGCTGGGTGAAATGACCGAAGACAGCTTCGCCCTCGGCCTGAAAGACAAGTTGATGGGCCAGGTCAATCTGCTGCTGATCGGCCGTGAGTTCGCCAACGACGGCGCATCGTTCACCTTCACCACCGGCGTGCTCAGCCACGATCCGATCCGCAGCGGCGCTTCGGCTGCACTGGTCAACGGCGCGCTGGACAGCTTCGTCCGCGCAGCGGCCATCGAACTGCCACGCGGCCTGCGGGTGAACTCGATCAGCCCGACCGTGCTTGTAGAAGCCATGGGCAGCTATGCCCCCTATTTCCGTGGCTATAAGCCGGTTCCTGCGGCGGATGTGGCATTGGCCTACGCCAAAAGTGTCGAAGGCTTGCAGACAGGTCAGACATTTCACGTGGGCTAAACCCTTGTGATGAACGGTCAGCCTGCGTAACGTGGCGGCACTTGTCTGGAGAGCCAAAGATGCGTGTTGCCCGTTCCCTGATCGTTGTTGCCCTGCTCCCGTTGTTTGCCGCGTGCCAGTTGTTCGATGGTGCGCGGGAAAGCGCCTCCCACGTCGGCCAGACGCGGATGCAGGGGCAACTGACCGCTGCCGACGGCAAACTGGTGTTCCAGGCCTGCGGCGAGCAGCGCCAGTACGTGGTCAATGACATCGGCGGCACCAGCGTCCTGCAAGAGGCCGTCACCCTGGCCGATCAACAGGGCAAGCTGTTTGCCGACGTGCGCGGGAAGATCGCCGGCGACCGCCTCGACCTGACCCAGTTGTACCGTGTCGAACGCTCCGGCACTGCCTGCGACGATCCCAACTTCAAACAGTTGATCCTGCGCGCCGCCGGTCATGGTCCGGAATGGAACGTCAAGGTCAGCGGCAAAGGCCTGGTCATCGACCGCGAAGGCCAGCCGCCGCTCGCCGTGCCTTACGTCGAAGAGCAACTGGGCGACGGCCGTTTCAATCTCAGCAGCGAAGCCAACAACCAGCGCATCGAGCTGTGGGTGGCGCCGCAGCGCTGCGTCGACAGCAGCACCGGCAGCGTGCAGCACATGAGCGCCGAGCTGCGTATCGACGGCAAGGTGCAGCGTGGTTGCGGGTATTTCGGCGGTTCGCGTAACGACTGATCGTTTTACCCTCACGGGATCCGGCCGATGCGGCTTATAATCGCCGCCTTCAAACGCCCTGGCGCAGTTGTGCGCCCCGCGAACCGGATCCTGTCATGTTACGAATCACCGAACTCAAGCTGCCGATCGACCATCCCGACGAAGACCTGCGCGCTGCCATCGTGCAACGCCTGGGCATCGCCAGCGATGACCTGCTCGATTTCACCTTGTTCAAGCGCAGCTACGATGCGCGCAAAAAGTCCTCCGAACTGTGCTTCATCTACACCATCGACCTCGAAGTGCGCGACGAGGCCAAAGTGCTGGGCAAGTTCGCCGACGACCGTAACGTCAACGTGGCGCCGGATGTCAGCTACAAATTCGTCGGCCAGGCGCCAAGCGACCTGAGCCAGCGCCCGATCGTGGTCGGTTTCGGCCCGTGCGGGATCTTCGCCGGCCTGTTGCTGGCACAGATGGGCTTCAAGCCGATCATCCTCGAGCGCGGCACCGAAGTGCGCCAGCGCACCAAGGACACCTGGGGCCTGTGGCGCAAAAGCGTGCTCAACCCCGAGTCCAACGTGCAGTTCGGCGAAGGCGGCGCGGGCACGTTCTCCGACGGCAAGCTGTACAGCCAGATCAAGGATCCGAAATTCCTCGGCCGTAAAGTCCTGCACGAATTCGTGAAGGCCGGTGCGCCGGAAGAAATCCTTTACGTCAGCAAGCCGCACATCGGTACGTTCCGTCTGACCGGCATGGTCGAGACCATGCGCGAAGAAATCCGTGCCCTGGGCGGTGAAGTGCGCTTCCAGGAGCGTGTCACCGACGTGCTGATCGAAGACGGCCAACTGGTCGGCGTCGAGCTGGCCAGCGGCGAAACCCTGCATTCGAAACACGTGATTCTGGCCCTCGGCCACAGTGCCCGCGACACCTTCCGCATGCTCCACAGCCGTGGCGTGTTCATGGAAGCCAAGCCGTTCTCGGTGGGTTTCCGTATCGAGCACCCGCAATCGCTGATCGACCGCGCACGTCTTGGCAAGTATGCCGGACACCCTAAATTGGGCGCCGCCGACTACAAACTGGTGCACCACGCCAAGAACGGCCGTTCGGTCTACAGCTTCTGCATGTGCCCGGGCGGTACCGTGGTGGCGGCGACTTCCGAGCCGAACCGCGTGGTCACCAACGGCATGAGCCAGTACTCGCGTAACGAGCGCAATGCCAACTCCGGCATCGTCGTCGGCATCACCCCGGAAGTCGATTATCCGGGCGGTCCGCTGGCCGGTATCGAGTTGCAGGAACGTCTGGAATCCCACGCCTTCATCCTCGGCGGCAGCGACTACAAGGCGCCGGCGCAACTGGTCGGCGACTTCATCGCCGGCACACCATCCACCGCGCTGGGCGAAGTCGAGCCGTCGTACAAACCGGGCGTCTCGCTGGGCGATCTGGCCCTGGCCCTGCCGGACTTCGCCATCGAAGCCATTCGTGAGGCCCTGCCGGCGTTCGAGAAGCAGATTCGCGGTTATTCGCTGCACGATGCGGTGCTGACCGGGATCGAGACCCGCACCTCGTCTCCGCTGCGCATCACGCGTAACGAGACGCTGCAGAGCATGAACGTCAAAGGTCTGTTCCCGGCCGGTGAAGGCGCGGGTTATGCAGGCGGGATTCTGTCGGCGGGTGTCGATGGCATTCGCATCGCGGAAGCCGTGGCGCGTGACATCCTCGGTCTGAAAGACTGATCCGCACGACCTGAAACACTGCAAAAAACTGTGGGAGCGAATTCGCTCCCACAGTCGTTTTCGGCGTCAGATATTGGCGCGCAGAACCGAGGCCGGCAGCGCCTCACCTTGCTCGGCACTCGCTGCCACAGCCGCCATCAATCCCTCCAGCTCATAGCCCTGCGCCTTGAGCCACGCTGGATCGTAATAGGTGTCTGCGTAACGCTCGCCGCCATCGCACAGAATCGCCACGATCGAGCCCGACTCCCCCGCCGCTTTCATCTGCTGCGCCGCCATCAGCGCGCCGATCAGGTTGGTGCCGCTCGACCCGCCCACATGCCGGCCCAGACGCTGCGCCAGGTAATGCATGGCCGCCAGCGACAAGGCGTCCGGCACCTTGACCATCGCATCGATGACCTTCGGCAGGAACGACGCTTCCACTCGTGGCCGGCCGATGCCTTCGATGCGTGAACCGTGGTCCAGACGCAAACTCGCGTCGCCGGTCTGGTAGAAGTCGAAGAACACCGAACGCTCGGCATCGGCGCACAGCACGCGGGTGCAGTGCTGGCGATAACGCACGTAACGCCCGAGGGTCGCGGTGGTGCCGCCGGTGCCGGGACTGGAAATCAGCCAGGCCGGGCACGGGTGCTGCTCGTAACGCATCTGCTGGAAGATCGACTCGGCGATATTGTTGTTCGCCCGCCAGTCAGTGGCGCGTTCGGCGTAGGTGAACTGGTCGATGAAGTGACCGTCGTGCTCGCGGGCCAGGCGTTCGGATTCGGCGTAGATCTGGGTCGGATCGTCCACCAGATGACTCTGGCCTCCGTAGAACGCGATCTGCGCAATTTTTTCCTTGGAGGTGGTCGCCGGCATCACCGCAATGAATGGCAGGCCGAGCATCCGCGCGAAATACGCCTCGGAAATCGCCGTCGAACCGCTGGACGCCTCGATCACCGGCGCGCCGGGTTTAAGCCAGCCGTTACACAAGGCATAGAGAAACAGCGAGCGGGCCAGCCGATGCTTGAGGCTGCCGGTCGGGTGGCTGGACTCGTCCTTGAAGTACAACTCGATGCCCGGGAACCCCGGCAGCGGCAAGGGGATCAGGTGGGTGTCGGCGCTGCGCTGGAAGTCCGCTTCGATGATCCGGATGGCTTCGCGGGCCCACTGTCGGTTGTCGCTCATGGCTGTCGTTCTCGTTGAATCGGGCAGAAGTGCCTTCACAGGCTCAGCCCCCAAGCTTAGGAAAAATCCCACGGCACCGACAGATACAGCTGAGCTTCAATCCCTCGGGCAACTGCTAGGCTCTGCTGCATGTCGGCCTGGCGCTCTGTAACCGCATATAACAAAAAAGAATATAACTTTTGTTTTAACAACTAACGGTACGGGTTAGGGTGTGCCACCTTTTGACTTTATCGATGGAGAGCGACCTTGCCTCTGCGTAGCACTTTCACGCGTTTCTTTCAGTTGGAAGCTGCCAGCGGTCTGTTACTGATCGTCGCGGCCATCCTGGCTCTAATCATCAACAACTCGCCGCTGTCGTGGTTGTACAGCGGCCTGCTCGACACCCCGGTGGTGGCGCAGATCGGCGCGTTGAAGATCGCCAAGCCCCTGCTGCTGTGGATCAACGACGGCCTAATGGCGCTGTTTTTCCTGCTGATCGGCCTGGAAGTGAAGCGCGAAGTCCTCGACGGCCAGTTGTCGAAACCGTCGCAGATCGTCCTTCCCGGCGCGGCGGCCATCGGCGGCATGCTGGTGCCGGCGCTGATCTACTGGTTCCTCAACCGCGACAACCCGGGCGCCCTCGACGGCTGGGCGATTCCGACTGCCACCGACATCGCCTTCGCCCTCGGCGTGCTGGCCTTGCTCGGCAAGCGCGTGCCGGTGTCGCTGAAGCTGTTCCTGATGACCCTGGCGATCATCGATGACCTCGGCGCCATCGTGATCATCGCGATCTTCTACTCCGGCGAACTGTCGACCCTGTCGCTGGGCCTGGCGGCGGCGTGCATCGCGGCGCTGGTGGCGATGAACCGGCTCGGCGTGGTCAAGCTCGGGCCGTACATGATCATTGGTTTGATCCTCTGGGTCTGCGTACTCAAGAGCGGTGTCCACGCGACGCTGGCCGGCGTGACCCTGGCGTTCTGCATCCCGCTGCGCACCAAGAATGCCGAACCTTCGCCGCTGCTGACCCTCGAACACGCGCTGCACCCGTGGGTGGCCTACGGCATCCTGCCGCTGTTCGCCTTCGCCAACGCCGGCCTGTCGCTGACCGGAGTGACCGCCGAAAGCTTCACCCACCACGTGCCGATGGGCATCGCCGTCGGCCTGCTGCTGGGCAAGACCCTCGGCGTGTTCGGCCTGACCTGGCTCGCCGTCAAAACCGGCATCGCCGCCCTGCCCCAGGGCGCCAATTGGGGCCAGGTGCTGGGCGTGGCGATCCTCTGCGGGATCGGCTTCACCATGAGCCTGTTTGTCGGCTCCCTCGCCTTCGTGCCGGGCGCCAGTGAATACGCCGGGATGGACCGGATGGGCATTCTCACCGGGTCGGTGTTTGCGGCATTGATCGGTTATGCGGTGACGTTGGCGGCGAGCAGAAAAGGATCCACACAATGAAGTTAACACGCTCATTACGCGCCTCTCACTGGAAGGCCCAAGACTCAATGAAAGATTCACACACATGATTGGGCTCCAGAACCCTGCAAAGCATTGGTAGTCTCCCGTTGGCGCTGCTCGCAGCGCTTAACCTGAGCCTTTCAAGTGTGCTATATCTTCTGTTGACAGCAGCGTCACCTCAGAACGTTTTTTCGGAGCCTTCCATGTCACGCAAAGCAGAAAAGCGCCCAATGACGGACAGTCAGATTGCCGTGCAGGAGTCTTATATTCCGGACATTGCCCTGAAAGCGTTCAACAACGCCTACAAAATGGCGCTTGCCAACGGTGCTGCTGTGCTTGTCGCCAAAGATGGTCAGCTGTTTGAAGTGACAGAAAAATCTTCGGTTGCACTGCGCTCGATCGGCACATATGGAAACCTGAAAAGCGGGACTCGCCTGCAAATCAGCAAACTGCCTAAACAGGTCGTTTCTTGAGCACACCGAGGGTACGTATATTCGCCGGACCAAATGGCTCAGGAAAAAGCACCTTTAATCGGCTGGTTCCTGCGCATCTATTGGGAAATTACATAAACCCGGATGATATAGAGCGTGCAATCAAAGACACTGGTTATTTTGATTTCACCACCTATCGCATCGAATCTCACAAAAATGACATTTTCGATTTTTTCCGCAACCACGCCCTGCTGAAAAAAGCTCCAGAGTCATTGGCAAAATTGGATTCGATTACGATTGAAGGTGACAGGCTCAGCTTCTCGGATACTCAGATCGACTCCTATGTAGCCTCCGCTCTTTCCGACTTCATACGGCGCTCTTTGATCAAAGAGAAAATCAGTTTTACGTTCGAAACCGTCATGTCCTCCTCAGATAAAGTCGATTTGCTTTACTAAGCCCAGAGATCCGGGTACAGGGTTTACGTCTATTACGTTGCAACAGCCGACCCGGAAATCAATGTCGCCAGGGTTGCCTATCGCGTATCACAGGGTGGGCACAACGTTCCTCCTGAAAAGATACGAAAGCGTTACTGGAGGTCTCTGGCGCTCCTATCGGATGCAATCCTCACCTCGAACAGAGCTTATATCTTTGATAACTCCGACGAAGGTAGCGAAGGACTGACACAGGTTGCAGAGATCACAGACGGGGAGCTGATTGAAATCAAATCTGACGTACAGCCACCTTGGTTTAAAGAGTTCGTGCTCGATAAACTGATCTAGATCACACGCCTACGACTTCTCTTAATGTCGGCCTTTATTCACGTCGAACAATCACCCACGCCTTTAAAGATACGTCCTACCCAATCGCATTCGTCTATCGGGATCACTGGTGAACACCAAACAAAAACCCCGACCAGTCACCTGATCGGGGTTTTCTTTTACCGCTTGTTCGCGCTTAGTGCGAAACGCGGCTGGTGCCGCCAACGGTCGAAATCCGTACCCGCTCGCCTACGCGGAACACTTCATTCTCCTGAACCTGCTGCACGTAGGCGCGCATGCTGCCGTCGTCTTCGCGCACGGTGATTTCAACGCCCTGGGTGCGGGTCAGGCCTTCTTCAGTGGCCGAACCGATCAAGCCGCCGGCCACGGCACCGATAACGGCCGCAACGATGCTGCCTTTGCCGCCGCCGATGGCACTGCCGCCAACACCGCCAACCACTGCACCGGCTGCACCACCAATCGGGGTTTTGGTGCCTTCGATTTTCACCGGACGCAGGGATTCGATGGTGCCCATGCGAATCGTCTGCACGCGACGCGCTTCGTCACGGGAGTAGGAGTCACCGGTCAGGCTCGACTGGCAGCCGGTCAGCAACATCGCCATCGTGGAAAAGGAAGCAACCAGCAGAACAGACTTACGCATAGCATCAACTCCAAAGGACAGGTATTCATTAAACTCCGCAGCTTGACGCCTGTCACGGCGTCGCCCGGATAAAGTTGCTTTCATTCAGGCCCGGTACAGGCACCCGCGAACTCACCCAACAGTAGCGCCAAAATCCGTTTCCTGCGCCGCCGACCCAAGGATTTCCATGGATTACTTCATCATTGTCGTCACCACCGCCGCCGGTCTGTACTTCCACTGGTGGCTGTATGTGCGGATCAAACGCTGGATGGATCGCGACCTGGCCCTGTCACTGGCCGGCAAGGACGAAGGCAAACGCGCCTTCATGCTCGAACGGCTGAAGCAGGCTCAGGCGCAGAAGATCAAGCGCCGGGACCTGCCGAAGTGGCTCCAAGCCGCTGCGGCAGGCTATCCCGCTCGGTAGACTGCTCAGGGTGCCAGACGTTCAAGAATCCAGTCGGCGCCCTGCACACGGTAGTTGAGGCGATCGTGCAGGCGGCTCGCGCGGCCCTGCCAGAATTCCATGCGCTCGGGGAGCAAGCGGTAGCCACCCCAGTGTTCCGGGCAGTGAGGCTGAGTGTCGGTGAAGCGTTGCTCGGTCGCCTTGAGCAAATCTTCCAGTTCACCCCGGCCGTTGATCACCCGGCTCTGCGGTGAGGCCCAGGCGCCGAGTCGGCTGCCCAGCGGTCGCACCTGATAGTAAGCGTCGGATTCTTCAGGCGAGACCTTCACCACCCGCCCTTCGATACGCACCTGGCGCTCCAGGGTCGGCCAGAAGAACGTCATGGCAGCAAACGGGTTCGCCGCCAGATGCTGGCCCTTGGCGCTTTCGTAGTTGGTGAAGAAGGTGAAGCCCTGCTCGTCCAGCCCCTTGAGCAGCAGAATGCGGCAATGCGGACGGCCGTCCGCATCCACCGTGGCCAGGGTCATGGCGTTGGCTTCCACCGGCGCCTGTTCGGTTTTCACCGCTTCGGCAAACCACTGGTGAAACAACGCAAAGGGCTCGGCCGGGGCTTGCGCCTCGGTCAGGCCATCCCGGGTGTAATCACGACGCATATCTGCCAGAGACTGGGTCACGGCGCATTCCTTTTCGTTAGCGGATCACTTTTTGGTGGTATCGGTCGCAGCGACTTTCTTGTCGGTTGCGGCAGCTTTGGCGGGCGCGGTCTTTTTCGCCGGAGCCTTGGCCGGGGCCTTTTTCGCTGGAGCCTTGGCGGCGGCTTTCTTGGCCGGAGCCTTTTTGGTGGCCGGTACAGCGGCTTTCTTCGCAGCCGGCGCCGGGGTCACCGGTTTGGCGGCAGGCTTGACGTCCTGGGCAGCAACCATGGTCACTGGCTTCGGTGCTGGCATGTTGTATTTGCTCAGCAGCGCGACCATGGTGTTCTGCGGGGTCACCAGCAGTTCGACACGACGGTTCAGGGCACGGCCTTCAACGCTGTCGTTGGCGGCACGCGGTGCTTCGGAACCCATGCCGCGCAGCATCAGGCGATCACGCTGCAGACCGCTGAGGCGGAAGATTGCCGCCACGGCCTGGGCGCGTTCCTGGCTCAACTTGACGTTGGCCGGAGCGGCGCCGGTGGTGTCACTGTGACCGAGCACCAGCACGGCGGTTTTCGGGTCGGCTTCGAGGATTTTCGCCACGCGGGTGAACGGGCCGAGGGTCACTGGCAGCAGCATCGCAGGGCGATCCGGGTTGAACGAGCCTTCCACCGGCGCGGTCACGACCAGCACGTTTTCACGGCGCTCGAGTTGCAGGTTGCTGTCCTTGATCGCGGTGCGCAGGCGCGGCTCGTAGTCATCCAGCCAGGCTTGAGTCACCTTCGGATCGGGCATCGGTACGACTTTGGCGGTGTCCTGCTCCTTGCCGCCGAACGGCCACCACCATTTGCCGCCCTTGTCGGCCTCGGCCTTGGCGACTTCGACTGGCTTGGCTTCGGGTTTGGCTTCAGCTTTCACTTCAGGCTTGGCCGCCGAGTCGTCCGAGCCAAACGGCCAGTACCACGGGCTGCTGCTCTCGGCCTTGGCCACAGGCGCGGTGGCGGCCGGTTTCAAAGGCGCAGGCGCCGGAGCCGGCTCCTTGGCTGCGACTTTGTCGGAAGAACCGAACGGCCACCAGCTGCCGCCATCGGCGTCGTTCTTCGGGGTCTGTGCACAACCGGTGATTGCGAAACACAGGGCCAGGGCGAGAGTTTGTTTGGACGACATTGGAAACCCACAAAAAGAAGTTATGAACAATCAGAGGACTTTCGCCCG
Organism: Pseudomonas sp. GW458-11-26-14-LB4; assembly: GCF_059423925.1. NCBI lineage: Bacteria > Pseudomonadati > Pseudomonadota > Gammaproteobacteria > Pseudomonadales > Pseudomonadaceae > Pseudomonas > Pseudomonas sp. GW458-11-26-14-LB4. The sequence continues at coordinate 75,755 of NZ_JBWKYU010000008.1, forward strand.
GATAAACAGACGCTTTGAAACGAAATTCGCCATGAGGTTCCGGCCCTGGAACCTCGGACGACGCTTTACAGACAAGTGGCTAGTACCCGCGCCAGCTTCTGCGCGCGCGGATCCATCAAGACGTACGGTCCCAGGGTATTTGTCACAAATCCGAAGGCCACATCGTGCTCCGGATCAGCAAAACCGATGGAACCGCCGGCACCCGGATGGCCGAATGCACGCGGGCCGAGGCCGTAAGTGGCGTTCGGCACGTCGGGTTGATCGAGCATGCAACCGAGACCGAAACGGGTGCGGGTCAGCAAGGTTTTGTCCTCGCCGAGGCTGTGTTCACGGGTCAGTTCGTCGAGCATTTCGCTTTCCAGCAGGCTGCCGTCGAGCAGACCGGCGTAGAACCCGGCCAGGCTGCGTGCATTGCCGTGGCCGTTGGCCGCCGGTTGCTGCATACGGCGCCATTCCGGTTTGTTGGTGCTGGTGAGCACCGACGGCGGATTGGTGAAGGCCCGGGTGGTCATGGCCGTCGGTTCGCGCATGGTCACTTGCAGCAGGCGCTGGGCAGCGGCGTCGCCAGTATTGCCCTTGCCCCGGGCGATGTGCGCAACACGATGGAATTCCTCGTCGGCCAAACCGACATGGAAATCCAGCCCCAGCGGTTTGGCGACCCGCGCCACAATCGATTCCCCCGGCCCGCGACCGTCGGCGCGCCGCAGCAATTCGCCGATCAGCCAGCCGTAGGTGATCGCGGCATAACCGTGACCAGTGCCAGGCGTCCACCACGGCGCTTCGGCGGCGAGAGCGTCGACCATGGTCTGCCAGTCATACAGCGCCTCAGGCGCCAGCAATTCGCGCAGGGCCGGGAGACCGGCCTGATGGCAAAGCAGTTGGCGCAGGGTGACGGATTCCTTGCCGGCAGCGGCGAATTCCGGCCAGTAACGGGCGACCGGCGCATCGAGCTGCAACTTGCCTTCGGCAACCAGTTGCAGCGCGGTGACGGCGGTGAAGGTCTTGGTGCAGGAGAACAGGTTGGCGATGGTGTCGCTGTGCCAGGCCTCGGCGCCGTCCTTGTCGGCGGTGCCGGACCAGAGGTCGAGGACGGTTTCGCCGCCGACCCGAATGCACAACGCGGCGCCGCGTTCCTGGGGATCGTCGAACAGTGCGGCGAAGGCTTCGCGCACCGCTTCGAATTGAAGCTCGTAATGGCCCTGAATCTGCACCCGCAACTCCCCCGCGAAAACGCTCTACAAAGTGGCCCGCATTGTTCCAGCCCGAGAGGCTTTTGGGAACCGCTGCGGGCCGGGCGGTCTTAAGGTTTCGTAACGATCAGTGGCCGTTGCCGGAATGCCCGCCTGTATGGCCTGCCCCCTGCCCCGGGCCTTTGCCGGCGTCAGCCTTGCGGCCGCCTTCGGTTTCGTGGCCGGCCTTGTCCGCTGCGGCAGCCGTTTTCTGCGCCTCTTTGCTCAACTGATCGACGGTCGCCAGGTTGCTTTTGCGCACCGTTTCGACAAAACCCTGGAACGGCAGATCGGTGACACCGACCAGACCAAAGTGCCCGTTCTCACCATCGAGCAGGCGCCCGGTCACCGGTTGGTCCAGATACTGGAACCAGTGCACGCCGACAATCGACGGCTCGCTCAGCGCCTGTTTGAGGAAGTTGGCGTAGGCCGGGCCGCGGTCTTCTTCCTTGCTCAACGGGGTCACGCCGCCCCAGAACGGGCCACGGTCGGTGGAGCCGAAGTTGAACTCGGTGATCAGCACCGGTTTGTCAAGGCTGCGCAGCGCGGCGAAGTCATAGCCGTCCTGCGGTTGCAGGGTGTACATGTTGAAGCTCAGCACGTCGCAATACTGGGCGCAGGACGCCACCGCTTCCGGGGTGCTGGTGGCGAAACGGCCACCGAGCAGCAACTGGTTCGGCGCGTGCCATTTCAGCGAGTCGGAAATGGTCTTGAAGTACGTGTCGGCGAAGACCTTCTGGAAGTATTTGAAGTCGGCCTCGATTTCCGGATGCTCAGGATTCGGCAGCGGTGCTTCGAAACCCGGGTCTTCCATCAATTCCCACGCCGGCAGATCAATGCCCCAGGCCTTCGACAGCCCCGCCTGATTGCGGTACTTGTCGCGCAACTGCTTGAGGAACGCACGTTTGGCCGGAACGTCGGTGGTCATTTTCAAGGTGCCGTAGGCCAGCGCGTAACGGGATTTCGGATCATCACCAGGGCCAGCCCAGGCCAGCTCGTTGTCGGCGAAGTAGCCGATCAGCCACGGATCATCGCGATGATCGCGGGCGGCAATCGCCACGGCGCGCTCGGTGGCCATGGCGAAGCGCGGATCGAACGGGTCAGGCATGCCGCCCCACCAATCGGTGCCGGTGCTGATGCTGGCGTAATCGCCGACGATCGACAGCGGCAAGGTGTACGGCATGCGCTCGGCGTTACCGAGGACGGGGGCGCTCCAGTTACCGACCGTGTTGAAGCCCCAGGCTTGCAGGCGATTAAGGGTGTGGCTGGCCCACTTTTGCTCGTCGACCGTGTTCGTGCACGGCGTCGCAACGCTTTGCCCGCTGGTGGCTGCCGACTCGGCGACCCCGGCTTTCGGCTGTTCGGAGGCGGCGACCGGTGCACTGGCGTTGGTCGCGGCTTCTTCGGCGGCCCCGGCCTTGGCGGCTTCGGCGACTCCGGCCTTGTTGCCGCTGTCCTGGGTGCATGGCTCGCCATACAGGCGCTGAAGGTTGGCGCCGTAGAAGTCGTACCAGCGACCGAAGTTGTAGCCACGACCCTGATCGACACCGTTGCCGCCACGGTTGTCGCCTTCGCCGAAATGACTGGCCAGCGGCTCTCCCGGTTTTGGCAGGGATTCGAACATGTACTCGCGGCCGGCCACGTAGGTCTGGTTGACCTCCGGGCTGACGGTGTTCACGCCCAGGGAATAGAACGGATGGCCCTCGGGCGTCACCAGATACCAGCGGCCGTCACGCTTTTCGGTGCGGAAGAAACCGCTGGCCTTGAACGCCGGGCCTTTGCTCCAGCCACCGAACTTGTCCAGCGACGACTTTTCGCGCTCGGCCAGCCAGGTGTTCAGTTGTTGCTGCTCTTTGGCGGCGGCGGATTTCAGTTGTTCGTCATTGGCGACTTTCTCTGGCCACTTGCCGCGAGTCGACTGGCCGTAGGCATCCACCAGATTGCCGTAGGCGGATTTGATCACTTCGCCTTCGTCCTGCACGCCAAAGCGCTCGAGCAACAGACTTTGCGCGGCTTTCGGCTGATCCATCGACAGGCTGACCGACACCACCTGGCTGCGATCCAGCTCACCACTGCTGCTCGCCAGCAGGATGCGCTGCCCGTCGATCGTCATCGGCATCACCGGCCCGGCTTTCATGCCCTGGCTGAGTGGCGAGGTCGCGGTCAACGGCACGAGCAAGGTCTGCGCCGGGCCGGCCGGCAGATCGACGCGACTGACCAGAGTCTTGCCGTCGTTGCTCTGGATTTGCACGTAGACGGTCACTGCCCAGTTCATCGCACTCTGGATACGCAGGCTCATCATGCCGGACTGCGACCAGTCCCAGGCACCGGTCTGCGGGCTCAGGCGCAAGGTCGGGCGCGCCGTCGGGTTGAACGTCACCCGGCGCAGCACTTCGCCTTCGGGGGTCTGCTCGGCGTTGGCTTGCGGCAGGTCGGCGTTTTCGGTCGCCACTTTCACCACGTCGGCGGGGCGGACAAAGTTGAACAGGGTCTGCTGGCCGGCAGGTGCCGCCAGCAAGGGGCCAGCGAAAACCAGGGCAAAAACGGCAGGCAACGAACGACGAATCATGAGAACGGATTTCTCCCTAACGACCCACGAGGGCCAATGGAAAAGCAATAGCAGAGAGATAGACAACGCGGCGGGCAAAACTGCCCACCGATGTCTCAGGATATTTCACGACGGAAAGGAGGCAACGCATTGAGGATCGCCTTGCCATAGCGCTGGGTGACCAGCCGCCGATCCAGCAAGGTGATGGTGCCGCGGTCTTCTTCGGTGCGCAGCAGACGGCCGCACGCCTGAACCAGCTTCAGCGAGGCATCGGGCACCGAGATTTCCATGAACGGATTGCCGCCCCGGGCTTCGATCCATTCCGACAGCGCGGCTTCGACCGGATCGTCCGGCACCGAGAATGGAATCTTGGCGATCACCACGTGCTCGCAATAGGCGCCCGGCAAATCCACGCCTTCGGCAAAACTGGCGAGGCCGAACAGCACGCTGGAATCACCGCCATCAACCCGCGCCTTGTGCTTGTTCAGGGTTTCCTGTTTCGACAGGTTGCCTTGAATGAACACTTGCTTGCGCCAGTCGCGGTCGAGGCCGTCGAACACGTCCTGCATCTGTTTGCGCGACGAGAACAGCACCAGACTGCCGCGCGAACCTTCGACCAGTTCCGGCAGATCGCGGATGATAGCGGCGGTGTGGGCGGCGGCATCGCGTGGGTCGGCCTTCAGGTCCGGCACCCGCAACACGCCGGCATCGGCGTGATGGAACGGGCTCGGCACCACGGCAGTGACGGCTTTTTTCGGCAGACCGGCGCGCATGCGGAAACGGTCGAACGTGCCGAGCGCGGTCAATGTCGCCGAAGTCACCAGACAGCCATAGGCCACGTTCCACAGGCTGCGGCGCAGGGTTTCGGCGGCGAGGATCGGGCTGGCGTTGACCTCGATATCGAACAGCGAACCGCTTTCGGCCAGGGTCAGCCAGCGGGCCATCGGCGGGTTGTCTTCCGGGTCTTCGGCGGTGAACGCGGTCCACAGCTCCCAGTTGCCGGAAGCACGGGACAACAGGCTGCCGAACAGTGGATACCATTCTTCGGCCTGATTGCTGGCGATGCCGATGTTGACCTCGCCGTCCATGCCTTCCTTGAGCAGATCCGTCAGACGGGTGAACAGGTCGTTGAGGCGGGCGAAGCCTTTTTTCAGCTCGATGCCCATCTCGCGCATGTGTTCCGGAATCACCCCGCCGATGAAGCGATGACGCGGACGCTCGCGGCCTTCGACGTCTTCACCGGGCTTGAAATCAGCAATCTGTTCGCAGGCAGTGAACATGAATTGCTGCTGGGTCTTGATCTCCCGCGCCAGCTCCGGCACCTGCTCGATCAGCTTGCCGAGGTCGCCCGGCAGCGGGTGCTGGGCCAGCAGTTTGGTGAGGTTCTTGGCGGTGGTTTCCAGCCAGTCGGCGGTGGAACGCAGACGTGTGTAATGGGCGAAGTGGCCGATGGCCTTGTCCGGCAGGTGGTGGCCTTCGTCGAACACATAAATGGTGTCGCGCGGATCGGGCAAGACTGCCCCGCCGCCCAGCGCCAGGTCGGCCAGCACCATGTCGTGGTTGGTGACGATCACGTCGACCTTGCCCATGCCTTCGCGGGCCTTGTAGAAGGCGCACTGGCCGAAGTTCGGGCAATGACGGTTGGTGCACTGGCTGTGATCGGTGGTCAGGCGCGCCCAGTCGGCGTCTTCCAGCGCGTTGGGCCAGCTGTCGCGGTCGCCGTCCCATTTATTGCCGGCGAGCTTCTCGATCATGCTGGTGAACAGCTTCTGGCTGGCCTCATCGACCTCGATCTTGAAGCCTTCTTCTTCGAACAGCTGCGCGGTGGCGGTCTGCGCATTGCCTTCCTGCAACAGCATGTCGAGCTTGGACAGGCACATGTAGCGGCCACGGCCCTTGGCCAGGGCGAAGCTGAAGTTCAGCCCGCTGTTGCGCATCAGGTCGGGCAAGTCCTTGTAGACAATCTGCTCTTGCAGGGCGACGGTCGCGGTGGCGATCACCAGGCGTTTGCCGGCCAGTTTGGCCGTCGGGATCGCCGCCAGGCTGTAGGCCACGGTCTTGCCGGTACCGGTGCCGGCTTCCACCGCGACAATCGCGGGGTCGCCACTGCGCCGGCCTTCGTCGTCGGTGTCGATATCCCCGAGGACCTTGGCGACTTCAGCGATCATCAGGCGCTGGCCGTAACGCGGTTTGAGGCTCTTGGCCTCTAGAAAACGCGAGTAGGCGCCCTGGATCGTGGTTTTGAGTTCAGTGCTGATCATTGAGTGTCGGGCGCAAAAAACGCTGGATAAATTTTCAGTGGTTCGGTTCGGCGGCTATCATACCCCGCGAATCGATCCCGCGCAGAACGGAGTACCCCAATGACACCTTTTAGCCTCGTTTACCCCATCCATGTACTGGCCGCGCTGGTGTGGGTCGGCGGTATGTTTTTCGCCTGGATGGTGCTGCGCCCCGCGGCCATGAAGGCACTGGACGGCCCCGGGCGCCTGACGCTCTGGGTGGAAGTGTTTCAAGGTTTTTTTCGTTGGGTGTGGGGAGCGGTGATTCTGCTGCCGGTCACCGGGGTGGGCATGCTGCATCTGCAACACATCGCCTTCGATAACGCGCCGCGCTATGTGCAGGTGATGATGGGGTTGTATGTGGTGATGACCGCGCTGTTCATCCGGATTCAGGCATTGATGCTGCCTGAGCTGCGCACGGCGGTGCAGGCGAAGGACTGGCCGGCGGGTGCGGCGGTGCTGGGGCGGATTCGCAAGGTGGTGGGGTTCAATCTGCTGGTCGGGGTGGTGCTGGTGGCGGTGGCAGCTGCGCGGCCCTCGTTCTGACGAGCGCACCCTGACTGATACCTGATCGTTCCCACGCTCTGCGTGGGAACGATCAACGTAGAGGGTAGGTGCAATCGATTACAAGCGCTGTACGGTGACAGACCCCGCCGCACCCGCAGGCCCCGGCTGCCCGTCGGCCCCCGGCTTGCCGCTCTTGCCGCCGTCGGCGCGATAGACCAGGCAGCCCTTGGACTTGCCACCCGCCCCCGGCTTGCCGCCAGGACCGGCCGGGCCACCGGCACCGCCGGCAACTTCAACTTTGATCAGCTCGGCCGGAAACTCGCGCGGCACTTCAAGACGCACCAGCGCGCCCGGTGCACCCGGCTGGCCATCGCTGCCGTTGCTGCCATCAAAACCGTGTCCCGCCTGGCCCCAGGTGCAACCCGGCTCCTGACCGTTGGCGCCATCGAGCCCGACAAAACCCGGCGCACCGGTGCCGCCACGGGCATCGACCACCAGCTTCGGCGCATTCAACGCCTTGAATTGCAGATTCAGATTGCGCCCGGCGCGGGCGGCTTTTTCGTAGGTGCCCGGTGCACCACGGGCGGTGATCTGGCTGCCTTCGGCAAGTTGAGCGCGGATGACTTTCATATCCAGCGCCTGTTCGCTCGGCACGATGGCGATGCGCGCTTCATGGCCCAGTTGCAATTCGCCGACACTCAGCTCGGTCACGTTCGAAGGAATCAGCAAAGTGCCGTAATCGGCGACCACCAGTTTCTCCAGTTGCAGAGTGCTGGCAGTGTTGGGCAGACGCATCAGCGAGTTGGTTTCGACGCTGACCACCTGGGCGCAGGCCAGGGGACTGATGAATGCAGCAAGCAGGCAGAGATTACGCATGGGAAGCCTCCGGAGCGGCCGGGGCCGGGATGGTTTGCAGGTGGAAAACGCCGAACAACAGGATGCGGCCACGATCACGCCAAGGGTGCGGACGACCCTTGAGGCTGCGGTTGCACAGCAGCACTTCGAGCACGTGGATCGACAGCAGCAGACCGCCGGCCAGATTGACCAGCAGGTGCAGCGGATGAACAAACGGCACCAGCTGATTGGCCAGCACCACGCAGCAGAACAGCAGGGTCAACAATCGCCCCAGCCCACAGAACACCTTCATACGCTCCCCCGTGTTGCGAATTATTCTTTGGGCGCACAGTAACGGCTTCTGCAGGGGATAAGCCAGAGGGAAAAATGAAAAAAACCGATCCACCGCCGGATGGCTGCCGGTTCGACGATGATCATCGACCGACAGCTCTAGCCTGCGGACTACAGACGCATCCTAACGATTGATGTGCAGTTCCACCCGACGGTTTTGCGCACGCCCCTCGTCCGTGTTGTTATCGGCGACCGGTTCGCTCTCGCCACGCCCTTCACTGGTGAGTTTGTTCGGCGCTAGGCCCTGGCTCAGCAAGTACTCCGCCACGCTGCTCGCGCGACGTTCCGAAAGTGCCTGGTTGTAGGCATCCGAACCTTTGCTGTCGGTGTGGCCAACGACCTTGATGCTCACCACGTCGGCATTGCGCAGTTTGTCCATCAACGTGTCCAGCTGGCTTTTCGCGGCCGGTTTCAGATCGGACTTGTCGAAGTCGAACAGCACGTTGCCGGCATCGTTGAGGGTAATGACTTCGGTTTGCGGGGCCGGTTCGGCCGGTTTCTCGGTGACCGGATATTGCGGCAACGGGCAGCCACGGTGGTCGACCGGGGTGTTGGCCGGGGTATCGGGGCAACGGTCGCGACGATCGAACACGCCGTCGTCGTCTTCATCGCCATCCTGGGCATAGCAGATCAATCCGCCGGTGAGGATCCCCAGCGCAGCGCCACCGCCGGCCCAGCCGCCACTTTCGAGCGCGCCGAGACCGCCGCCGACCAGTCCGCCAATAAGGCTGCAGATCGGCCAGGTACGTTGATTGAGGGGAGCGGTGCCATCGCTGTGGGTGGCGCAACCGGTCAACAGGCTGCCCAGCAGCAGAACCGGCAAGACGGACCTTGTAAGAACACTCATCGTTAAAGCTCCTGTGTCACCGGCCCATACCGGTTACACAGGAGTAAAGACCCGCATCCGCGACTGCACAAGCCGCGGATGCGAGGGGGCTAGCGGTTGATTTTGATTTCGGTACGACGGTTCAGCGCACGACCGTCAGCAGTTTTGTTGTCTGCCACCGGCTGGCTTTCACCGGCACCGGTCACCGACACGAAGCTGCTTTGCGGTACACCGCTCTCGACCAGGTACTTGACCACCGAGTGCGCGCGGCGATCCGACAGTTTCTGGTTGTAGGCATCGCTGCCGACGCTGTCGGTGTGGCCGGTCACGGTCAGTTGTGCCGTGCTGGATTCCTGTTTCAGGCGCGAAGCGACCTTATCCAGGACCAGTTTGTCGGCCGGGGTCAGCGTGGCCTTGTCGAACTGGAAGTGAACATCGCGGATGACAATGGTTTCTTCCTTGACCACTACAGCTTCTTCGACCACTGGTGCAGGGGCTGGTGGAGGGCAGCCGTCAGCATCGACCTGTACGCCTTTAGGCGTGCCCGGGCACTTGTCGCGACTGTCCGGCACACCATCGCCGTCTTCATCGCCATCACCGTGAACCCAGCAATAGGCTGCTGCCGTACCGCCGACGAGTAACGCGCCATACCCCGCCCATGCGGAGCTTTCGGTCGCACCGAGCCCCGCACCGACGACACCACCGACTGCCGCACAGGTCGGCCAGTCGGTTTTCTGCAAACCTGCGCAACCAGTCAACACACTGGTTAGCAGAACCAAGGGTAATGCTGTCCGAACTATGCTCATCTAGTTTTCTCCTGAGGGATCGGCTTAGAACCGATTCAGGGAGTAAAGACCGGAGTTTTAATCTCCGCCAGCAATAGGCCATTGCTGTTTGTGCGCCTGTTCACGGGACTTCGACGAATTTGCCGCAAACCCGCAGGACAGAGATCTAGGCCTTGGCGTCCGGGCAGGCTAGTCTTGGCGCTCTGATTGAGGAGCTTCGATGAACGTCGCCATTTCTTCCCGCACGCCGCAGCAGGCATTGGCCGCCCTGCTCGACCGCTACGCTCCGGCACGTCTGCTGCTGATCGGCGCCAGCGAGTTCCCGGCGCTGGCTGCCTTTAAGGAAGCGCACCCGGACACCTGCGTCGCGCACGCCGCGCCCGGTGCGTTGCCGGCGGAACTGGCGGCCCGCCGTTTCGACCTGGCGCTGGTAGTCGACTGCCTGGAACATTTGCCCAAGCGCGACGGCCTGAATCTGTTGGGCGGGATCCGCAACCTCAACGCCAGCCGCATCGCCGTGCTGGCAGACCTGCCGGCCAGCGGCTGGCAGGAAACCGATTTTTATTCCCTGGCCCTGCAAGCCAGCGAACGCTTCGCCCGGGATGAGCAGGTATTGACCCTGTTCACCTACGATCTGCTTGACTACAAACAAGTCCCCGACTGGCTCAACTCGCGATTCTGGGCCAATCCGGAAAACTTCGGGAAATACTGGTGGTAATGCAATGAGTACAGCCATTTGCCCTTGCGGCAGCGGCAACCTGCTGGATGCCTGCTGCGGTCACTATCACGCCGGCCACCCGGCCCCGTGCGCCGAAGCCCTGATGCGCTCGCGCTACAGCGCCTATGTGCTGGGCCTGATCGATTATCTGGTGGCGACCACCCTGCCCGCTCAGCAAGCGGGGCTGGATCGCCAGTCGATCAGCGACTGGAGCGCCCAGAGCACCTGGCTCGGTCTGGACGTGGAAAGTTCGGAAGTGCTCGGTGGCCAGCCGGAACACGCGTTCGTCACCTTCACCGCGCGCTGGCATGACGGTCAGGGCGAGCACAGCCACCGCGAGCGCTCGTCGTTCGTGCAGAACAGCGGGCGCTGGTACTTCATCGACCCGACCGTGCAACTGAAGCTGGGCCGCAACGACGCCTGCCCGTGCGCCAGCGGCCAGAAGTTCAAGAAATGCTGTGCGGGGTATTTCGGCAGCTGAGGCTAGACTGGGCAGCAAAGGGAGTTAAACCATGCTCGGTCATTGGCGCGCATTTCAGGCTTTCACACTGTTCGTGTTTCTCGGGCTTGGCGGCTGCGCGTCATGGTTTACCGACGATTCCCGCGACCCCGCCGTGCACCTGGTGAAAGTCGAAGTCGTGCGCGCCAAATTGCTGGAACAGAAATTCATCCTGCACTTTCGCATCGACAACCCCAACGATAGCGACCTGACCGTGCGTGGCCTGGAATACCGCATACATCTCGCCGACATGCTGCTGGCCGAAGGCGAGCACGAGCACTGGATCACGGTGAACCCCAAAAGCAGCGCGTTTTACAACGTACCGATCCGTACCAACCTGTGGCCGAAGGTGAAAGAGGTGGTGAAAATGCTGAAAAACCCGCACCAGCAGATTCCCTATCGACTGGAGGGCGAGATGGAAACCGGTTTATTCATCGCTCACTACGTGCACCTGGCGCGCAATGGCGTGATAATCCCCGCCGATTTGATTACGGAGTGACCCCGATGACCCAGCAACCTCATGTCCATGGCCCAGACTGCAACCACGATCATGACCATCACCACCATGATCACGACCATGGCCATGTCCACGGCCCGAACTGCGGCCACGCCCACCAGGAACCGGTGCGCAACGCCCTGAAAGACGTTGGCCGCAACGACCCTTGCCCATGCGGCAACGGCAAGAAATTCAAGAAGTGCCACGGCGCTTGATGTTTCGGGCGAAAGCCTACTTCGCCTGAGACACCGCTTTCGCGAGCAAGCCCGCTCCCACATTCGACCGTATTCCTTCTGACGGAATGCAGGCAAAGGTGGGAGCGGGCTTGCTCGCGAAGGGGCCGGCCCATTCACCGTAAGCTTTTCAGCCTGCCGCCAGAATGTGCCCGGTGCTGACCACCGTCGCATACTCCCCGTGCAAATTCCCCAGCGACATCGCATGCACCTCTTCAGCTGAACGCAAGGTGCCGAAATAATCGGCCTTGTCGAAGGTAAAGCACGCATCCTCCGCCACCCACGCCTCGAACCCCAGATTGCCCGCCGTGCGTGCCGTGGATTCCACCGAGTTGTTCGTCGCCACGCCGACGATGACCAACTGCCCGATCCCCGCCTCACGCAACTTCGCCTCAAGCCCTGTGGCACAAAACGCATCCGGTACCTGCTTCTGGATCAGCCACTCGCCGTCCTGCGGCGAAAACCTTTCCTGAAAATCCACGCCTGACTGCTCGGGCCAGAACACCGAATCCGGCGAGCGCGACAGGTGCTGCACATGGATCACCGGCCGCCCGCTGCGTCGCCAGAAGCCCAGCAAATCAAGAATCCGCTCCTCGGCCGACGGATTGTTCCGCCGCCCCAGACGCGGTTCCAGAATGCCTTTTTGCTGGTCGATGATGATCAGTGCAGCGTTGGCCTTGAGCTCCATGGCGATTTTTCTCATGCGGGGTCATTGAATTTCCCGTACTTGAGCATCACCTCCTGTAACTAAGCAAGCTATCGAACGCACACAGGACAACCTGAAGCCGGCGTTTGCTGTCCGCACGTAAGCCATTTTTCTGATTTGGAGCTTTCCATGATCGACCTGTATTACTGGACCACGCCCAACGGCCACAAGATTTCCCTGTTCCTCGAAGAAGCGGGCCTGCGCTACGACGTGCACCCGATCAACATCAGCCAGGGCGAGCAGTTCCAGCCGCACTTTCTGAAAATCGCACCGAACAACCGCATCCCGGCCATCGTCGATCATGAACCGGCTGATGGTGGCGAGCCGTTGTCGCTGTTCGAGTCCGGGGCGATTCTGCTGTACCTCGCGGAAAAGACCGGCAAGTTCCTGCCCAAGGATCTGCGTGGCCGCCAGGTGGCGCTGCAATGGTTGTTCTGGCAAATGGGCGGGCTGGGGCCGATGGCCGGGCAGAACCATCATTTCAGCCAGTTCGCGCCGGAAAAAATCCCCTACGCGATCAAGCGCTACATCGATGAAACCGCGCGCCTGTACGGGGTGCTGGACAAGCAATTGGCCAACAATGAGTTCATCGCCGGCAGCGAATACAGCATCGCCGACATGGCGATCTACCCGTGGATCGTCTCCCACAAGTGGCAGAGCCAGAACCTGGAAGACTTCCCGAACGTGCAACGCTGGTTCAACCACATCAAGGATCGCCCGGCGACCGTGAAGGCCTACGCGCTGGTGCAGAAGATCAATCCGCCGAAGGCTTGAGTCACCCGGCCTGATCGTTCCCGTGCGCGGGAACGATCAACGGGAAGAAATAACCGCTCGCCCCGCTTGCGCGGCCCCCTCCTGCTCACTAACGTAGCGGCTTTATTGCGCCCCCAGCCTCTACACCCCCGCAGGAGCTTTGCCATGGCCTCGCCAGCCCTTTCACATTTTCTTCCCCGGTTCGGCGTTGCCGCAGCAGTGGCCGGTGTTCTGAGCCTGACCGGTTGTCAGACCTGGAACGCCCAGGACACCCTCCCACCGACCTCCGGTGTGCAGCCGCTCAAGGGCCTGGCGCAGAACGTTTCGGTACGCCGCAATGCCATGGGCATGCCGCTGATCGAAAGCAACAGCTTCCACGACGCACTGTTCGCCCTCGGTTACGTGCACGCCAGCGACCGGATCAATCAGATGGTCACCCTGCGCCTGCTGGCTCAGGGCCGTCTGGCGGAAATGTCCGGTTCGTCGATGCTCGACGCCGACCGCTACATGCGCGCCGTCAACCTGAAGAAAAGCGCCGGCGAGCTGTACAAGGCTTCGTCGCCACGGCTCAAGCGCTTCTTCGAGGTCTATGCCCGGGGCGTCAACGCCTACCTGTTCCGCTACGCCGACAAACTGCCGGGGGATCTGGCTTCCAGCGGCTACAAGCCTGAATACTGGAAACCGGAAGATTCGGCGCTGATCTTCTGCCTGCTGAACTTCAGCCAGTCGGCCAACCTGCCGGAAGAAATCGCTTCGCTGGTGCTGGCGCAGACTGTGACCAACGACAAACTGGCGTGGCTGACCCCGTCCGCTCCCGACGAAAATCTGCCGCTGGCCGAAGCCGACAAGCTGCAAGGCATCAAGCTCAACGGGCAGATTCCGGGGCTGACGGAACTGAGCAACGCCACTGAACAACTGGCCGCCCTCAACCTGCTGGGCACTCAGTCGTCGAACAACTGGGCCATCGCCCCGCAACGCAGCCGCAGCGGGAAGAGCCTGCTGGCCAGCGACAGCCATGGCCCGCTGGCCGCGCCGTCGCTGTGGAGTTTCGTGCAGATTCGTGCACCGAAATACCAGGCCGCCGGCGTGACCGTGGCCGGTCTGCCGATGGTGCTCGGCGGTTTCAACGGCAAGGTGGCGTGGAGCCTGACCAGCGTGCTCGGCGATAACCAGGACCTGTTCCTGGAAAAAATCCGTCGTCAGGGCAGCACGTTGTCCTACGAGGTCAACGGCAAATGGCAACCGGTCGCCGTGCGCAACGAAACCTACTTCGTCAAAGGCCAGCGGCCGATTCGCGAAGCGGTGTACGAAACCCGCCATGGCGCGCTGCTCAACAGCACCCAGGCTGCCGCTCAGGGCGCAGGTTTTGGCCTGGCCTTGCAGACGCCGAGCTTCACCGACGACAAATCCCTCGATGCATTTTTCGATCTGAGCCGTGCACAGAACGTTGAGCGCGCCTCGGACGCCAGTCGGGAAATCCGCGCCATCGCGCTGAATCTGGTGTTTGCCGACGCCAGCAACATTGGCTGGCAAGTTACCGGGCGCTTCCCGAACCGCCGTGAAGGCGAAGGCCTGCTGCCGTCGCCGGGCTGGGAAGGTCGCTACGACTGGGACGGTTACGCCGACCCGATGCTGCACCCCTACGATCAGGACCCGGCCCAGGGCTGGCTCGGCACGGCCAACCAGCGGGTCATTCCTCACGGCTACGGCATGCAACTGTCCAATTCCTGGGCGGCGCCGGAACGTGGCGAGCGCCTGGCTGAACTGGCCGGCAGCGGTAAACACGACGGTCGCAGTGTGATCGCCATGCAGTACGACCAGACCACCACCTTCGCTGCCAAACTGAAGAAAATGTTCGAGGCGCCGGGCATGGCGCAGCCGCTGAAACAGGCGGTCGACGGCCTGCCGGAAGTCGAGCGCAGCAAGGCCCGCGAGGCGTACACCCGCTTGATGGCCTTCGACGGCAAGCTCAGCCCGACCTCCGCCGACGCGGCAATCTACGAGCTGTTCCTGCAGGAAAGCATGAAGCAGATCTTCCTCGACGAACTCGGCCCGCAAAACAGCCCGGCGTGGAAAGCGTTTATCGCCAACGGCGACTTGTCCTACGCCGCCCAGGCCGATCACTTGCTGGGCCGCGAAGACAGTCCATTCTGGGACGACGCCCGCACCCCGCAAAAAGAAGACAAACCGGCGATCCTCGCCCGCAGTCTGGCGGCAGCGATCAGCGCCGGCGACAGCCAATTGGGCGGCGACCGCCGGGCCTGGCAGTGGGGCAAACTGCACCGTTACGAGTGGAAGAATGCCAACGGCCAGACCGTTCGCGGCCCAATCGCGGCGGGCGGTGACCACACCACCCTCAACACGGCGGCGTTTGCCTGGGGCCAGGATTTCAACACCACGCGTGCGCCGTCGATGCGTTTCATTGTCGACTTTGGTCAGAGCGAACCGTTGATGGGGCAGAACGGGACGGGGCAGTCCGGGAATCCGGTGAGCCCGAACTACCTGAACGGCATCGATCCGTGGCTCAAGGGCCAGTACATCGGCTTGCCGATGCAGCCGCAGAACTTTGACCGGGTTTATGGCAAGACGCGATTGACCCTAACCCCTGGGAAATAGGCCTACTCCCCAAAAGATCAAAAGCCCCCTCACCCTAACCCTCTCCCTTAGGGAGAGGGGACTGATCGGGGGATGTTCAAGAAGTTCGCCGACCTGAACTTGCTGCACCGAATCCAGATTCGTATTGCTGCTTGAAAGATCCATAGTCGACTCGATCTCACAGGTCGATATACCTCGCCAGACGCCTCCGTAGACTCCCTCTCCCTCTGGGAGAGGGCTGGGGTGAGGGTGCTTTTGAAAATCAATAGAACTTCTGACTTCGCGCCAACCTCATAGCTAACAAGTCCCTCCATTCCGGTAACGCCATGGACCTTGTTATCGCCCGCCCCGAAGGCCTCTACTGCCCTGCCGGGGATTTCTACATTGACCCGTGGCGGCCCGTCGAGCGCTCGGTGATCACCCATGCCCATGGCGATCATGCCCGTGGCGGCAACCAGCATTACCTGGCTGCCAGCGCCGGCGAAGGGATTCTGCGCGCGCGTCTGGGCGCGGACATCAACCTGCAAACCCTCGACTACGGCCAGCGCCTGACCCATCACGGTGTCACCTTAAGTTTTCATCCCGCCGGCCATGTGCTCGGCTCGGCTCAGGTGCGGCTGGAATACGGCGGCGAAGTCTGGGTCGCGTCCGGCGATTACAAGATCGAACCCGACGGCACCTGCGCCCCCTTCGAACCGGTGCGCTGCCACACCTTCATCACCGAATCGACCTTCGGTCTGCCGATCTACCGCTGGCAGCCGCAGGCGCAGGTGTTCGCCGAGATCAATCAGTGGTGGCAGGCCAACATCGAAGCCGGCAAGGCCAGCGTGCTGTTTTGCTATTCGTTCGGCAAGGCCCAGCGGATTCTGCACGGCATCGATGAAACCCTCGGGCCAATCCTCAGCCACGGGGCGGTCGAGCCGCTGAACCGCGTGTACCGCGAGGCCGGCGTCTATCTGCCGCCAACCATCTACGCCGGCGATGTGAAGAAGAACGACCCGATGATGCGTCAGGCGCTGGTCATCGCCCCGCCGTCGGCCGGCGGCAGCAGTTGGATGCGCCGGTTCGGCGATTACAGCGACAGCTTCGCCAGCGGCTGGATGCGCCTGCGCGGCACCCGCCGGCGGCGCGGGGTCGATCGCGGTTTCGTGCTCTCGGATCACGCCGACTGGCCCGGCCTGTTGTGGGCCATCGAACAGACCGGCGCCGAACGGGTGATGGTCACCCACGGCTCGATTGGCGTGCTGGTGCGCCATCTGCGCGAGCAGGGTCTGGACGCCCAAGGTTTCAACACCGAATACGGTGACGATGAAGAAGAGCTATCCACCGCCACGCCCGTCGTTGCCGAGGTGCAACCATGAAAGACTTCGCCGGGTTGTACGCCGAACTCGACGCCACCACCTCGAGCAACGCCAAACTGGCGGCCATGCAAACCTACTTCGCCCAGGCGCAACCGCAGGATGCCGCGTGGGCGGTGTACTTTTTGTCCGGCGGGCGGCCTCGGCAACTGGTGCCGGTGCGGATCCTGCGCGATCTCGCGGTCGAGGTGTCCGGCCTGGCCCCGTGGCTGTTCGAGGAAAGTTATCAAGCGGTCGGCGATCTGGCGGAAACCATTTCGCTGGTGCTGCCGGAACAACCGCACACCTCCGAGGCCGGGCTCGCCGAGTGGATCGAAGACAAACTGCTGCCCCTGCGCGGTGAAACCCCGGATTACCTCGCTCACCAGTTACCCGCACTGTGGGCGCAACTGGATCGGCCGAGTCTGATGCTGTGCATCAAACTGATCACCGGCAGCTTCCGGGTCGGCGTGTCCAAATTGCTGGTGACCCGCGCCCTGGCTTCCATGGCCGGGCTCGACAGCAAACGCGTGGCGCAACGATTGGTGGGTTACACCGACCTGTCCAACCGACCCAACGCTGCGAGTTACCTGAAACTGATCGCCCCTGAATCCAGCGACGAACACGCCCAGCGCGGCGGCCAGCCCTACCCGTTCTTCCTCGCCCACGCCTTGGCGCAACCGGTGGAAACCTTCGACGCACTGCTCGGGCCGGCCAGTAACTGGCAGGTGGAATGGAAGTGGGATGGCATTCGCGCACAAGTGGTCAAGCGCGACGGAAAACTGTGGGTCTGGTCGCGGGGCGAGGAATTGGTGACCGAGCGCTTTCCCGAACTCGACACGCTGCTGCACGGTTTACCCGATGGCACGGTGATCGACGGCGAGATCGTGGTGTGGAAAAACCAGCGCCCGGTCACCGAAGACGCATTCGATCCGCAGTCGACAGAAACTCCGGCGGTGCAACCGTTCGCGCTGTTGCAGCAACGGATTGGTCGCAAGTCACTGGACCGGAAAATCCTTGAAGACGCGCCGGTGGTGGTACTCGCCTACGACCTGCTCGAATGGCAGGGCGAAGACTGGCGCAACCAGCCTCAGGCCAGGCGTCGTGAACAACTGGAACAAGTTATCGCCCACTGCAACAACCCGGTACTGCTGCCTTCGCCGATTCTGACGGGTGACGACTGGTTCGACCTCGCCCGCCAGCGCGAGGCCTCCAGGCGCCTGGGGGTCGAAGGCATGATGCTCAAGGCTCGCGACGCGATGTACGGCGTTGGCCGCACCAAGGACATGGGCGTGTGGTGGAAATGGAAGGTCGACCCGTTCAGCGTCGACGCGGTGTTGATCTACGCCCAGCGCGGACATGGCCGGCGCGCCAGCCTCTACAGCGATTACACTTTTGCGGTGTGGGACGGCCCGCCGGGATCCAGTGCAAGGTCACTGGTGCCATTCGCCAAGGCCTATTCAGGGCTGACCGACGCGGAAATGCGCGAGGTCGACAGCATCGTGCGCAAGACCACGGTGGAAAAATTCGGCCCGGTCAGCAGCGTGAAGCCGAGCCTGGTATTCGAACTGGGCTTCGAAGGCATCGCCCTCTCCCGCCGGCACAAGAGCGGCATCGCCGTGCGCTTCCCGCGCATGCTGCGCTGGCGCCAGGACAAGACCGTGGACGAGGCCGACAGCCTGGCGACCTTGCAAAACCTGTTGGTCTGACTCCTTCCCAACGATACTCCCCCCTAACCCCGATCGTTCCCACGCTCCGCGTGGGAATGCCTCAATGGACGCTCTGCGTCCGCTTTGGGACTGAGCGTCCCGGGCTGCATTCCCACGCGGACGGTTCGACGCCTCGACGTGGGAACGATCACCTCCGAACCAACTTGGTGCAGCTTTTCCGTCGCGCCCGTTTTCGTGCACTGACCGGCCCCGGCATGCACTTCCTGCACCTTTTAAAACACTTGTTCGGGACTCTGGTTCGGAAATTGCTACTTTCTATAAGTCGTAAGCGCTCCAGTAACAATCATTCCGCGCCACAAGCGCTCATATTGGTTCTTAGGGATTGAATAATGAAAAAAGCATTGCTGACCCTTTCTGCACTGGCGTTGTGCATGGCCGCCGGCTCCGCGCTGGCCAAGGAATACAAAGAACTGCGGTTTGGCGTTGACCCTTCCTACGCACCGTTCGAGTCGAAAGCGGCAGACGGCAGCCTGGTTGGCTTCGACATCGATCTGGGCAACGCGATCTGCGCCGAGCTGAAGGTCAAGTGCAAATGGGTCGAAAGTGACTTCGACGGTATGATTCCGGGCCTCAAGGCCAATAAATTCGACGGTGTGATCTCGTCGATGACCGTTACCGAAGCCCGCGAAAAAGTCATCGACTTCTCCAGCGAGCTGTTCTCCGGCCCGACGGCCTACGTGTCGAAAAAAGGTTCGGGTATCACCGACGACGTCGCCTCGCTGAAAGGCAAAACCGTCGGTTACGAGCAAGGCACCATCCAGGAAGCCTATGCCAAAGCCGTGCTGGACAAGGCCGGCGTGAAAACCCAGGCCTATCAGAATCAGGACCAGGTGTATTCCGACCTGACTTCCGGCCGTCTCGATGCGGGCATTCAGGACATGCTGCAGGCCGAACTGGGCTTTCTGAAGTCGCCGCAAGGCGCTGATTATGAAGTCAGCAAGCCGGTCGACAACCACTTGCTGCCAGCCAAGACCGCTGTCGGTATTAAGAAAGGTAACACCGAGCTGAAAGCGCTTTTGGATAAAGGTATCAAAGCGTTACACGATGATGGCAAATACGCCGAGATTCAAAAGAAACACTTTGGCGATCTGAATCTGTACAGCGGCAAATAATGCCCCGGCGCCCATCCTCGATGGGCGCCTTTTTCATTCAGTCAGGTTGCTGATTTATGTTCGAAAACCTCTTACAAAATCTGGGGCTCTCCGCCTTCAGCCTCAAGGGTTTTGGCCCTTTGCTGTTGGAAGGCACCTGGATGACCATCAAATTATCGGCGTTGTCGCTGCTGGTGGCCGTGTTGCTCGGCCTGCTCGGCGCCAGTGCCAAGCTGTCAAAAGTCAAACTGCTGCGCCTGCCCGCCCAGCTCTACACCACGCTGATTCGCGGGGTGCCGGACCTGGTGCTGATGCTGCTGATCTTCTACAGCCTGCAAACCTGGCTGACGACGCTCACCGACTACATGGAATGGGAATACATCGAGATTGACCCGTTCAGCGCCGGGGTCCTGACCCTGGGCTTCATTTATGGCGCGTACTTCACTGAAACCTTTCGCGGGGCGATTCTCGCCGTGCCGCGCGGTCAGGTCGAAGCCGCCACCGCCTATGGCCTCAAGCGCGGTCAGCGCTTTCGTTTCGTGGTGTTTCCGCAAATGATGCGCTTCGCCCTACCGGGCATCGGCAACAACTGGATGGTGATGCTCAAGGCCACCGCGCTGGTTTCGATCATCGGCCTGGCCGATCTGGTCAAGGCTGCGCAAGACGCCGGCAAGAGCACCTATCAACTGTTTTACTTCCTGGTCCTCGCCGCGTTGATTTACCTGCTGATCACCAGTGCCTCGAACTTCATCCTGCGCTGGCTCGAACGCCGCTACGCCGCCGGTGCCCGGGAGGCCGTACGATGATCGAACTCCTGCAGGAATACTGGAAAGCCTTCCTTTATACCGACGGCCAGAACATCACCGGGCTGGCGATGACGATGTGGCTGCTCAGCGCTTCGATCTTCTTCGGTTTCCTCGTGTCGATACCGCTGTCGATTGCCCGGGTCTCGCCGCACTTCTACATCCGCTGGCCGGTGCAGTTCTACACCTACCTGTTCCGTGGCACGCCGCTCTATATCCAGTTACTGATCTGCTACACCGGGATCTACAGCCTGGCCGCCGTGCGTGCACAACCGCTGCTCGACAGTTTCTTTCGCGATGCGATGAACTGCACGATCCTGGCCTTCGCCCTTAATACTTGCGCCTACACCACGGAGATTTTCGCCGGGGCCATCCGCAGCATGAACCACGGCGAAGTCGAAGCGGCCAAGGCCTACGGCCTGACCGGCTGGAAGCTGTATGCCTACGTGATCATGCCGTCGGCGCTGCGCCGTTCGTTGCCGTACTACAGCAACGAAGTGATCCTGATGCTGCATTCGACCACCGTGGCTTTTACCGCGACCATCCCCGACATCCTGAAAGTTGCACGGGACGCCAACTCGGCGACCTTCCTGACCTTCCAGTCGTTCGGCATCGCCGCGCTGATCTACCTGACCATCACCTTTGCGCTGGTCGGCCTGTTCCGCCTTGCCGAACGCCGATGGCTGGCCTTCCTTGGCCCGACCCACTAGGACCCTT
Source organism: Pseudomonas sp. GW458-11-26-14-LB4 (assembly GCF_059423925.1). Classification (NCBI taxonomy): domain Bacteria; kingdom Pseudomonadati; phylum Pseudomonadota; class Gammaproteobacteria; order Pseudomonadales; family Pseudomonadaceae; genus Pseudomonas; species Pseudomonas sp. GW458-11-26-14-LB4. The sequence goes on from NZ_JBWKYU010000008.1 coordinate 96,792, forward strand.
TTGAGATGCGCCACCAGATACACGACCTGCTGGCCCCGCTGCCGGGGACCGCACGACAGATCCACAGTTTTCACTTCGGCCCGGACAAGGCCCAGGGCAAGATTTACATCCAGTCCTCGCTGCATGCCGACGAACTGCCCGGCATGCTCGTGGCCTGGCACCTCAAGCAGCGTCTGGCGGAGCTGGAAGCCGCCGGCCGCCTGCGCAGCGAAATCGTGCTGGTGCCGGTAGCCAACCCGGTCGGCCTCGAACAGGTGCTGATGGATGTGCCGCTGGGCCGCTACGAGCTGGAGAGCGGGCAGAATTTCAACCGCTGGTTCGTCGACCTCAGCGAAGAAATCGGCAACGAAATCGAAGCGCAGCTGTGCGACGACCCGCAGCGCAACCTCGAGCTGATCCGTTCGAGCCTGCGCAACGCCCTCGCCCGCCACACCGCCACGACTCAGCTGCAATCCCAGCGCCTGACCCTGCAACGGCTGGCCTGTGATGCGGACATGGTGCTCGACCTGCATTGCGATTTCGAATCCGTGGTTCACCTTTACACCACGCCCGAGGCCTGGCCGCAGGTCGAGCCGCTGGCGCGCTATATCGAATCCCAGGCGAGCCTGCTGGCCACCGACTCCGGCGGACAGTCATTCGATGAGTGCTTCACCCTGCTGTGGTGGCAATTGAAGGAGCGCTTCGGCGAACACTTCGAGATTCCGCTCGGCAGCTTTTCGGTCACCGTCGAGTTGCGCGGTCAGGGGGATGTCACCCATCCGCTGGCCAGTCGCGATTGCCAGGCGCTGATCGATTACCTGATCCACTTCGGCGCCATTGTCGGCGAACCCAAAGCCTTGCCGGCCCTGCCACATCCCGCCACACCGCTGGCCGGTGTGGAACCGGTGGCCACTCCCGTCGGCGGGCTGCTGGTGTACAGCGCCACACCCGGCCAGCTTCTGGAAGCCGGGCAGAAAATCGCCGAAATCATCGACCCGATCAGCGAGCGGGTCACGCCAGTCCATTGCACCGCTTCCGGTCTGCTCTATGCCCGCTCGCTGCGGCGCATGGCCACTGCCGGGATGGTGATCGCCCACGTCGCGGGCGCCGAAGCCTATCGCAGCGGCTATCTACTTTCGCCTTGAGGATGCCTGTCCCATGTACAAATTGACCGTTGAAGGCCTGCACAAAAGCTATGGCGACCATCAGGTGCTCAAAGGCGTCTCGCTCAAGGCCAAGACCGGCGACGTGATCAGCCTGATCGGCGCCAGCGGCTCGGGTAAAAGCACCTTTTTGCGCTGCATCAACTTTCTCGAACAACCCAACGACGGCGCAATGAGCCTCGACGGCCAGGCGATCCGCATGGTCACCGACCGCCACGGCATGCACGTGGCCGACGCCGATGAACTGCAACGCCTGCGCACCCGCCTGGCCATGGTGTTCCAGCACTTCAACCTGTGGAGCCACATGACCGTGCTGGAAAACATCACCATGGCCCCGCGCCGGGTGCTGGGTTGCAGCAAGCAGGAAGCCGACGACCGCGCCCGGCGCTATCTGGAAAAGGTCGGTCTGCCGGCGCGGGTGGCGGATCAGTACCCGGCGTTCCTCTCCGGCGGCCAGCAACAACGGGTGGCGATTGCCCGGGCCTTGGCCATGGAGCCGGAAGTCATGCTGTTCGACGAACCGACTTCGGCACTCGACCCGGAGCTGGTTGGCGAAGTGCTCAAGGTGATTCAGGGCCTGGCCGAGGAAGGCCGGACCATGATCATGGTCACCCATGAAATGAGCTTTGCGCGCAAGGTCTCGAGCCAGGTGCTGTTCCTGCATCAGGGGCTGGTGGAAGAAGAAGGCGCGCCCGAAGAAGTGCTGGGCAATCCGAAAAGCGAACGCCTGAAGCAATTCCTGAGCGGCAATCTCAAGTAAAACTATTGCCCGGCCGGCGCGGTCACTGAAGGAACACCTTCAGAGCACACGTCGCCGGCATGGGCACTTCCACCGACTTCGCCAAACACTGGTTCAGCGCCCGCGACTGGAAGCCGTTCGCCTTTCAAAAACAGGTGTGGGCGGCGGTCAAACGTGGCGAATCCGGCCTGCTGCACGCCAGCACCGGCGCCGGTAAAACCTACGCGGTGTGGTTTGCCGCGCTCAGTCGGTTTGCCCGCTCCAGGCCTGCTGCTGAAACCACCCGTAAACGCAAACCACACGCCGAACCGCTGACTGTCTTGTGGATCACGCCGATGCGGGCGCTGGCCGCCGACACTGCGCGCGCCCTGCAAGCGCCGCTGGACGATCTGCAGATCCCCTGGAGCGTCGGCCTGCGCACCGGCGATACCGGCAGCAGTGAACGCGCCCGGCAAAACCGGCGCCTGCCCCCGACATTGATCACCACCCCGGAAAGCCTGACCCTGATGCTCGCCCGAGCCGACTCGCAAACGGCGCTGTCGACATTGCGCATGGTCGTGGTGGATGAGTGGCACGAATTGCTCGGCAACAAACGCGGTGTGCAACTGCAACTGGCCCTCGCCCGGTTGCGCCGCTGGCAGCCGGGGCTGATCGTCTGGGGCGTTTCCGCAACGCTTGGCAATCAGTCCCACGCCGAACAGGTGCTGATCCCACACGGCGACGGAATCAGTATTCAGGGGCAAAGCGAAAAGTCGCTCAAGGTCGACACCCTGCTCCCACCGGCGATCGAACGGTTTCCCTGGGCCGGGCATATCGGCTTGAAGATGTTGCCGCAGGTGGTCGCCGAACTGGATGTCTGCGCCAGCAGCCTGGTGTTCACCAACACCCGGGCGCAATCGGAAATCTGGTATCAGGCCTTGCTGGAAGCGCGACCGGACTGGGCCGGGTTGATCGCGCTGCACCACAGCTCGCTGTCCCGTGACACCCGCGACTGGGTCGAGCAGGCGCTGAAGAACGGTCAACTCAAAGCCGTGGTCTGCACTTCAAGCCTGGATCTGGGGGTGGATTTCCTGCCGGTGGAGCGGGTGCTGCAGATTGGCTCGGCCAAAGGCGTGGCGCGACTGATGCAGCGTGCCGGGCGTTCGGGGCATGCGCCCGGCAGAACGTCGCGGGTCACCCTGGTGCCGACCCACAGCCTGGAGCTGATCGAAGCCGCGGCCGCTGGCGATGCCGTGGCACAGCGGCGGATCGAACCGCGACTGTCCCCGCACAAACCGCTGGATGTGCTGGTGCAGCATCTGGTCAGCATGGCCCTGGGCGGTGGCTTTGTTCCCGATGATCTGTACGAAGAAGTCCGTGGCGCCTGGGCCTATCGTGACCTGACGCTCGCGGACTGGGCCTGGGCGCTGGCGTTCGTACGCCACGGCGGGATGTCGCTGACGGCGTACCCGGATTACCGCCGGGTCGAGCCGGATGAGCACGGGATCTGGCGCGTCCCCGATGCCCGCCTGGCGCGCCGCCATCGCATGAGCATCGGCACCATCGTCAGTGATGCCGCGATCCATTTGAAGTTCTGGAGCAAGGGCGGAGGCGGCAAACAGCTGGGCAGCGTTGAAGAAGGCTTTATCGCTCGCCTCAAACCTGGCGATGGGTTTCTGTTCGCCGGTCGCTTGCTGGAGCTGGTGCGGGTGGAAAACATGACCGCCTATGTCAAACGCAGCACGGCGAAAAAAGCCGCGGTGCCGCGCTGGAATGGCGGGCGCATGCCGCTCTCCAATGAATTGGCCGAAGCGGTGGTCAGCCGGTTCAGCGCGGCGGCACAAGGCGAGTTTGCCGGCCCGGAAATGCAGGCCTTGCGCCCGTTACTGGAAACGCAGATGCGCTGGTCAGGCCTGCCGACCGTCAACAATCTGCTGGCCGAAGTGCTGAAATCCCGCGAAGGCTGGCACCTTTTCCTCTACCCGTTTGCAGGACGCCAGGTGCATCTGGGGCTGGCCAGCCTGCTGGCGTGGCGGGTCAGTCAGCGTTTGCCTGTGACTTTCTCGATTGCGGTCAACGATTACGGACTGGAATTGCTCAGCGCCACGCCCGTTGACTGGCCTGTGCAACTGGATGGCGCCCTGCTCAGTCCCGAGGACTTATTGAGGGATGTGCTGGCCAGCCTCAATGCGGGGGAACTGGCACTGCGCAGGTTTCGGGAAATCGCGCGGATTGCCGGGCTGGTGTTTGCCGGTTACCCCGGCGCGCCGAAAAGCACCCGTCAGGTGCAGGCCTCCAGCGGGCTGTTCTTCGAAGTGTTCAAACAATACGACGCCGACAACCTGCTACTGGCGCAGGCCGGGGAAGAAGTCCTGCGGGAAGAACTGGATATTCGTCGACTGGAACAGACATTGGAGCGGATCAACCGGATGAAACTGGACATGCACCTGATCAAACGTCCTACACCGCTCGGGTTTCCATTGCTGGTGGAACGCATGCGCGAAAGCATGAGTTCGGAAAAACTCGCCGACCGCATCCGCCGAATGGTCGGCGATCTGGAACAAACTGCCGACAAGGGCCAATCCTGATGAACGCGCCCTACCCGGTGCGTCTGGCAGGCGAAGACCTCTGGCTGCTGCCGGAAAAGGCACTGTACTGGCCGGCGCAACAGGCGCTGCTGATTGCCGATGTGCATTTCGGCAAGGCTGCCGCTTACCGGCGCCTGGGGCAGCCGGTGCCGCAGGGCACGACAGCGAGCAACATCGCCGTGATCGAGCAGTTGCTGGCGAAACTGCCGTGTCGGCAACTGATCTTTCTTGGGGATTTTCTGCACGGGCCCGGTTCGCATGCCCCGGGCACTTTGAGTGCTCTGTCTGAGTGGCGCTCACGCCACGCCGATCTGCCGATCACGCTGATTCGCGGTAATCACGATAAACGCGCCGGTGATCCGCCAGCGACGCTGAACATTCGGGTGGTGCCGGAGCCGATGCTGCTCGGGCCCTTCGCGTTGCAGCACGAACCCGATCTGTACCCGGAACGCCACGTGCTTGCAGGCCACGTTCACCCGGTCTATCGATTGAACGGCAAGGGGCGTCAGCGTTTGCGGCTGGCCTGCTTCAGGCTGGGGGAACGCATCAGCCTGCTGCCGGCGTTTGGCGCCTTCACCGGCGGTTATCCGGTGGAGAAGGAAGACAGCTGTCGGATCTTTGTCATTGGCGACAACGAAATATGGCCCGTCGGCTGAAGTCCTGTCCAGGATTCAGCCGACGGGCCATACAGTCAATCAAGCGACAGGCGCAGGTGGCGGTTTGTCCGGCAGCGTAGGCTCGCCGGGCTCGGTCGGTTCTTCGTTGGGGGTATCGGGATCGGGCTGGTGAGGAATTCCGCCAGCCATAGCGATGGGCGGGTGTGCCAACAAGGACCAGGCCAATACGCCAATCTGATTGGGCTCGAGCCTTGCCAGTTCGGCAGTGATTTGCGGATCGATCTTCATGGAGCACTCCTCGGCGAAGGCCCGTCCCGCTGTTCGCGAAACGGGCAGTACACCCCATAGAGTGTCTACCCGCCGAAGAATTCCCGGTAACTGCCGGATGGACGGATCAGGTGCGCGGCAGGGTCACGCCACGCTGGCCCTGGTACTTGCCCGCACGATCCTTGTAGGAGACTTCGCATTCCTCGTCGGATTCGAGGAACAGCATCTGCGCCACGCCTTCGTTGGCGTAGATCTTCGCCGGCAGGTTGGTGGTGTTGGAGAACTCCAGGGTCACCTGGCCTTCCCACTCGGGCTCGAGCGGAGTGACGTTGACGATGATGCCGCAGCGAGCGTAAGTGCTCTTGCCCAGGCAGATGGTCAGGACGTTGCGTGGAATACGGAAGTATTCAACGGTCGTGGCCAGGGCGAAGGAGTTTGGCGGAATGATGCAGACGTCGCTGTGGACATCGACGAAGCTGCCAGCGTCGAAGTTTTTCGGATCGACGATGGCCGAATTGATGTTGGTGAACACCTTGAAATGATTGGTGCAACGCACATCGTAGCCGTAGCTCGACACACCGTAGGAGATCACACGGCTGTCGTCGCTGCCACGTACCTGGCGCTCGACGAACGGCTCGATCATGCCGTGTTCCTGCGCCATGCGGCGAATCCACTTGTCCGATTTGATGCTCATGGCGGGTGTCCTGAATAGCGAGGTGGAAAAAATCTGTCCGGCATCTTACCGGGCGCGCCGCCGGGTTCAAAGTCCGGGCTGCAAATCTCGCCGAACGTGCAGGAATTACGCGCCCTGGCGACGAACCGTCACACCGCCGATCCCTAAAACAGAGAAACCTTCGCAAGAAGCATTGGCACGTTCCGGAAAAAGGGTTAAGGTGGCGCCACTGTGCTGCTTGTGTCACTGAGAATCTCTACACGATATGTTGAATTTCGATCCAACCATCTACAAGAATTTTTCCTGCTCTTTGCACTCAGTCTCGGCCAGGGTTCTTCCTGAGTCGCAGTTATCTTTGTTCAAGGAGTTACACCATGTCTAATCGCCAAACCGGTACCGTTAAGTGGTTCAACGATGAAAAAGGCTTCGGCTTCATCACTCCACAATCCGGTGACGACCTGTTCGTTCACTTCAAAGCTATCCAATCCGACGGCTTCAAAAGCCTGAAAGAAGGCCAACAGGTTTCTTTCATCGCTACCCGCGGTCAGAAAGGCATGCAAGCTGAGGAAGTACAAGTTATCTAACTTGTAGCTTCTTTAGTAAAAGGCCCCGCCCTCAAAAGCGGGGCTTTTTTGTGGGCGTCTGTTTTTCCAGGCGCAAAAAAAAGATCGCAGCCTGCGAAGGCTGCGATCTTTTTTGTTGCTTACCAAGCGACGCCGAAGCCGGCGGTGTAGCGGGTCTTGCTCAAGTCCGCATCCTCGGTGCCGCTGATGATGTCGCGCTCAGCCTTGAGGTTGAGGGATGCCCAGTCGGTGACCTTGTAGCGCAGGCCCATTTCCGCATCCAGCGCGTAGTCAGCCACGCCGGACAACGGCTTGCCGACTTCGCCATTGGTGAAGAACTCAACCTTCTTGCCGATCAGGTAGCGGTTGTAGTCCCACTTCATGGCGACTGAATAGAAGTTGTCCTTGCTGCCATCGCGATACTGGTAGTCCGTGCGGTTGAGCAGCGAGCCGAGGGAGAACGCCCCCAGCTCGTCATCCCAGAACTGGTAACCCGGACCGGTACCGACCACGCGCTGGCGCGCCAGCTCTTCGATGTGATCGCGCTTGTAGTTCAGGCGGCCCTGCCAGAACCACTTGTCCGTCAGGAAGCGGTCGAGTGCGTACTCGGCGCGCCAGTTGTCGGTGGTGGTCACGTCGTCCTGCACTTCGCGGTTGTACTCGCCCTCGGCGGTGTGCCGCCAGCGACCATGGCGGGCGGACGTCTTGAAGCCGATGTCGTAGTCGTCGGTGTCCTTTTCCGCACGCTGGTAATCCAGCGCCAGGTCGACATTGCCCTTCCACACCAGATCCTCGACCACCGGTTTGGGCTTGAGAATCTGCTGAATGCTCGCCAGCTCCACGGTTTTCGGCGCTTCGCCGTTGGCAAGGATGACCTTGCCGTCTTCGGCAGCGGTCAGCGACTTGGCCTTCTCGCCGTTGTAGGCGTCCTGCTTGACCAGCAGTTCCTGATCGCTCTCCAGGGTCTTGACCTGCTTCCAGTCGATGGTGACGGCCCCGGCGTACTGGGTCTGGACCAGCAACTTGCCGCCGTCGAACAGCGTGATTTTACCGCTCAGCTTGTCACCGTTCTTCAACCAGACGGTGTCGGCAAGCAAAGGTGTGGACGCACTGAAGACAGCAAGGCACAGCAGGGTTCTGGACAACATAAGCGAATCGAAGACTCAAGTTTGCGAAAAAAGGGTCGGCATTATCCGTAGGAATAATTCCCTGACAAGGAGTGACCCGGCTAATTCTGTTGAGTTCATTTCTCAATTGCCCCTCCACCGATTACGCTTAAGGACATAACGCGATCAAGCTCAGGAACCGCGCACGTGACAGACCCGATGCATGCCTGCGAAAACGATCCGCAAATCCGACGCACGGCACTCTATTCCACCCTCGCCCAAGTGCCTGAGGGCAAAGTCGTCAGCTATGGTCAGTTGGCCGAACTGGCGGGATTGGGGCGCGCCGCCCGCTGGGTCGGCCGGACCCTGAGCCAATTGCCCGGCGACACCAAACTGCCCTGGCACCGCGTACTCGGCGCCGGCGGTCGGATCAGCCTGCCGGCGGGCAGCCCGTCCGGGGACGAACAGCGGGCTCGATTGCGCATGGAAGGCATCACCATCCTGAACAATCGTGTGGATATTCGGCGCCATGGCTGGCGTCCGGTAGAGCACAGCGGTTAGAGTGCGCGCTTTGTTTTCGCAATCTTGAGGCAGACTTCAGCCCATGCCCCGTAAAACCTGGCGCGCCGCGCTCGCCGCCTATGCCAGTCCTTCGACGCTCGTGCTGTTGTTGCTGGGTTTCGCCGCCGGCCTGCCGTACATGCTGGTGTTCTCGACACTTTCGGTCTGGCTGCGTGAAGCCGGTGTGGCCCGCGAGACGATCGGCTACGCCAGCCTGATCGGTCTGGCCTACGCCTTCAAATGGGTCTGGTCGCCCCTGCTCGACCAATGGCGCCTGCCGCTGCTGGGCAAGCTGGGTCGTCGCCGTTCCTGGCTGGTACTTTCACAGACGCTGGTGATCCTCGGTCTGATCGGCATGGGCTTTTGCGACCCGCAAAAACACCTGTCCTGGCTGATCGCCATCGCGGTGGTCGTTGCATTCGCCTCCGCCACCCAGGATATCGCCGTCGACGCCTATCGACTGGAAATCGCCGAAGACAACCGCCAGGCCGCACTGGCCGCCAGTTACATGTCCGGTTATCGGATCGCCGCCCTGCTCGCGACCGCGGGTGCGCTGTTCTTCGCCGAGGGCTTCGGCTCTACAGGCTTCAAGTACCAGCATTCGGCCTGGACCGGCACCTACGTGCTGTTCGGTGCCCTGATGGTGCCTGCCCTGCTCACCACCCTGCTGATGCGCGAGCCGCCGGTGCCGTTGCGCACCCAGTTGCAGGCGGGGCGTTACACCTTCATGCATCAGTTGATGTCGGTGTTCGTGCTGATCATTTTGCTGGTCTCCGTGCCGGCGATGTTCACCCAGCTCTACAACACCGATTTCGCCAGCGTGCTGTTTGGCGACATGAGCCCGCTGGACCTGCTGCTGGAAGACCGGGCGTTCCTGCGCGCGATTCTCTACACCACGCTGACCTGCCTGTGCCTCTCGGCCATGGGCCGTCGCGGTCTGGCGCCGGTGCTGACACCGGTCAACGACTTCATCCTGCGCTACCGCTGGCAGGCGTTGCTGCTGCTCGGCCTGATCGCCACCTATCGAATGTCCGACACGGTGATGGGCGTGATGGCCAACGTGTTCTACATCGACCAGGGTTTCACCAAGGACCAGATCGCCAGCGTCAGCAAGATCTTCGGTCTGATCATGACCCTCGTCGGTGCCGGCATGGGCGGCCTGCTGATCGTGCGTTTCGGCATCCTGCCGATCCTGTTCATCGGCGGTGCCGCGTCGGCGGGCACCAATCTGCTGTTCCTGATGCTGGCCGACATGGGCCCGAACCTGCAGATGCTGGTGGTGACGATTTCCCTCGACAACTTCAGTTCGGGCCTGGCCACCTCGGCGTTCGTCGCCTACCTGTCGAGCCTGACCAACCTGAAGTTCTCCGCCACCCAGTACGCCCTGCTCAGCTCGATCATGCTCCTGCTGCCACGCCTGATCGGCGGCTACTCCGGAGTGATGGTGGAGAAATTCGGTTATCACAACTTCTTCCTCATCACCGCGCTGCTCGGTGTTCCGACCCTGGTGCTGATCGCCCTGCACTGGTTCCAGGAAAGCCGCCGCGAAGGCCCGACGCCGACCCCGGAACCTGCACCGACCTCCGTCGTGGAAGAATCGTAAGACATCTCGCACCCGGCGAGAGGCTTCGCGCCGGGGTTGCACTTCTGTACGTCGGCGGATCTCGCCGTTACACTGCTCCGTCATTTCCAGTCATAGCAACCGACAACGGCCAACCATGCGCACCAGTCAATTTTTGCTCGCCACACAGAAAGAAACGCCTTCCGACGCGGTCGTGATCAGCCACCAGCTGATGCTGCGCGCCGGCATGATCCGCAAACTCGCCTCGGGCCTGTACACCTGGCTGCCGATGGGCTTGCGAGTGATGCGCAAGGTGGAAGCCATCGTTCGCGAAGAAATGAACGCCGCCGGCTCTCTGGAAGTGTTGATGCCGAGCACCCAACCGGCCGAGCTGTGGCAGGAATCGGGACGCTGGGAAGAATACGGCCCTGAGCTGCTGCGCATCAAAGACCGCCACGGTCGTGATTTCTGCGCGGGCCCGACCCACGAAGAAGTGATCACCGATCTGATGCGCAACGAGTTGAGCAGCTACAAACAGCTGCCGATCAACCTGTACCAGATCCAGACCAAATTCCGTGACGAAATCCGTCCACGCTTCGGCCTGATGCGCGGTCGCGAATTCATCATGAAGGACTCGTACTCCTTCCATGCGGATCAGGCGTCGCTGCAGATCACCTACGACCGCATGCACGAAGCGTACTGCAACATCTTCACCCGCCTGGGCCTGAAGTTCCGTCCGGTGGAAGCCGACAACGGGTCGATCGGCGGCGCCGGCTCCCACGAATTCCACGTGCTGGCCGAGTCCGGCGAAGACGACATCGTCTTCAGCAACGGTTCCGACTACGCGGCGAACATCGAGAAGGCCGAAGCCGTGCCGCGTGAAACCTCGCGCGCCGCGCCAAGCGAAGAGCTGCGCCTGGTCGACACACCAGACACCAAGACCATCGCGGCCCTGGTGGAGAAATTCAATCTGCCGATTGAAAAGACCATCAAGACCCTGATCGTGCACGCGGAAGAAGAAGGCAAGCTGATTGCACTGATCATCCGTGGCGACCACGAGCTGAACGAAATCAAGGCTGCCCAGCAACCTGGTGTTGCCAGCCCGCTGGTCATGGCCTCCGATGCCGAACTGCGTGACGCCATTGGCGCCGGTGCCGGCTCCCTCGGCCCGCTGAACCTGCCGCTGCCAATCATCATCGACCGTTCGGTCGAGCTGATGAGCGACTTCGCCATCGGTGCCAACATCGACGACAAGCACTACTTCGGCGTGAACTGGGAGCGTGACCTGCCGGTTCCGACCGTGGCCGACCTGCGTAACGTCGTGGCTGGTGACCCAAGCCCGGACGGCAAGGGCACCCTGGAAATCAAGCGCGGCATCGAAGTCGGGCACATCTTCCAGCTGGGCAACAAGTACAGCAAGGCGATGAAGTGCGAAGTGCTGGGCGAGAACGGCAAGCCGGTGACCCTGGAAATGGGTTGCTACGGTATCGGCGTTTCCCGCGTGGTGGCTGCCGCCATCGAGCAGAACAACGACGAGAACGGCATCATCTGGAGCGACACCCTGGCGCCGTTCCAGATCGCCCTGGTGCCGCTGCGCTATGAAACCGAGCTGGTGCGCGAAGCCACCGACAAGCTGTACGCGGAACTGACCGCGGCCGGCTTCGAAGTGCTGCTGGACGACCGCGACAAGAAAACCAGCCCGGGCATCAAGTTCGCGGACATGGAGCTGATCGGCATTCCGCACCGGATCGTGGTCAGCGACCGCGGCCTCGCCGAAGGCAACCTGGAATACAAGAGCCGTACCGAAGGCCAGGCGCAAGCGCTGCCGGTTGCCGACGTGCTGTCCTTCCTTCAGGCCCGTATCCGCCGCTGAAACCAGATAGAGACGTCATGTTCAAGCGAAACACCTTAGGCCTCGGTGGTGCCGCCCTGTGCGGCACCCTGCTGGTCAGCGGCTGTGCCAATCACATGTCACAACGCAGCGAGCACGAGGAACGTGTCGAGCGCAAACTGCTCGATCACAGCCTGCAGATCGATGTCGGCGAGCCCAAGGTGCTTGAGCTGCCGCAACGGCGCGTGAAGATCAACGAACAGAAGACTTTCGAAGTCACCGAGTTCGAGGTCACGCGCCATTACGACCGTTACACGCCTTACCAGCCATGGCGGGAAATCTACGAGATTCCGCTGGGCGCGGTGGCGGTGGTCGGCGGCGTCGGCGCCAACGTGGTCAACGTGTTTGCCCTCGGCAATCTGCCCGACAGCGTGACACGGGACTGGCTCAGCTACGGTTTCGCCGGGCTCAACCCGTTCATGAACGTGCAATCGAACGGTCGTGCGCAACAGAACCTGGCCGGCATCGACGAAGTCCAGCGCGACAAGCGCACGGAATATTCGAGCCTGCCCTGGAGCGAGCGCCCGGTTCAGGTCAAAGCCGGCAAACAGACCTTCGACATGACTACCGATCGAAACGGCGTGCTGCGCCTGAACCTGCTGGACAGCCCGTTCGCCGAAAACGACCTCAATCATGTGGGCAAACTGCAGATCAGCGTCGAAGACGGCAAGGATGACGTGCATTCCGATTCGTCCCTGGCGATCAGCACTCACCTGCGCGGCAAGCTGCTGGAAGCTCACGGGCTGATCTACGACGATCTGGAAGACGACGAAGTGAGCCAGTGGGTGCACCGGGTCAAGCGTCTGTCGGAACTGGGTCTGGAAGAAGAAGCCAGTGAGCTGGAACAAAGCCTGATCGAACTGACCCGCAACGATCCCGAGTTGCAGGCCGAATTCCTCAAGTCCCTGACCCGGGATGCGGGGCGTCTGGTGGCGGATCCGGGGCCGAACTGAAACCCCTGAAAAAATGCCCGAACCTGCTTCGGGCATTTTTTTGCTCGTCTATCGCTCAAACAGCTCCATCTGCTCGAACCCGCCGCGTAAATCCTCGAGCCGCACGCCCACTCCCAATAACCGCACCGGTTTGCCACCGCGATTGAACGCCTGCGTCAGCATCAACTGGTAACTGCCCAGATCCCGCCCTGCCCCCGCCTGTTCCAACGTGGTCTGGGTAAAATCGTGAAACTTCACTTTGACGAACGGCTTGCCCGGCCGGTAGCTGCTGTCGATCCGCGCCATGCGGGTTTTCAGGGTTTCCAGCAATTCCGGGAGCTTGTCGAGGCAACTGCGCAGGTCCGGCAGATCGACGTCGTAGGTGTTTTCGACACTGATCGACTGACGGCGACTGTCGTTGTGTACCAACCGCTCATCAATCCCACGGGCCAGACTCCACAAGCGCTCGCCGAAACTGCCGAATTCCCGCACCAGCGCCAGCTTGTCCCACTCGCGCAATTGCATACAGTCATTGATACCGAGCCTGCTCAGCTTGTCGGCGGTGACCTTGCCCACCCCGTGCAACTTGCTCACCGGCAGACCACTGACAAAGTCTTCGACCTGATCCGGGGTGATTACGAACAAGCCGTTGGGCTTTCTCCAGTCGCTGGCGATCTTGGCCAGAAACTTGTTCGGCGCCACGCCGGCGGAGACGGTGATGTGCAATTGATTGGAAACCCGGCGACGAATGTCCTGGGCAATGCGCGTGGCGCTGCCGCCGAAATGCGCGCTGTCCGAGACATCAAGATAGGCCTCGTCCAGGGAAAGCGGCTCGATCAGGTCGGTGTAATCGCTGAAGATCGTGTGTATTTCCTTCGACGCCTCGCGATAGGCGTCCATTCTCGGCTTGACGATGGTCAGGTCCGGGCACAGCTTCAAGGCATGTCCGGACGACATCGCCGAGCGAACGCCGTAAGCCCGCGCCTCATAGTTGCAGGTGGCGATCACCCCTCGCCGGTCCGCCGAGCCACCCACCGCCAATGGCTTGCCGGCGAGGCTCGGGTCATCCCGCATCTCGATGGCGGCGTAGAAACAGTCACAGTCGACGTGGATGATTTTTCGCTGAGTCATGACAGAAAAGGAAACATGGCGAGCCGGACCGGCAGTATCTCACTGACACCTGTATATAGCACCAGTGGTAGGAATGTTCTTTTCAGTTTGTAGGAAACGGACTTTGAATTTATTTTCTCAATCGAAAACCAACCTCCAATAGAGCTGAAACCCTTGCCCTGCCTGACCTGCAGCCCCCGAAAAGACCGTCAGTCAGCGCTAACCGATTGAAGCTGAAGAGGTTTTATCCAAATTGAAGGTTGACACCCCGGCGTTCCTCTGTAGAATGCCGCCACACAGACGCGGGATGG
>NZ_JBWKYU010000008.1:110927-289996 GCF_059423925.1 Pseudomonas sp. GW458-11-26-14-LB4
ATGGAGCAGTCTGGTAGCTCGTCGGGCTCATAACCCGAAGGTCGTCGGTTCAAATCCGGCTCCCGCAACCAAACATCAGAAAAGGCCAATCGAAAGATTGGCCTTTTTTGTGCGCGTCTGTTTTTTTGGATCCAGCCGCATATTCCGGAAATCGTTCCGATTCCGAAACTTAGCGCTCCCCTGCGACCGTTTGCCGCGATTGCACACTTATTTGACCCTTCTCGGGATTATCGGTTGACACCCCGCCGTTCGCCTGTAGAATGCCGCCACACAGACGCGGGATGGAGCAGTCTGGTAGCTCGTCGGGCTCATAACCCGAAGGTCGTCGGTTCAAATCCGGCTCCCGCAACCAAACATCAAAAAAGGCTACTCGAAAGAGTGGCCTTTTTTGTATCTGTGGAAAAAGTCCTTTCGCAACAATGATCTGTCACTGTGCAGTGAACCGTTCAGGATCTGAAGGCCGGCCGAGTTGCGACTATGCTTCAAGTCGCAGGCAAGGCGCCTGCAATCCAGGAGCTGCCCTCGCCGATACCCGATGAGAGGCGTAGTATTTTGTGATTATTTTTTTCTACAGGGATTGGTAACTTGGCTGGATACCTCCATCCTGTCGCGCACAATCCAAGAGGTGATTGATGCGCGCCAACTCGTCTGATTCACAAGACACCGTCACAGCGAACCCACCGATCAAGCCTGAGCGTCTGCGCCTGCTGGATCGGATCAGCAAATACCGGCAACCGATCGGTCTGGCGGTCACTTTGCTGCTATTCGCCATTGCGCTGATTGCCTGTCGCCATCTGCTCAGCGAACTCGATCTCGACGCCTTGCACGACTCGATTCTCGACGTGCCGAAACCGGCCCTGCTCGGTGCCCTCGGTGCGACGGTCGTCGGCTTCATTATCCTGCTCGGCTATGAATGGTCGGCCAGTCGTTATGCCCGCGTGACGCTGGCGCCGAAAGTGCTGGCACTGGGCGGTTTCACCGCGTTTGCCATCGGCAACGCCATCGGCCTGTCGATGCTGTCCGGTGGCTCGGTGCGATACCGTCTATATGCACGCCATGGCCTGGGCGCTTCCGAAGTCGCGCACATGACCCTGTTCGCCAGCCTGTCGCTGGGCTGCGCCCTGCCGCCGCTGGCCGCGCTTGCGACCCTGAGCAACCTGCCCGCCGCCTCACAGGCACTGGGGCTCTCCGAGACCTTGTTGGGGACGGTTGCCGGCGTGGTGCTGCTGCTCGGCGCGATCCTGGCCATCGGCATCTATCGCCGGCGCCTGCCGGAACAACCTTATCCGGACAACCTGCTGGTCCGGGCCGGTCGTCGCACCCTGCGTCTGCCGGGTCGTCGGCTGACGTTCCTGCAACTGGTCATCACCGCCCTCGACGTGGCTGCCGCTGCGACCGTCCTTTATCTGCTGCTACCGGAAGCGCCGCCCTTCGGTGCGTTCCTGCTGGTTTATCTGCTGGCACTGGCCGCCGGTGTACTCAGTCACGTTCCAGGTGGCGTAGGTGTCTTCGAAGCCATTCTGCTCGCGGCGTTTGCCGACAAACTCGGCGCCGCGCCACTGGCGGCCGCCCTGCTCCTGTATCGCCTGATCTATGTGGTGCTGCCGTTGCTGGTGGCCTGCGTGCTGTTGCTGATCAACGAAGGCCAGCGCCTGTTTCAGTCGCAGACCATGCGTGCGGCTTCCGGTCTGGCAGCACCGATTCTCGCGGTGCTGGTGTTCCTGTCCGGCGTGGTGCTGCTGTTTTCCGGCGCGACGCCAGAGATCGACACCCGTCTGGAACACATCGGTTTTCTGATTCCTCACCGTCTGGTCGACGCCTCGCACTTTGGCGCCAGCCTGATCGGCGTGCTGTGTCTGATGCTCGCTCAGGGCCTGCGTCGCCGGCTGTCGGCGGCGTGGATGCTGACCACCATTCTATTGCTGGTGGGCGCCCTGCTCTCACTGCTCAAGGGTTTCGACTGGGAAGAAGCGACCCTGATGACCCTCACCGCCGCGCTGCTGGGGGTGTTCCGTCGCTCGTTCTACCGCCCGAGCCGCCTGACCGAACTGCCGTTCTCGCCGCTGTATCTGGTGGCCAGTCTGTGCGTACTCGGCGCCTCGACGTGGCTTTTGCTGTTCGCTTATCAGGACGTTCCGTACAGCCATCAACTGTGGTGGCAGTTCACTCTCGACGCCGACGCCCCGCGCGGCCTGCGCTCGCTGCTCGGCGCCGCCGTGTTGCTGCTGGTAATCGCACTGACCTGGCTGCTGCGCACCGCTCGCCCGGTGATCCATCTGCCGACACCGGATGAACTGGAACGCGCCTCGAAGATTCTGATGGCCTCCTCGCAACCGGACGGCGGCCTGGCCCTGACCGGCGACAAGGCGCTGCTGTTTCATCCCAACGACGAAGCCTTCCTGATGTACGCCCGCCGCGGCCGCAGTCTGGTGGCCCTGTACGACCCGATCGGCCCCGGCCAGCAACGGGCCGAGATGATCTGGCAGTTCCGCGACCTGTGCGACATCCATCACGCCCGCCCGGTGTTCTATCAGGTTCGCGCCGAGAACCTGCCGTACTACATGGACATCGGCCTGACCGCGATCAAGCTGGGCGAGGAAGCCCGGGTCGATCTGCATCGCTTTGACCTGGAAGCCAAGGGCAAGGAGATGAAGGACCTGCGCTACACCTGGAACCGTGGCACCCGCGACGGCCTGTCGCTGGAGATCCATGAGCCGGGCCAGGCGCCGATGGATGAGCTCAAGGTGATTTCCGATGCCTGGCTGACCGGCAAGAACGTGCGCGAGAAAGGTTTCTCCCTCGGCCGTTTCAGCGATGATTACCTGAAGCATTTCCGCATTGCGGTGATTCGCTTCGAAGGTCGCCCGGTGGCGTTCGCCAACCTGCTCGAGACCTACAGCCATGACCTGGCCAGTCTCGACCTGATGCGCGCGCACCCGGACGCCCCCAAGCTGACCATGGAATTCATGATGGTCGGTCTGATTCAACACTATAAGAGTCACGGATACGCGCGCTTCAGCCTGGGCATGGTGCCGCTGTCGGGGTTGCAACCCCGGCGCGGTGCACCGCTGACCCAGCGTCTGGGCTCGATGGTTTTCCGCCGTGGTGAGCAGTTGTACAACTTCCAAGGCTTGCGCCGCTTCAAAGACAAGTTCCAGCCTGACTGGGAACCCCGTTATATGGCCGTGCCCGCCGGACTCGATCCGCTGGTGGCGCTGGCCGACACTGCTGCCCTGATCGCGGGCGGCTTGACTGGATTGGTGAAACGCTGATGATTCAACGCTCCCTGAAGTACATCCTGGTCGCACTGCTGGTGCTGGCCGCGATTGCCGGTGGCGGTTTCTGGTACCTCAAACGCCCGGCACCGGAACCGACCCTCGAACAGCTCACCCCGGCCGATGGCGCCGCCATGACCCGGGTCATCCCCGGCACCAAGCCCAAGGCTCAGGTGCTGGTGGCGGTCAACGACGACCAGAAACTCAGCGACAAGCAACTGAGCACCCTGAGCCGCAGCGCTTCGGCGCAGATCGTTCAGGTGATTCTGCCCAAGGACTGCCTGCTGCAAAGCCGCGCCCTGCAAGCCGGCCTGCGTGAACTGAACGGCCCGGCGACCCTGGTCAGCGGCATCGGCCCCGGCGCCGTGCTGGCGTGGCGCTGGCTGTCCGAGCAGAAAGACGACAAGGCTCAAGCCGTATCGGTCGACCTGGCCCTGGAAAAACCCGGCTGCACTCACCTGCTGCCGAAGTCTGCCGCCCACGGCCATTGGCTGGTGGCGTGGAACGACAACCCGGACGACACCAGCGCCGGTTTCGTGCGCGATCAACCGAACGCCGAAACCAGCATCAGCGACTACGATATCAACCTGCCGCAAGTGCTGAACAACGAACTGCGCAAGATCCTCGTCGGCGGCGACAAGGCCAACGGCGGCCTGCAGATCCCGGTGGTGGAAGTCCCGGCCGGCCAGGCCAAGGACACCGTCACCCTGTTCCTCTCGGGTGACGGCGGCTGGCGCGACCTCGACCGCGACGTGGCCGGTGAAATGGCCAAGATCGGCTACCCGGTCGTCGGCATCGACACCCTGCGCTACTACTGGCAGCACAAGAGCCCGGAACAAAGCGCCCTGGACCTGACCGAACTGATGCAGCACTACCGCCAGAAGTGGGGCACCAAACGCTTCATCCTGACCGGTTACTCGTTCGGCGCCGACGTTCTGCCGGCCATCTACAACCGCCTGCCGGAAACCGAGCAGCAACGCGTCGACGCAATCATCCTGCTGGCCTTCGCCCGCACCGGCAGCTTCGAAATCGAAGTCGACGGCTGGCTCGGCAACGCCGGCAAAGAAGCCGCCACCGGCCCGGAAATGGCCAAGCTGCCACCGGCCAAGGTCGTGTGCATCTACGGTGAAGAAGAGACGGATGAAAGCGGTTGCACTGACAAGACCGCGGTGGGCGAAGCAGTGAAGCTGCCTGGTGGCCACCACTTCGACGAGAACTACCCGGCGCTGGCCAAGCGTCTGGTGGATTTGATCGAGAAGCGTCAGAACACGGCGCAGGTGGCGGAAGAGTGATCTGAAGCGCACCAACGAAAAGCCCCCGCAACTTCGCAGTTGCGGGGGCTTTTTCATTTCGAGGACTCCCACGATAAGCACAGGACTCAGTTAGATGTCAGCGCTTCCTGGCCATACCTCGCCCGCATGTCGTCGTGACTGATCGCTTGAGCAGGATCGAAATTGCTCAATCGCGCCTCGACTGCCGCTTGAACCCGAAGACTCTCGAGTTCATCCAGCCTTTCTTGCTCCGGTAACTCCGTCATGCAAATCGTCCTCGTGCACCGTAATGACTCTATGAGAGGCAGCCTACCAGCTACCAGAGAGGATGGGCGCCTGGAAACGTTTGGACACGGATACAAAAAAGCCCCCGCCAGCCACAAGGCTGACGGGGGCTTTTCAGTTGAGACGGGGGTTTACATCTCCACCTGCGTCCCCAACTCAATCACCCGGTTCAGCGGCAGATTGAAGAAGCGCAGGTTCCCGTTGGCATTCTTCAACATGAACGCAAACAGTGCTTCACGCCAACGGGCCATGCCTTCGAGTTTCGAGGCAATGACTGTTTCGCGGCTGAGGAAGTAGGTGGTGCGCATCGGGCTGAAGTCGAGGTCGTCGAGATGGCACAGCTTCAGTGCCTGCGGCACGTCCGGTTCGTCGGTGAAGCCGAAGTGCAGGATCACCCGGAAGAAGCCTTCGCCGTGGGCTTCGACTTCGAAACGTCGGGATGGTGGGACGCGCGGGATGTCTTCGTAGACCACCGTCAGCAGCACCACTTGCTCATGCAACACCTGGTTGTGCAGCAGGTTGTGCAACAGCGCGTGCGGCACCGCGTCGGAGCGGGCGGTGAGGAACACGGCGGTGCCCTGCACGCGGTGCGGTGGCTGCACGCGGATGCTGCTGATGAAGATCGGCAGCGGCAGCGCGCCCTCGTCGAGGCGCTCGACCAGCAGTTGCTTGCCGCGCTTCCAGGTGGTCATCAGCACGAACAGCGCGATACCGGCGATCACCGGGAAGGCACCGCCCTGGACGATCTTCGGCACGTTGGCGGCGAAGTACAGGCCGTCCACCAGCAGGAAGCCGAGCAGCACCGGCACCGCCAGAATCGGTGGCCATTTCCACAGCAGCAACATGACTGCCGAGACCAGAATCGTGGTCATCAGCATCGTGCCGGTCACCGCCACGCCGTAGGCCGAGGCCAGGGCGCCGGAGGATTCGAAGCCGATCACCAGCAACACCACGCCGACCATCAGCGACCAGTTCACGGCGCCGATGTAGATCTGGCCCTGCTCGTCGCTGGAGGTGTGCTGGATGTACATGCGCGGGATGTAACCGAGCTGGATCGCCTGACGGGTCAGGGAGAACGCACCGGAAATCACCGCCTGGGAGGCGATCACCGTGGCCAGGGTCGACAGACCGACCAGCGGAATCAGCGCCCAGCTCGGCGCCAGCAGGTAGAACGGGTTACGCGCCGCTTCCGGGTTCTCCAGCAGCAGGGCGCCCTGACCGAAATAGTTGAGCACCAGCGCCGGCAGCACCAGCAGGAACCACGCACGGGCAATCGGCTTGCGACCGAAGTGGCCCATGTCGGCGTACAGCGCTTCGGCACCGGTCAGCGCCAGCACCACGGCACCGAGGATGGCCACGCCCATGCCGGTATGAACCATGAAAAAGCGCACGGCCCAGACCGGGTTCATCGCGTGCAGCACTTCCGGGTAGTGGCTGATACCGTAGACGCCGAGGGCGCCGAGGACAAGGAACCAGGTGACCATGATCGGCCCGAACAGAATGCCGATCCGCGCCGTTCCGTGCTTCTGGATCAGAAACAACCCGACCAGCACCACCAGTGACAGCGGCACCACCCAGTGGTCGATGCCGTCGAAGGCCAGGCCCAGACCTTCAATGGCCGAGAGCACGGAAATCGCCGGGGTGATCATGCTGTCGCCATAGAACAGCGCCGCGCCGATCAGCCCGCAGACCACCAGCAACGTACGCAACCGCTTGCGCCCCGCCGCTGCCCGGCGAGCCAGCGCGGTGAGCGCCATGATCCCGCCTTCGCCCTGGTTGTCGGCGCGCAGGACGAACATCATGTACTTGATTGAAACGACCCAGATCAGCGACCAGAAAATCAGCGACAGAATGCCGAGCACTCCGTCGTGATTGACAGGCACGCCGTAAGCGCCGGAAAACACTTCTTTGAGGGTGTACAACGGGCTCGTGCCGATGTCGCCGTAAACTACCCCGACCGCCGCGACCAGCATGCTCAGCGGCTTGGTGGCCGAACCTTCGGCGCCTGCCGCGTGACTACTTGCCTGACCCATCCAACACTCCTGATTCCCAGACCGGCTTCTTAGATGAAGCACTATGCTTTGTGTGCAGCATGCGCGTTTTTACGCCCTGTAACAGACGTTTTCTTGACTGTAAAAATTCAGTAAAGCGCAACGGCGCGAAGCATAGCGCAGCACTCGTCGTATTTCCCTGCATAAAGCTGGTCAAGTGCGCTGCTCGTCGCTAGAATTGCGCACTTTTTGATCAGAGGCGCACTTCAAGCGCCCGTCCGTCGGCTTCTGCCATCAGGCAAGCGACGTCACAAAACACCGAGGTTAGACATGTCCACCACTCCTGCGCCGGCCAATCCAAAGGTTGGCTTCGTTTCTCTGGGTTGCCCGAAAGCACTGGTCGACTCCGAGCGCATCCTGACCCAGCTGCGCATGGAAGGCTATGACGTGGTGTCCACCTATCAGGACGCCGACGTGGTCGTGGTCAACACCTGCGGCTTCATCGACTCGGCCAAGGCCGAATCGCTGGAAGTCATCGGCGAAGCGATCAAGGAAAACGGCAAGGTCATCGTGACCGGCTGCATGGGCGTGGAAGAAGGCAATATCCGTGACGTGCACCCGAGCGTGCTGGCCGTCACCGGTCCGCAGCAGTACGAGCAAGTGGTCAACGCGGTGCACGAAGTCGTGCCGCCGAAGCAGGATCACAACCCGCTGATCGACCTGGTGCCGCCGCAAGGCATCAAGCTGACCCCGCGCCACTACGCGTACCTGAAGATTTCCGAAGGCTGCAACCACAGCTGCAGCTTCTGCATCATCCCGTCGATGCGCGGCAAACTGGTCAGCCGTCCGGTTGGCGACGTGCTCGACGAAGCCCAGCGTCTGGTCAAGTCCGGCGTGAAGGAACTGCTGGTGATTTCCCAGGACACCAGTGCCTACGGCGTTGACGTCAAATACCGCACCGGTTTCTGGAACGGCGCGCCGGTGAAAACCCGCATGACCGAACTGTGCGAAGCGCTGAGCACCCTCGGCGTCTGGGTCCGTCTGCACTACGTTTACCCGTACCCGCACGTTGACGAGCTGATCCCGCTGATGGCCGCCGGCAAGATCCTGCCGTACCTGGACATCCCGTTCCAGCACGCCAGCCCGAAAGTCCTCAAGTCGATGAAACGCCCGGCGTTCGAAGACAAGACCCTGGCGCGGATCAAGAACTGGCGCGAGATCTGCCCGGACCTGATCATTCGTTCGACCTTCATCGTCGGCTTCCCCGGCGAAACCGAAGAAGACTTCCAGTACCTGCTGAACTGGCTGACCGAAGCCCAGCTCGACCGCGTCGGCTGCTTCCAGTATTCGCCGGTCGAAGGCGCTCCAGCCAACGATCTGGATCTGGAAGTGGTTCCGGACGACGTCAAGCAGGATCGCTGGGAACGCTTCATGGCGCACCAGCAGGCCATCAGCTCGGCGCGCCTGCAAATGCGCATCGGCCGTGAAATCGAAGTGCTGGTGGACGAAGTCGACGAGCAAGGCGCGGTCGGGCGCTGCTTCTTCGATGCCCCAGAAATCGACGGCAACGTGTTCATCGACAACGGCAGCAACCTGAAGCCGGGCGACAAAGTCTGGTGCAAGGTGACCGACGCCGACGAATACGACCTCTGGGCCGAACAGATCTAAGCGCGAAAAATACAGAAAGCCCCGCTCTCTTTTACGAGATGCGGGGCTTTTTTACGGCTAGAGTTTGTGAGGGGAAGGACTCCCTCATCCATGACAAAGAGGCTATCGGGCATGCGTCACCACTCGGTCATCCACACGCCGAAACTCAGCGATTATCAGGAACTGACCCGGGTCTGGGAGGCCTCGGTCCGCGCGACTCATGATTTCCTGCCGGAATCCTACATCGAGCTGCTGAAGAATCTGGTGCTGACCCGCTACCTCGACGCAGTGATGCTGATCTGCACCCGGGACAGCCATCAGCGCATCACCGGGTTTGCCGGGGTCGCGGCAGGCAAGATCGAAATGCTGTTCATCGACCCGGCCCATCGCGGCCAGGGCCTTGGCAAGAAACTGCTGAAGTACGCGATGGAGCACCTGAACGCCGACGAACTGGACGTCAACGAACAGAACCCGCAGGCCCTGGGGTTTTACTTCAAGCAAGGGTTCGAGGTGATCGGCCGCTCGGAAGTCGATGGCATGGGCCAGCCGTATCCGCTGTTGCACATGCGCCTGAAACAACCGGAGCAGCGCGCCGTACGCGGCTAAAAGCCACACGGCGCAAATGCAATCGGGCTTAACCGGCCCCAGGCAGGTACAATGCCCACCCCTTTTTTTGTTACGGCCCCTGTCATGACTGACCCGATTCGCCTCTCCAAACGCCTCATCGAGCTGGTCGGTTGCTCCCGCCGGGAGGCCGAGCTGTTCATCGAGGGCGGCTGGGTCACCGTGGACGGCGAAGTCATCGACGAGCCGCAGTTCAAGGTCGGCGACCAAAAGGTCGAGCTCGACAAGGACGCCAAGGCCACCGCGCCGGAGCCGGTGACCATCCTGCTCAACGTGCCGGCCGGCATGGATGTCGACAGCGCCATGCAGTCGCTGAACGCCGAAACCCTCAGCGTAGAACACCGCTACGGCAAGCGTCCGCTGCGCGGGCACTTCCTGCGCCTGACCGCCAGCGCCGACCTGCAACCCAAGGCCAGCGGCCTGCTGGTGTTCACCCAGGACTGGAAGGTGCTGCGCAAGCTCACCGCCGACGCGGCCAAGATCGAGCAGGAATACGTGGTCGAAGTCGAAGGCGACATGGTTGCCCACGGCCTCAATCGCCTGCAGCACGGCCTCACCCACAAGGGAAAGGAACTGCCGCCGGTCAAGGCCAGCTGGCAGAACGAAAACCGTCTGCGCTTCGCCATGAAAAACCCGCAGCCGGGGATCATCGCCCAGTTCTGCGAAGCGGTCGGCCTGAAGGTCATCGGCATCCGCCGCATCCGCATCGGCGGCGTGTCCATCGGCAAGGTGCCGGTCGGCCAATGGCGCTACCTGTCCGGCAAAGAGAAATTCTAAGGCTCGCAAGCCACCCTACATTCCGGCATCGCGCCCCGCTCGGTGCCCACAGCGAACAATCAGGATTGCACACATGGTTCACAACGACGTTCTGCGCAGCGTGCGCTACATGCTCGACATCAGCGACAAGAAAGTGGTCGAGATCATCAAACTCGGCGGCCTGGACGTCACACTTGCCGATGTCGTGACGTACCTCGACAAGAAAGAAGAAGACGAAGAAGGTTTCGTGCGCTGCCCGGACGAAGTCATCGCGCACTTCCTCGACGGTCTGGTGATCTTCAAGCGCGGCAAGGACGAAAGCCGTCCGCCGCTGCCGATCGAACTGCCGGTGACCAACAACATCATCCTGAAAAAGCTGCGCGTGGCCTTCGAACTGAAGGAAGACGACATGCACGCGATCCTCAAGGCTGCCGACTTCCCGGTGTCCAAGCCTGAGCTGAGCGCATTGTTCCGCAAGGTCGGCCACACCAACTACCGCCCGTGCGGCGATCAGTTGCTGCGCAATTTCCTCAAGGGGCTCACGCTCCGCGTGAGAGCGTAAAGCAGCGACAGGCGTCGAGCTGCAAGCTTTTACTCGTAGCTCGACGCTCGCAACTTGAAGCTGGCCCTATGGCCTCCCATTCCTTCCAAAAATAGTGGCTCCGCTTTTCGCAGCCGGCGACTAGGGTGTACTGAACCCTAGCCCTCAGGATTCGCCATGCACCCGTATTTCTCCCTGCAAGGCCGCACCGCCCTGGTGACCGGCGGCACCCGTGGTATCGGCAAAATGATCGCCAAGGCGTTTGTCGAAGCAGGCGCCCGCGTGTACGTCTGCTCCCGTGACGCGGAAGCCTGTCATCAAACCGCTGAAGAACTCAGTGCCCTGGGCACGTGTCATGGCATGGCGGCGAATCTGGCGACAGAAGAAGGCGTGAAAGAGCTGGCCGCGCGACTGGGCGAGCAGATCACTCATCTGGACATTCTGGTGAACAACGCCGGCACCACTTGGGGCGCGCCGCTGGAGAGCTACCCGGTCAAGGGCTGGGAGAAAGTCATGCAACTCAACGTGACCTCGGTGTTCAGTTGCATCCAGCAGTTTCTGCCGTTGCTGCGCCAATCCGGGTCGGCGGCCAATCCAGCGCGGATCATCAACATCGGCTCGGTAGCGGGGATCTCGTCTTTCGGTGAACAGGCCTATGCCTACGGACCGAGCAAAGCGGCCCTGCATCAACTGTCGCGGATTCTCGCCCGGGAACTGGTGAGCCAGCACATCAACGTCAATGTCATCGCGCCGGGACGCTTCCCGAGCAAAATGACCCAGCACATCGGCAGCGACCAGCAGGCGCTGGCCGAAGACACTGCGCTGATCCCGATGAAACGCTGGGGGCGTGAGGAAGAGATGGCAGCGCTGGCGATCAGCCTGGCGAGTACCGCCGGGGCGTACATGACCGGGAATATCATTCCGCTGGATGGCGGGTTTAGTCTCTGATATCGGCGGTGAGGCTATCGCTGGTAAGCCAGCTCCCACAGGTCTTTTGGTGTACACACATGATGCGAACTCCCGCGAACCCTGTGGGAGCTGGCTTGCCGGCGATAGCGTCAGGTCTGCCAGCACCAGACTGGCGGCCGGACGGGTTATCATGCCAGCCCTGCTCCGCTTCGAATGCAAACCATGACTTACAGCGTTTCCCCAATCGGCTTCGTCCGCTCCTGCTTCAAGGAGAAGTTCGCCATCCCGCGCCAGCCGCAACTGGCCCCCGCCGCCCGTGGCGTGCTGGAACTGGTGGCACCCTTCGATCAGGGTGACGCGGTGCAAGGGCTGGAGCAGGTCAGTCATGTCTGGCTGCTGTTCCTGTTCCATCAGGCGCTGGAAGACAAGCCGCGACTCAAAGTCCGCCCTCCGCGCCTCGGTGGCAACAAGTCGATGGGCGTGTTCGCCACCCGCGCCACGCACCGGCCGAACGGCATCGGCCAGTCGGTGGTGAAGCTGGACAAGGTCGAGGCCAACCGCCTGTTCATTTCCGGCATCGACTTGCTGGATGGCACGCCGATTCTCGACGTCAAACCCTACGTGCCGTACGCCGACATCATTGCTGACGCTTCCAACAGCATCGCCAGTGCCGCGCCGCAACTGATCGACGTGCAGTGGACGGACGCGGCGCTGCAACAGGCGCACACGCACGCTCAGCGCCTGGCCGAGCCGCTGGTCGAGCTGATCGAGCAGTGCCTGGCCCAGGATCCGCGCCCGGCCTATCAGACGCCCGCGCCCGAACGCGAATACGGCGCGCAGTTCTGGGATCTGGACGTGCGCTGGCATTACCCTGTGCCTGAGCAGATCCGCGTCCTGGAAGTCATCCCCGCCGCTGACTGAATCGCGAAAACGAAAAAGCCCGCGCTGCCTTCTCAGGCAACGCGGGCTTTTCTTTGGCATCGTCGGGATTACTTCTCGACGAATGCGCGCTCGATCAGGTAGTCACCCGGCTCGCGCATACGCGCCGAGATCTTCAGGCCGAAGCTGTCGAGCACTTCGCTGGTCTCGTCGAGCATGCTCGGGCTGCCGCAGATCATCGCGCGGTCGTCCTGCGGGTTGATCGGTGGCAGGCCGATGTCGCTGAACAGCTTGCCGCTGCGCATCAGGTCGGTCAGACGGCCCTGATTCTCGAACGGTTCGCGGGTCACGGT
The DNA here is from genome assembly GCF_059423925.1 of Pseudomonas sp. GW458-11-26-14-LB4. Lineage (NCBI taxonomy): Bacteria > Pseudomonadati > Pseudomonadota > Gammaproteobacteria > Pseudomonadales > Pseudomonadaceae > Pseudomonas > Pseudomonas sp. GW458-11-26-14-LB4. The sequence goes on from NZ_JBWKYU010000008.1 coordinate 123,459, forward strand.
CGGGTAGTAGATCAGCTTGTCACGCAGCGCCTCGCCGAAGAACTCGTTCTGCGGCAGGTGCTCGGTGATGAATTCGCGGTAGGCGACTTCGTTGACGTAACGAACACCGTGAACCAGGATCACTTTCTCGAAGCGCTCGTAGGTTTCCGGGTCCTGGATCACGCTCATGAACGGCGCCAGACCGGTGCCGGTGCTCAGCAGATACAGGTGCTTGCCCGGGTTCAGGTCGTCCAGCACCAGGGTGCCGGTCGGTTTTTTCGAGATGATGATCTCGTCGCCTTCCTTCAGGTGCTGCAGCTGGGAGGTCAGCGGACCGTCCTGCACCTTGATGCTGAAGAACTCGAGATGCTCTTCCCAGTTCGGGCTGGCGATCGAGTAAGCGCGCATAAGCGGGCGGCCGTTTGGCTGTTGCAGGCCGATCATCACGAACTGACCGTTCTCGAAGCGCAGGCCCGGATCGCGGGTGCACTTGAAGCTGAACAGAGTGTCGTTCCAGTGATGAACACTGAGGACACGCTCGTGGTTCATGTTGCTCATGTACGTGGGACTCCTGGAGATTGATCTGCGCCTGCCCGGCTCGTGTTGAAGAATGCCGACGGTGCGCAATTGCATCGCATTCTAATAGCGCCGACAATATCTGTTAACTGGATTATTAAGATAAGGGTTATCGGTTATATCGATATGCGATTTACTCTTCGTCAACTGCAAGTCTTCGTCGCTGTCGCTCAGCAGGAAAGCGTGTCCCGTGCTGCGGGTCTGCTCAACCTGTCGCAATCGGCCGCCAGCACTTCCATCACCGAACTGGAGCGCCAGTCCAGCTGCCAGCTGTTCGACCGCGCCGGCAAACGCCTGAGCCTCAACGCCCTCGGCAAACAGTTGTTGCCGCAAGCGGTGGCCATGCTCGATCAGGCCAAGGAAATCGAAGACCTGCTCAACGGTAAATCCGGTTTCGGCTCGCTGTCGGTGGGCGCTACCCTGACCATCGGCAATTACCTGGCGACGCTGCTGATCGGCGGTTTCATGCAGCGCCACCCCGAAAGCCAGGTGAAGCTGCATGTGCAGAACACTGCCAATATCGTGCAACAAGTGGCTCATTACGAAATTGATCTGGGTCTAATCGAGGGCGATTGCAGCCACCCGGACATCGAAGTGCAGAGCTGGGTCGAGGATGAACTGGTGGTGTTCTGCGCCCCACAACATCCGTTGGCCAAGCGCGGCAGCGCGACCATGGAGGAATTGACTCATGAAGCATGGATTTTGCGGGAACAGGGGTCTGGGACGCGCCTGACCTTCGATCAGGCGATGCGTCATCATCGCAGCGCGCTGAACATCCGGCTGGAGCTGGAACACACCGAAGCGATCAAACGCGCGGTGGAATCAGGTCTGGGGATTGGCTGTATTTCGCGTCTGGCGCTGCGTGACGCCTTCCGTCGCGGCAGCCTGGTGCCGGTGGAGACGCCGGATCTGGATCTGGCGCGGCAGTTCTATTTCATCTGGCACAAGCAGAAGTACCAGACCTCCGCGATGCGCGAATTCCTCGATCTGTGCCGCGCCTTCACCGCCGGGGTGCAGCGCAGCGACGAGATCGTTCTGCCGAGCATCGCTTAAAGCAGAATCACCGCCCACACCAGGGCGATCATGCTCAGTGCCACGAATTGCGCGGCACTGCCCATGTCCTTGGCGTTCTTGGACAGCGGGTGCAACTCCAGCGAGATACGGTCGATGGCCGCCTCCACCGCTGAATTCAACAGCTCGACGATCAGCGCCAGCAGGCACACGGCGATCAGCAGCGCCTGCTCGACCCGGCTGACATTGAGGAAAAACGTCAGCGGAATCAGTACCACGTTAAGCAGCACCAACTGGCGGAATGCGGCTTCGCCAGTGAAGGCGGCGCGCAAGCCGTCCAGCGAGTAACCGGAAGCGTTGAGGATGCGTTTCAGGCCCGTCTGGCCCTTGAAAGGTGACATAAAGTAGATAACCGACCGAAAGGAAGTGGGGAAGCTAGATCAACGAAAGTCAAAAAAGCGTGAAGACGCCAGTGCTTACTGGCTCGGAATTGACTCAAGTTGTTGCAGCAGTAAAGCTGCCTGGGTCCGGGTCCGCACGTTCAACTTGCGAAAAATCGCCGTGACGTGGGCCTTGATGGTCGCTTCCGACACACTCAGCTCGTAGGCGATCTGCTTGTTCAGCAAGCCTTCGCAGACCATGGTCAGCACCCGGAACTGCTGGGGTGTCAGGCTGGCGAGGCCATCGCTGGCGGCTTTGGCTTCATCCGAAACGCTGACCGCTTCGAACGCCTGGGGCGGCCAGAACACGTCGCCATCCAGCACTTTGCGCACCGCTTCCTGAATCACGCTCAGGTCGCTGGATTTGGGGATGAAACCACTGGCACCGAATTCCCGAGACTTGACCATCACCGAGGCTTCTTCCTGGGCCGAAACCATCACTACCGGAATCTGCGGGTACTGACCGCGCAGCATCACCAGCCCGGAAAACCCGAAAGCGCCCGGCATGTTCAGGTCCAGCAGCACCAGATCCCAGTCAGCCTTTTCGGTCAGGCGGGATTCCAGTTCGGCGATGCTCGCCACCTCCACCATGCGTACGTCCGGGCCAAGGCCCATCGTCACCGCTTGATGCAGTGCGCTACGAAAAAGAGGGTGATCATCGGCAATCAGGATGTCGTATGTGGCCATTTTTCAAATGATCCTGTTTTTGATGGCAGGCTCGCGCATTCGAGCCGTGCCAAGGCAAATCCAGACACCGCCCGGCAGCGGCATCCACAGGGGCACGTTCAACGCCAATCACGAACAAAAACGGCGTTTCAAACCTTGGCCGCACCCCAATCGGCGCCAAGCATGACCAGCGAAGCCGGGGTGGTCAAGCCGCACGGCCACTGCTTTAGCAGTATGGGCCAGGATCAGGCCGGTACTGGCGCCGCGTTTCGGATATAGGGCAGCAATTCGGCGTGGGCCGGCGTCGACACATTGACGTCCAGTTGCTGCTTGGCCCCCAGGTAATGCTGGCTGAACACATCGAAATAGGCATCCAGCGCCGATGCCGCGTCCGAATCACCGGCCAGCTCCAGGCACAGCGCCGCCACTTCGGCGGTGCACAGGTGCTCGCTGCGGGTCGAGCGGCGCAGGCGATAGCGCGAGAGTTTGTCGGGCAACAGGCTGAGTATCGGCAAACGGTCGAAATACGGGCTCTTGCGGAAAATCTTCCGGGCTTCGGTCCAGGTCGCATCCAGCAGGATGAACAGCGGGCGCTTGCTGCTATCGAGATCCACGGTGTTGGTCACCCGCGAAGGTTCGACGTACTCGCCGGGGAACACCAGATACGGCTGCCATTGCGGGTCGTTCAGCAGCGCCAGCAGTTGCTCGTCGGGCTCGGTCCGCGACCAGATGAAGGCATGGTTGTCGCGCACGATGTCGGCGATCAGCCAACCGGTGTTACTTGGCTTGAACACTTCCTTGCCGGTCATGATCAGGCAAACGCCCGAGCGTGTATCGACGGTTGGCCGCCAGGCGCACAGGCAATGGCTGATGATCACCCGGCAATCGCGGCAGCGCGGGGAGCGAAAGCCACGGGCCTGGATCGGCTTGATGCCTTCGTCCTCGCGCTGATCGCGCAGGCGGGCCACGGCGTTGGGGGCATGATTCATCGCAGGCGGCACCGGCAGACAGGAAAACTCGACACGAACGACACTCGGCAGGGCAATAAAGGGCGGCAGTTTACCAGAGCGACGGGCACAAGCCTGTACCCTCCCGACCGGCTCCCCTATAATTCGCCGCCACTGAACGCACAGTCACGTGGCTGGTCGAACCACCAGTCACTGAACCAGGAGAGTTTCATGCTGCGCCTTATCGTTCCCACCGCTGCCATTCTGCTGGCCTCGTCCTTCAGCGCTCAGGCTGCATCCCTGAGTGAGCAGAATCTGAACCGAGAGCTGCGCAATGTCGCCGCACAAAGCAGCGTCGGCACGCCACGGGCGATCAACGAAGACATTCTTGATCAGGGCTACACCGTCGAAGGCACCACGCTGGTCAATCACCTGAGCGTGCAAAAGAGCCACGCCGACAAAATGCGCGCCGATCCCAAAGCCGTGTATTTTCAGCTGGGCGCCTCGGTCTGCAACAATCCGTCGTACCGCAAGCTGATGGCCAAAGGCGCGATCATGCGTTATGAATTCACCGAAGTGAAAAGCAACAAGGCGATCGGCTCCGCCAGCTACCAGGAATCGGATTGCCCGAAAGCGGCTCCAGCGAAGAAGAAGTAATCATCTCGACGTGGCGCGCCGCTGTTCATCCTCGGCGCGCAGTTCGGCCAGCAAGGCCTGCAAGTACCGCGAGCGGCGATCCCCTCCCGCCAGGCGTCGGCAGCACTCCTCTTCGAGACTCACATGGTTGGTCTCGGCCGATGCTTTCAACAACCGATACAGCTGCGTATCGATCTCCAGAATGACTCTGGTCATGTGTCCTGCCTCCTTGCCACCCGCAAATCCTTGAATAGCGTGCACCTTGCGTACGGTCGTTGACGCAAAGTTATCGTACGGCGCCTTTAACTTAGTAAATCAGAGCATTCAGCCCTCGACGTGGCATCGGACGAGCGGTGAAAACACTTCGAAAAGCGGCAATAAGCAGTTGCCAGGAAAGACTTTGCGGCGCGATGTTCAATGAGCGAAAAATGCTTTGAGGGTCTAGATTCAACGTATTCCCGTTCATTTTTCTAACGGCAGGAAAGGAGCTGCCGGATGTTTGTTTTCTTGCAGCGCGGCACTGACGCCGCACGTCAGGGCCGGAAGCTCTGTGCAGAAGGAGAAGTTGCATGCCTTACCAACCGAATGACCTGCTCAGCCGCCATTTTCAGGAAAGCGGCCACGACCTCATCAGCAAGGTCGAAGAACAACTCAACCTGGTATCACCCAACAGCCCGAATTCCCCCATCTACCGCGACATGATCCTGACCGTGCTGCGCATGGCCCAGGAAGACCACAACCGCTGGAACGCCAAGATCACCCTGCAAGCCCTGCGCGAACTGGAGCAGGCGTTTCGCACGCTTGAACAGTTCAAGGGGCGACGCAAGGTCACAGTGTTCGGTTCGGCTCGCACCCCGGTCGAACATCCCCTTTACGCCATGGCTCGGGAACTCGGAGCCTCGCTGGCCCGCTCGAACATGATGGTCATCACCGGTGCCGGCGGCGGAATCATGGCCGCCGCCCATGAGGGTGCCGGCCGCGATCACAGCCTGGGGTTCAATATCACCCTGCCCTTCGAACAACATGCCAACCCCACCGTGGACGGCACCAATAATCTGCTGCCGTTCCACTTCTTCTTCACCCGCAAGCTGTTCTTCGTCAAGGAAGCCGATGCGCTGGTGTTGTGCCCCGGCGGGTTCGGCACCCTGGACGAAGCGCTGGAAGTGCTCACGCTGATCCAGACCGGCAAAAGCCCTCTGGTGCCGGTGGTGCTGCTGGACGCACCGGGCGGGACTTTCTGGCAAGGCGCGCTGGACTTCATTCGCCAGCAACTGGAGGAAAACCGTTACATTCTGCCGACCGACCTGAAGTTGGTGCGCCTGGTCTACAACGTTGAAGAGGCGGTGGAGCAGATCAACCAGTTCTACGGCAACTTCCACTCCAGCCGTTGGCTCAAGCGCCAGTTTGTCATTCGCATGAACCACAAGTTGAGCGATCAGGCCCTGGAGCATATGCAGGAAGCGTTTGCCGATTTGTGCCTGAGTGACCAGTTCCATCAACACGCCTACGCCGGCGAAGAGCACGACGATGCTCAATTCAGCCACCTGACGCGCCTGGCATTCGCCTTCAATGCCCGGGATCACGGGCGTCTGCGGGAGCTGGTGGACTACATCAACCTGCCGGAAAACTGGGCCCACTCAAAACCCCAAACCGCGCAACGCACTCGCGAACCGTCGAAGGTAACGTGAAGGCAAAAAAAAACGGCCCGCTATCGAAATAGCGGGCCGTTTTTATTTTTCAGATGAAGCTGAGCTGAAGCTGGAACAATTTAATCGTCCATCCCTCTGCCGCTGAACAAGCGGTTGATCATCTCCATCGAGAATCCCCGGTACGCCAGGAATCGACCTTGTCTGGCGCGTTCCTTGGCATCGCCAGGAAGCTGTCCGGAGAACTTCCGTTGCCACGTGTCTGTTAGCTGTTCTTGCCAGTTGATACCGCTCTCGCGCAAGGCGAGTTCGATATCGGCGCGTTGCAAACCGCGCTGGCTCAGTTCTTCACGAATCCGCAGTGGGCCGTAACCGGAGCGGGCGCGATAGGAAACAAAGCTTTCAAGATAACGGGCTTCGGAAAGCAGCCCTTCTTCCGTCAAACGGTCGAGGGCTGTTTCGATCATCTCGGGGGGAGCGCCACGCTGACGCAGTTTGCGCGTCAGCTCAACTCGACCATGCTCGCGGCGTGCGAGCAGGTCCATGGCGGTTCGCCGCACCGCGACGAGGGTATCGAGTACGGCGGTTGTCATCGGTGCAATCAGATGTCAGCGTCAGCCAGGTCGTCTTCGGTCTCTTTGACCGCAGAAGCCTTGGAGTCGGCGATCACGGCTGGCGACAGCAGTTTGTCACGCAGTTGCTTCTCGAGCTTGGCCGCGACTTCCGGATTGTCCGCCAGGAACTTGGCCGAGTTGGCCTTGCCCTGACCGATCTTGGTGCCTTCGTAGGCATACCAGGCGCCGGACTTCTCGACGAAACCGTGCAGCACGCCCAGGTCGATCATCTCGCCGTTCAGGTAGATACCCTTGCCGTAGAGAATCTGGAACTCGGCCTGACGGAACGGCGAAGCGACCTTGTTCTTCACAACCTTGACGCGGGTTTCGCTGCCGACCACTTCGTCGCCTTCCTTCACCGCGCCGGTACGGCGGATGTCGAGACGAACCGAAGCGTAGAACTTCAGCGCGTTACCACCGGTGGTGGTTTCCGGGCTGCCGAACATCACGCCGATCTTCATGCGGATCTGGTTGATGAAGATCACCAGGCAGTTGGCGTTCTTGATGTTACCGGTGATTTTACGCAGCGCCTGGGACATCAGACGGGCTTGCAGGCCCACGTGCATGTCACCCATTTCGCCTTCGATTTCAGCCTTTGGCACCAGTGCGGCCACGGAGTCGACGATGATCACGTCAACGGCGTTGGAGCGCACCAGCATGTCGGTGATTTCCAGGGCCTGTTCGCCGGTGTCCGGCTGGGAAACCAGCAGGTCGTCGACGTTGACGCCCAGCTTGCCGGCGTACTCAGGGTCGAGGGCGTGCTCGGCGTCGACGAAGGCGCAGGTCGCACCGGCTTTTTGAGCCTGGGCGATCACGGACAGCGTCAGTGTGGTTTTACCGGAAGATTCAGGACCGTAGATTTCAACGATACGGCCTTTTGGCAGGCCGCCGATGCCGAGTGCGATGTCCAGACCCAGAGAGCCGGTGGAAATGGCCGGGATCGCCTGACGGTCCTGATCGCCCATACGCATTACGGCACCCTTGCCGAATTGACGTTCGATCTGACCCAGGGCCGCAGCCAAGGCTTTCTTCTTGTTGTCGTCCATTAAAGTCCTCACGTAATCAATAAGGCCTGACGGCCAACACCTGTATAAGTAGCCAGTATTATTCCACAGCGTTCACGGATCGCCTACCCCTGATTTTCGATTTCTCGTGCCGCTAGTCGCAGCAAGCCCTCTAGCGCGGCCTTCACCGTTTGTCGGCGGACTTCGTCGCGGTTGCCGGGGAAGTGCTGGACCTCGCTGGAAACCGTGTCGCCCACACCCCACGCCAGCCAGACGGTGCCCACCGGTTTGTTCGGCGAACCACCGTCCGGCCCGGCCACGCCGCTGACCGCCACGGCAAACCGCGCCAGGCTTTTTTCCCGGGCGCCGCGCACCATGGCCTCGACCACTTCGCGACTGACCGCGCCCACGGTGCCGAACAGCTCCATCGGTACATTCAGCTGCTGGGTTTTCTGGCGGTTGGAATAGGTCACGTAACCCGCCTCAAACCACGCCGAACTCCCCGGAATGCGGGTGATGGCTTCGGCAATCCCGCCACCGGTGCAGGACTCGGCCGTCGTGACGTGGGCATTGAGCAATTGCAGACGTCGGCCAAGTTCGGCCGCCAGTTGGGTGATTTCTTTCACGGCGCGCTCCGGATCGGATGGAATGGGTACCACCGTACACGAGCCGGTTGCGCTTTCAATACACAAGCTTATTCAAAATGTGCAGGCGCCAGCGCTCTGATATAGGCCTGACAGGCCTGCAAGGCAATCAGTCCGCGGTCGCCTTCGCCGGTGATGGCGACAATTCGTCGAGCATGCGCCGGGTCAAGTCGGGCGCGTACGGCTGCATGATCCACGCCGCCGGCGCCGGAGGTGGCTGGCACACCGCAGCCTTGGGCAGCGTCGCCTGCGTCGATGAGGACTGACAGGCGCAGATCAGCAGTGGCAAGACGATCGCGCAGGCGATCCTGATCACGTTGGGCATCGTTCAGTGCTCGATAATGGGTTTGTTCACTGGCCGTGAGCCGTTGCTCCAGGGCCAGGCGCTTGTCCTGCTCGGCCTGTTGCGCTGTGGCGGCGGTCAGAGTCAATTGATTGAGGGCTTCGGCATGCAGCCGGGCCTGCTCGGCCAGCCGCCCTTCGTAGCGCCAGTCCTGGACCTGCCAGGCCAGCGTCGCCAAACCACCGGCCAGCAGCAAAGCGCCGATGACACACCAGAACTTCAGACCGAAGGCTGGCATAACACCGCCCTCGCCCGCGCCCAGATGTCGAGGCGATCCTGCAAGCCGTTCAACCCGCCGTTGATCCGCCGGGTAATGCTGTTGAACTGATCCTGATCCGCCAGTTCGTTCAAGCCATTCTTCTCCCAGAACCACGCCGCGGACTCCGCCGCCCATTGCGGTTGTTCGAGCAACTCAGGCAAGGCCAGCAGGCGCTCGTCACCGAAAAGTCCGAGACTGCACTGACGATAATTGCTGCGCCCGGTGATCTGGATCAGCCCGCGCCCGCGATACTTCTGCCCGTCGCCGTCAGCCTCGGGCGTGTTGCCCAGGCGCAAGGCCAGCGTACCGGTGTCGTATTTGCTCAGGTACTGGTTGTTGCCCAGCTCACGTACGTACTGCAATTGCCCGGACTCGTGTCCGATCTGAGCGAGAAACGTAGCGATGCGTTTCGGTGTATCGATGCGATGGCGGGCCATGGCGTCGTTGAGCGGTGAAACAAAAACGCCCGCTTGGCGGCGGGCGTTGGGCATGATGTTGAGTAGGTTGTCTTCAGTAATTTGCATAATGCTCGGTCCTCCCTGGATGCTCCGATTGAACCATGGCTGCAGGCTGATGCCAGCCAGCCATTTTTTGCCAGAATTTTCAGGAGTACCGTCGTTCGCTCCCGTGACTGACAAATGGAAAGGCGAAACCGAAGTGATCCGCAGGCACGCACTGTGCTGCCTGCGGTACCCGGTTCAGTACTTGATGACGTAAAGCAGCGCGACGTTTCGTGGGCGTGCTTCATTGCCCCCGTCTGCAGCGATCGTCACCGCGTGGGTGTGATCACCCACAGCGTTGACCGTGATCGCGTGCGAGTGATCACCGGCCGCGTTGATATAGAGACCGTGCGCGTGATTACCGCCTGGAGCCGTGACGGCGGCATAGTCACCAGGGCCACTGCCCGTACCCTGACGGCCATAGGAAGTGTTGTTACCCGAAGCCAGAATGCCGTGCTGGTGATCCCCGGACTCATTGGTGATACCGGAGTGGGCGTGATTGCCGGCAACGGACGCCGAAGCACCGTGGGCATGCGCCCCTGCCGCCGCCGCCGAAGCGCCGTGGGTATGCGAAAGGTTCTGACCGGCCTGGGCACTGCCCAGAACTCGAGCATTATCGACCTTGCGACCATCGTCCCAGCCCCGCACGAACTCGCCGCGCAGATCCGGCAGGGCAAAAGTCGTGCTGCCATTACCGGCCCCGAATCGCGTGCCGATCGCCGCAAAGAGCGCCGCATATTGCGTGCGGGAAACAATGTCACCATTACATTTGAGCCATCCCTTGGGCGGCTCTGCCGTGGCTACGGTTTTGATATCACCAATGTCACTGCCGGTCTGTTTGACCATGCCGGTGCTCGCGATCATCACCCATACGCCACCGGCAATGGTGCTGTTCCACTGCACCCACACGTCGCCGGATGCCGTGATCTCCCCTTCCTGAACCGCGTTGTGGTCAACCCCGACAATCGGTTTGGCCGCCAGTCCGTTGGCCGAGAAGGTACTGGCACCGGTGTTGGCATTGAGGGCCTTGAAACGCAGCACCAACCCGTCCACCACATTGAGAACGACCGGCGCATAGTTGGCGCGATAGGCATTGGCTGTGCCCGTGTCCATCGCGTAATCGACCAGCCCGGTCTGATTGATCCTGCGCACAGCCAGCAACAGTTGCCCCAGATCGACTTCGTCGGGAGTCACACCGGCGCCCTTGATCACGCCCAGCAATTCATCGGTGACGGAGTTGCCCCAGATCGCCGGAATCAGCGAACCGGGCGTTCCCGCCACCGGGTTTTCATCGACAAACTTGCCATTGACCAGTCCAACGCTGGGCACACTCTTTGGATAATCCATTATTCATTCCTTAGTCATAATTGATCTGCACCTGCGTATGAGCCGGTGCGCTGCGGTGAATCAGGCATTCCAGGGCAGAGCCCGGGTTCATGCCAAAACGTTCGCCCCAGTAACTGGCGCCATAACGACGGCCCAGCGACAGGCGCCCACCGGTGTTGAGTACCCACATGAACTGCGCCTTCCAGGTCCCGAAATGCGCCTGACCAAACCTTGAGCGCCCCATGCGGGGTGCCCGAAGTTCGGTGACGGTGGCGTCCGGATAGCCCTGGCTGCGAGCGATCTGAATGAAATACGCGGCCGTCTGTCCGCCCACCGCCAGCAATCGCCGGCGTACGGCAAGGCGTCGATCGTCGTACAGGGGCGTAGCGCCAAGGCACGGATCCGGCAGGTTCATGACCCGTTCCCAGTCCGGCACCAGCTCGCTGACGCCAGCCGGATCCATCTCGTTCAGCAGGACGATGGCGCGCGCATCCAGTCGTGCCAGCTCCGCAGCGATGCCATCGAGCACCTGGCCCAGTTCCGGCAGACGCTCCAGTTCCCAGGCCGGACCACTGGGCAGCAGGCTGCGCAGTTGACTGCGGTATTGCTCGGCATTTCTCAGGACAGCCATTCGCAACCTCCAAAGGTCAGCAACTCGTTGCTGGCGGCTGTCACGTTGGCTTTTGGAGAGGTGAGCGAGTGGTCGGTCTCACCGGTCGCACTGCTGATGGCTTCGGAGATATGGCTGAGCAACAAGGTCTCCCCCAGCCCGGCTTCTCGGTTGTGCAAGTCACGCAGCTGACTTTCGATCGCTGCCCGCACTGCGCTGGTATCGGGGGTGATGCGCAGCTTGTAGCTGACCAACACTTGCACCGGGGCGAGCACCCGCACATCCGCCGTCACCGGCCGCAACTGTTCGATATAGGCCTGTACTTCAGCGAGCTGCTCGTCATTGGGGATGGGCTGCGCATCGTCGTCCCGCATGACGAATACGCCGACCGTGCCCGGCCCCAGGAAGTTGCCGCGACACCATGCCCGGGTGATCCCGGGGCACTCCAGCGCCCATGTCTCGTAGTCCTGGGCCGAACCGCCGTGAGGAATGAGGCGGTAGGAGCGGATCACCCGCGAACGCAGGGACTCCAGACTTTCCCGGGCGATGCCGCCCGTCAGCCCGGGTGCCAGGACGGTAAAGCTGTTACCGGCAATGCCCAGAATCGGTTGCACCGGCACCAGTGTCAGCCCGGCATCGGCATTGCCCTGGCTACCGGGATCCAGGGCCGCAATGGTCGTGCTGTTGACGCCGTTGCTGGTGGTGCGTGCGGCAGTGACCCGGTAAGTCCGGCCGTCATTCGATTGCAACAACGTATCGACATCCAATACCGCTCCGGCGCTGGCACTGAAGCTGACGCTGCCGGTGGCAACCTGCGCGGATTTGCGCGGCTGGTTCAGGCGCAGGGCGGCGATCCGTTCCAGGGTCGACTCATCGGCCGTGTCGGGCAGGATCTGCTCGGCGATCCAATCGAGATAGCCATACAGTCCATAGACCGCACCACCGAGGGTGCGGGCCAGGACTTGCGCATCGGACTGGCGCAGCGAATCGCCGGCCAGGTCGCTTTGGGTGCGCTTGATCAGCACCGGCAGCGAAGGGGTTTCAAACGGCATAGATCACCTGCCAACTGTTTTCAGGGTTGATGTCCAGACGCTCGCCGTCGGCCAGGGTCAGGACCGTGCGCAGGTTCAGGCGCTGGGCGTCGAGGCGTTCGCTGATGATGTCGATGGCGCTGCAATGGCCGTCGTCGATCAGCCATTGCAAGGCTTCACGGGCGTAGAACTCGGCGTCCATCTGTGTCTGGCGGGTCAGCTTGACCCGACGCAGCAGCCACAGCCGCGAACCGATGCGGTCATTGGCCACGGTGGGAAAAGTGTCGCCCCACCAGCCGTAACGTTCCTCGTCGTCGAGGGCATCGTCGTCGGCAGCGCGGCGCCAGGTAAAAAGGCTGATCAACACCGCGCGAGTCAGCGCGGCGTGCAGGTTTTGACTGATAAACATCACTGGCCTCCCGCCGGCGCACCGGTCTGGCCGCTACCGGCCTGCACGCCGACGTGCACGTGCTTGATCTGGCTGATGCCGCCGGCCACCTGATCGCCGGTGGACAAGATCTTGCCGGTCTGGTTGATCACCGGTGTGTCGAAGTTCACGGCCGTACTTGCGCGGATATTGAGCGTGGCGGTTTCGATGTCGATGATCCGCCCGCGCTTGAAGTGGATTTTGTCGCCCTCGTCGGTGTAGATCGCCACCTCGCCGGCCGCCAGCGATTGCAGGCGGTAACGACGGTCAGCGACCACCAGGGCGATGGCATGAGAGCGGTCACCGCCGAGAAACGTGACGACGCCTTCGGCACCGGCCAATGGATGGCTGGTGAAACCGTAGGGTTCGAAGTGCTCCACGTCGTCGTTCACTTCACCGGCGGTGAGGCGCATTTGCAGCGATTGCAGCTTGGAGGCCGAACTGGCGAGCACGACAGTGCCGCGCGCCAGCAGGCGTGTCAGTAGGCTCATAGGGTTTCCTTGGAGGGAGGTGCCGGCTCAGGCTTTTTTCGGTGGGATCGGATTGGCGTCGAAGGTATGCGGCGGCGCCACTTGCAGGGTGGTCACCGAGCCTTGCGCCGACAACGAGTACGTGACCTTGGAAATCAGCATGTCTTCATCGAACCCGAGTACCGGATCCTTGACCTTCACCAGCGTGTTGTGGCGCCACAGATCGCCGTTGGACTGGCGCCAGCCCTGCACCTGATAGGTGGTGGTCAGCGCCCGGCCCATGCGCGTGGCGCTTTCCCACTGGGCCCGTTGCTGGGCCAGTTCGAACGTGAGTTGCGAGCCTTCGTTGATGATGGTGGTGCGTCGACGCTTGAACGTCAGATCGGTCGCACTGGATTCAACCTCGCTGACCGCCGCCCCGCTCTTCTTGTCGTTGCCCTTTTGCTGGCCGATCACCCGGTATTCGGAGAACACCTGGCTGTAATCCATCGGCGCGTTGGCCGACAGGATGTTCTTGCCCAGCACCAGCGCATCGCTGGCGCGGCCGCCGCTGCCCGGTCTGGCCAGCACCAGTCGACCTTCGGCGTCATCGGTGGAAAACACCCGGTACAGCGAGAGCAGACGATCGATCGACTGAAACACCGTTTCACCCGGGACGATCGTGTGCTTGCTCAGGCGTGCAGTCTCGGGAATCTCGTTGACCACAAACTGCGTGTATTCCCCGGCCAGGGCCTGGACGATGTTCAACAGCGATTGATCCTGCCATTGGCCGGGGATGTTTCGCGCCGCACAATCCACCAGATCCTGGGTCTTGGAACTGCCCTCGACACTCAGGCTGATCTGCCGCCCGTCATAGCTGATCGGGGCTTTGAAGACGTATCCGGTGAGGACCAGATCCTTGCCGATCCTCACCTCGCACGGGTCGCCGGCCTTGATCCGCTGATCGACGGTCTGTCCCGGCCATTGCCAGGTGATATCGAGTTTGAAGGTGCGGAACTGGCGCTCCAGATCGGCGCTGATTTCCACGCTTTTCCAGCCGCCATATTCCATGTCGCCGACCGTCAGTGTGACGTGGTTGTCCATCTCGTCCATGGCTCACTCCCTGGAGACTTTCACATCGTTGGGTGAGAACACCGGATGAGCGATGCCGTTGCGCTGGGTCACTTCCGTGACCCGGGTCGCATCGGCAAATTGCTTGTAGGCCACGACCAGCGCCGGCAGGCTTTCCTGAAACGACTTGCTGACCAGTCGCACACCGGACGACGCCACAGCCTTGAGGTGCGCGATCAGCGCTTCCTTCACATCGCTGATGGCTTGATAGTGCGCGGGATCGGCCTTGTTCTGCGCCAGCTGGAGCGCCTCGACCAGCTCTTTTTGCAGCAGTTGCAGATCGTCGGTGACCGGCACTTCCTGGCGGGTGACCGGTTGAATCGCCTGTTGCGCCACCGTGGGCGTCGACGTCAGTTTCACCGGTGTCGAAGCCACCGGCATCGAGGCGACCCACTGCGCCACTTTCACGATCAGCGTGTCCTGCACCAGATCGGCCATGGCCTGCGCCGCTGCCGTGGTGTCCTTGCCGGTGGTGAGTTTCGGCGCATCGGCCTTGCGGATGGCTTCGATCTGTTGGGACACGTCGGCAATCACGCCACGATAGCCCTCCTTCGCAAACGCCTTCAGCTCCTTGATATCGCCCAACAGCCCCTTGAACTCCGCCGCCACTTCCTTGGGCAGTTCCTTGACGGCCTTGACCAGCTCGGTGATCTCTTTGTACTGCTCGATCAGTGGCTTGAGCTGTTCCTTGATCACGTCATAGACCCCGGTGAGGCTATTGCGCAGATTGGCGATGCCGATCCGCGCAGCCTTGATCAGGGTCATGGCCTGTTCGAAACGTGCCACCGCAGAACCCAGCAAGGTATCAGCCTTGGCCAGAAGCACCTTCTGCGTGCTGACGGTGGCGGTCGGAAACGGCAAAGGACGGTCGGGATAGAACTTCAGTGCGAAAGTCACCAGCCCGCCGTCCTGGCGGGTGTGGGTCATATCGCATTCGCCGACCTTGACCTGCAGGCGCCCCAGCCACGGATGCACCAGTTCGCCGCTGCCTTGCTCCAGCGCCTTGAGCAGCTTGTCGCGCTGCTCGAGGCAATCGGGGCCGACGATAAAAGCCGTCAGGTCGTGGGTCTTGGCCTGCTGGCCCAGGTCCTCGAAAAACGGCAGGTCGCGTTGCGGATATTCGTGTAATTGCCCGTTGCGGCCGACCGGGGTTTTCGCCTGATCGACCCAAAAACCGACCCCACGAAAGGACGCCGGCACCAAACGGTCACGCCAGTTCATTGGAACCTCCCATGGACAGCGAGCGATAGCCGATGCGCGAAGACAGCGCCAGGCCCGGCTGATTGGTTTGCGGTTGATCGGTACGCAGCCCGGCCGGCGCATTTTCGAAGCGCACCGTCAGGCCGCCTTCGAGTTGCGTGCGGCTGTTGGCGGCACTTTGCTGGATCAGGGCGCTGGAGGACTGTGGCAACGGACTGTTCAACCCGGCCGCCCCCGCAGGTGTCGCAGCGCTGCCGGTTACGGTTTCGAAGAATCCGGAGAAATGGCCACCCAGCAGTTCCTTGACCTGTCCGAAGATGCTCTGCAGCCTCGTCCACATATCACTGAACCAGACGATGACGGGCTCCCACTTCTGTTTGATCGAGTCCAGCGGAGACTGGCCGAAAAGGTCACCGAACACACCCTTCACCGATTGCGCATCCGTGGTCAACGATGCCCACAAACCGGAAAAGTAGCCTGTCACGCCACCCCAGGCCGCCGTTGCGGACTCCACAGGCAAGACGTCGAACACTCGGCGCAAGCTGTCCTGCAACGAGGCCATGGAAGCCCCAACGACATCCCGCAGCGCCGAGAACACATCAGTGACCGGCTGCCAGGCTTCGTTGATGGTCTGGATCGGCGACCAACTGAACCGCGCCTTGAGCGACTCCACACCCGCCCCTGCGCTGGCTACCACGCCGTTGTAAAAATCACCGACCACACCACTGGCAGTGGCCAGCGCCTGGCTCAGCACTTCACGGGGCGAAAACGAGAACGAGGCCTTGAGTTTTTCGATGCCGGTCGTTGCATTGGCGACCGCACTGTCCCAGAAATCACTGACGACCGTACTGGCGGTTTTCAGCGCCTTGTCCATCACCTCGCGAGGCGAGAAAGAGAACTTCGCACTGAGTGCTTCGATACCCGCCTTCGTCCTGGCGATCGTACTGTCAAAGAAGTCACTGATGACTGTACCGGCGGTTGCCAGCGCCTTGTCCATCACCTCGCGAGGCGAGAAAGAGAACTTCGTACTGAGTGCCTCGATACCCGCCGTCGCGCTCGCCACGGTCTCGTCGAAGAACTTCGTGACGGTGTCGACGCCAGCGGAGAACAGCTCACGCGTCTCATCCCACGTTTTGCCGATCGAGGCGCCCATCGAAGCCAGCCCCTCCTTCACCGCCGTGACTCCGCTATCGAAGGCTTCACGGGTGGAAGTCCACATTTTGCTGAAGACCCCGGAAATCGAAGACCAGTTGTTGGTGATCAGGCGCGCACCAATCACAATCAGCGCCACAGCCCCGGCGATGGCCGCAGCAACCAGGCCGATCGGTGAAGCCAGGATGCCCAGCACTGCGACGAGCCCCATTGCACCGACCGTCACCACCGTGAACGCCACCGCCGCGGCAGCCAGTCCCTCGACGAGGTACGGATTGTTCGCGAGGAACTGACCAATCGAGGTGATCACCGGCGTGATAGCGGTGACGATGCTGTTGACTGCCGGCAACAGCGCCTGACCGATCTTCAGCGATACCTTGTCCAGTGCCTTGTTGAACTTCTCAAGGTTGGCCGAGGTTTCTCCGTGCACAACCTTGGGCACTTTCAGCCCCTTGTTCGCCCGGACTTTCTTCGCCAGCGCATCCTGCGCTTCGATGGCCTTCTTGATGCCGTCTTGAAACGGCTTGAGCAGGCCACCTTCGGAAATGAATCCGGCGACATCCAGCGGCTCCAGGCCGCTGTCTTCCATGCTTTTCTTGAATGCTGCGACCTTGCCGCGCAGCCCCTTCATCTCGGCCTCCATTTTCTCGGCGCCCTTGAGCACCACGAGCATGTTGACCGTGACGGGGAAGTTCTGCGGGATCAGGCTCAATTGTGTATTAGCCATCACTGCACCTGCTGCATCGCATTGATCCGTTGCGCGTGCTCCAGCGATTCGCGAAGCACATCCAGTGGCCTGGCCATCATCTGTTCGGGGTCAACCTTCCAGAACCAGGCCAGGTCATAGGCGACCGAAATCAGGTCGGTGATGGTTCCGACGCCGCACTCATGAAAAAACCTGCAACGGCCCAGCTCAGCGCGTTGAGGTCAGCCAGGTCCAGCTGGTTGACCGACGACGGCGGAATGCCGGCGCACACGGCGATGTATTTGGCCGCCACGTCCATGTCGAGGCTGACCTCTTCGCTCTTGTCGATCTTGTACGGCAGCGCCTTGATCGCTCGCACCTCCTGCACCGTCGGACGGCGCAGGACGAGTTCGGTCAGGGGCTCGCCGTGAGCTTCGATCGCAACTTGAAGCTTCACGGCGCCGCTCATTGCCAGGTCCCCTTGATGCCTTCGAATTTCAGTTCGATGGTGGCGTCATCGCCTTTGGAGACTGGCTCTTCGACCAGGTAGGCACCGGCCAGTACGTAGACTTTGCCGTTGCTGAATTCGCAGGTGACGGTGATATCGGTGCCTTCGATCAGCTTCTTCAGCGGGAAGTCGGCGGTGTGCAGCGCGGTCACCTTGAACGACGGCGCGACGTCGGTTTCCTTGTAGAAACCCGGCACGACGGTTTCGCGTTTGACGGCCATCAGCGGGGCTTCGCAGCCGCCGTTGATAGTCAGTTGTGCACCGTCGACCTTGACGTAGCAGGTGCCTGCAATCAGTTGACCCATGGTGTTACTCCCTTCAAATAAAAAGCCCACGCAAGGTGGGCTGAAATCACAGTGTCAAACGCGCCGATCAGGCGACGTCGTCGTACTGCAGTCGGAACTGGTTGAGCAGTGCGAACACGCGCAGACCGTTGATGTAATCCGGCGGGAACAGCACGTTCACGCGGCTCGGGTCCTGCACGTCGCGCTCGACGATCAGGTGCTCGGCGAACAGCTCGGCGTTTTCCACGTGGCCTTCGAGTTCGAGCTTGGCGTACTGGGCGATCAGCTCACCGCGAATGGTTGCCGGCGTGACGATCGGCTGGCCGGCGCCGAAGCGGGTGCCGTCGGAGGCCAGTTTGTGGCGACCGTATTTGCTGGTGATCACGCTTTGCAGACGACGCACGATGAACGCCGACTGGTGCATGGTTTCGCTGTCCAGGTATGAGTTGTCGGCCTGGCCGTAGGCGTTCTTCTGGTAGGTGGTGATCGAGCGCTGGATGCGCACGTAGCCGCCTTCGTAGTACGCGGTGGCGATGCCGTAGTTGAGCAGCGACTGACGCTCGGTCAGGGTGAAGCGCTCGCTGGCAGGGGCCGGGTCAACACCCGGCAGGCTGCCGCTCTGGGTCGGACGGCTGGCGTCGGCGGAAATGAACACGGCGGTGCGCGCAGTCAATGCGGCGGCTTGCACCCAGACCGGTTGCGGAACGCCCTGCTCCAGCGCCTGAATGGTCACATGCTGGTCGTTGCGCGCCTGACCGGCTGCCACCAGAGTGCCGACGGTGCCGCGCTTGGCGCTGTACACATGACCGAACAGTTGCTTGGCCCACGACCAGCGACCGGTGCTGTCGTCCATCACCGCTTGCCAGGTGTTGAGGGTGGCCAGGTCGGACCATGGCAGAGCGATAAACTCGAAAGGCTCGTCACCCAGCGCAGCAACCGCTGCCACCTGATCCGGCACGCCGACGCCACCGATCATCGGCGTGATCGCGGTGACCAGGCCGGCCGGCGTTTCTTCGCCGTTGCTCTTGCCCAGGCGATTGAATTGCAGACTGATGTCGTTACCGCTGTCGCCAGTCCATTTGGCGTTGAGCGTTACGACACCCTCTGCGACGGTCGCGCTCACCGGCAGATCGGCGGTGGCGTTGACCTTCTGCGCCAGCGAAGTGGCCGCTTGTGCGGCGGTGGCGCCGTTGGCGATAGTGGCCTGTACGCGGACGCCGCCGACATACAGGTTGAGCACGCCAGCCTGGGTCGCGGTGCCGGTCAGGGTCACGACGCCTTTGGCGATGGCGCCGGTAGCGTTGTGCAGCGGCAGGCACCAGATCTCGCCGATCGGGTCAGCCTTGCGGAAGGTTTCGTACATGGACGCGAGCATCGAGCCCTGGCCGCCAATGCTCTTGGCCAGCGCCACGCTGGAAACCAGCACCAGTTTGCCGACTTCGCCCGGAGCGATGTCGTCGTTGACCTGCGCCACGATCAGGCGACGCATGGACGAGGTCGCGCTATTGGCGGCCGAGTTGTCCATTTCGGCATAGAACAGCGGTACACGAATGTCCGCAGGGATGTTGCTGAATCCGATCGCCATTATTTGGCTCCCTTTTGTTTAGCTGTTGCGGTTTTGAGGGTGATATCGCCGTCGGCCAGACGCCGGCGCCACCAGGCGCTGTCCAGCACTTCACGGCCTTCCAGTGGCAGCAGGTCGCCTGCTTCCGGGTCCGGCACGGCACGGCCGGCAGCCGGCACTACGGTGATGCGGTTGCTCATGGGATTACGTCTCCAGAGAAAGTCAGTTCCACGCGCCCGTCAGGGCCCGGGCGTTTCAGGTTGGGGTCGGCCGGGTCGATCGCATCAACCCGCACAGTGGCCCCGGTAAAGGACGACAAACCGTCCAGTTCGCGTTCGTGCCAGCTCTCCGCAGGCTGACTTGGCAGATTGCGGCCCAGCTGGAACTCGGCAAAAAAGCGCAGCCGGTAGAACGCGCGGCTGCTGTTGATCGAGACCGTTTCGCCGCCGTCGTAAACGATGGCGCTGTAGTTGGAATCGGGTTTGAACCCCACCAGCGCACGCCACAGTTCGGCGCGCAGGTCGTGCAACAGATCCAGCGCTTTTGTGGCGTCCGTGGCATCCAGTGCCAGGATGATTTCGAAGCGGTCGCGGATCGGCTGGCTGAGGGAGTTCTGTGCGGTGCTGGCGCTGGCTACGTCAGCCAGCGGTAAAACATGGGCCGAGGGCATCGGCAGATTCGGGTCGCCTTGCAGAAGCACCAGGTCGACACCTGTCGCGATATGGCCGGCAAGGCTTGGGCATTGCGCACGCAGCTGCGTGAGGATCGGGGAGATCTTCATGGGGAGCGTTCCAGGATGTGTGAGTGGCCACAGTGAGGTGTGTGGCGGTGAGATCGGGGGATCAGTCCCTGGCTTTTGCCTCGGGATCCCGGCCGTTTGCTTCGATCAGACAGCGATAGCTTTCCTCGCGCTTGCCGCTGGCCGTGACCTTTTCAATCGACCAGCGCCCGCGCATGAAATCCGGCCAGGTATCGTCGAGCACCAGCAGACCTTCGGCCGCCAGCAACGGATCGCCCGGACAGGTGACCTTCAGCTTGTATTTCTCGCGCAGCATCTTGCGCACTTCGGCCTCGCCGATGGCTTTGGCTTCTTCTTCGCTGGCCAGTCTCTGGCGGATGACCTTGTAGGGTTCGGAACCGGTGACCACTTCGCGCAGTTTGCCGAGCGCACTGTCCCAAAAGGAGGTTTTGCAACCCTGATTCTGGGTTCGGGCGGTTTCTTCCAGCGTGGCGCTGATGAAGGCGTGATCGCCCGGTCGATTGTTATGGGTGACCGACAGCCTGACGTCCGGTATGACCTGTCCCGACAGGTTTTTCAGTTGCGCCGGTTTCGCCAGCACGTAGAGGTCGTTGAACGGCTTGGCCACCGCGTCGTACTTTTTCGCCAGGCGTGTGATGAAGCCCATGTCGGTTTCGTTCGACTGGTCGACATGGGCGATCCTGATCAGCGCCAGCTCGGGGTCGACGCGCGGCGAGAATCCGTGTCTCGAGACCAGCTCGCGAAACAGTCCGCCAAGGGTTGTAGGGCCATGACTGGCCGTGCGCCGTTCCTTGAATCCGGTGTCGTCCTTGCCGCTGAAAGGCGCGGCGGTCGCGACCAGCGTCAGGCGCAGCGGGAACAGCGTCGGCGTCAGTCGGGTCACCTTGAACTGGCCCTTTTCCACCAGTCCGGTCTCCAGATAACCCACCCGCAGGCCGATGGTTCCGCCCAGGCTCGGCAAGCCTTCGAGGCCTTCCAAGTCGAGCACCAGCGTCAGTTGATCGGACTCCATGCCGGCGGCATCGATGTGTTCCCAACTGATCAGGCGCTGGTTCAGCAGGTCCTTGTGGGCGCCGTAGATTTCGATCGCCGGCGTAAATCCCTGTGCCATGCAGCCTCCTTAATCCCAAGCCAGAACCGGTTTGATTGCAGCCGGTTTCGAGTCGAGCTCCGGCAGCGTCACCCAGACACCTGCCGGCAGTATCGGGCCGTGCTCGGCCAGGGTCGGGCTGAGTGTCCACAGGGCTTCTTCGGCGCTGTCATCGCTGCGACCGGTTTCGCGGTACAGCAAAAGATTCACCGAGTCACCGGCCACGCTTCGTACCTTACGCATTGTTGAACTCCGACAATCCGATGACCCACTTGATCACCATCGCGGTGCCGTCATCGATGACCTCGCTCTGGTTTTCGTCGATGCTGTTGATCCGCCACAAACCCCAGTTGCGGCCGATGCCGTCAATCAACGGCAGCGGTACTCGCAACGCTTGCAGCGCACGCAGCTCATCGAGCCGCTCCATCGCCACGGCGTACATCGAGGTGCCGGAGATGGTCAGGGATTCGGGCTTCTGTCCTGTCTGGTGGGATCTGGGTTTGCTGTTGAGAATCTGCAGGTCAGTCCAGCCGCCATCGGACTTTCGCGCCAGCGTGCTGTACGCAAAATCCCGGGACAGTCCGAAGATGAAACTGCCCAGTGCCATTTGTTGTTTCATGTGGCGACTCCATCGGTCAGGGCTGCGTCACGTCGTGTGGCGAGCGGATTGGTCGGCATGATCTGGCCCAACTGGCTCATCGTTGTCTGCACCACCAGATTGGCCAGTGCCTGGGCGCTGCCCTGATCCTGACCGTTGATGTGGATGGTGGAGTTGAACGTGACAGGCTGGCTCGCGGCTGTAGAGGCTGTGGTGGCAAGCGCCGCGGGGATCGTGGAGGTCGCCGAGGTCGCGATCAGGTCTTTACTGACCTGTGCAGGAGTGCCGAGACGATCGACTTGTTTCCCTAGCTTGTCGCCCAGGGAATCACCGATGGCCCCGCCCGTCATGCTCCCCAGCCAGCCGCCGACCATGGTGCCCACACCCGGCAGAATCAACGTACCCAGTGCAGCACCGACAGCGGCACCGGCAGACGACCCCGCTAACGATGCACCCGACGACACGACGGCACGCTTATCGCCCTTCATGACGCCGGTGACCATTTCGTATCCGGCGCTGAGCAACCGCAGCGGCGGTGCCCGTCTGGCAAGCAGTCTGCCTGCCCTGGCGTAAGAACCGGACAGTGGAGCGGCCGGTGCAGAACTGACGGCTGATGAGCCTGCAAATGCCGTCATGGTTCCCGGTATGGGCGTGCCGGACATGAGGGGCAAAACGGGTCGAGTCGGCGGCGCGAGCGGTGCCGACGGTGCACTGATCCGTGGTGCCCGAGGGGTCACCCGACCGATTTTTTCACGTCCGACTCGAGCCCTGATGCTTGACTGGCGAGGCTTGAGCTTGCCGCCTGTCCCGCCACCCAGCGGTTTGCAGCAGCAACAGTCATGGCCCGCGCTATTTCCGGCGGACGTTTTCTTCGCTTTCGGGTCTTCAATATCGGCAATCAGACCGCCAAGACCGAACGGCAATTTTGAAGCGACGCCCTTGAGCAGTTTGTCGGTGAAATTGCCGAATGCCTTGGCCATCACCGCGACTACGATGGCCGACAGTCCAGCGCCCGCAAGGGCCAATGCCGTCGAGGTCTTGGGATGGGCTTCAGCCATATCGGCCACGCCATTGGTCATATTCGTCAGCGAGTCCAGCGTGCCGGTCGCATCCGGCGCCAACGCCGTGATCAGACGATTGAGACTGGCATCGAACGCGTTCCAGCTTCGCTGCGGGTCTTTGCCCGCAGGCTCGGCGCTGCGTTCAATCGCGCCGCTGTAAGCCGGTGTCAGTGGATCATTGGGCTTGAGCAATGAAATCGGCGTCTGTGCTTCACCGGGCTTGCCCATCCATTGACGCACGCCTCCTTCACCCTTGAATGGCGATGCGAGGCTGCTCTGGGCCGCTTGCGAGGACACAAGCGTCGACGTTCCTTCCAGTCTGGCCGGAGCGACCAGCGCAAATGCTTTTTGCAGGTCTTCAGGTTTCGCCAGCAGTTTGCGTACACCGTCGTCGCCACTGAAAAGTGTCTTGACCAGCGCCGCTTGCTGCTCTGCCGGTTGTTGCTTCAATGTCGCCAACGCTTTGACAAGGTTGTCCGCTACGTTTTCGGTCAGCTTGCCGGGATCAAGCCCCAACGCCTTCCACGCCGACTGCTCGGCCGCCGAGCCTTGGGTGCCTTTGCCCAGGGCTGCGCTGATGCTTTTCACCGCTGCCCCGGCCCCGGCCTTGTCGACGTCAGCGTTGAGCAACGCGGCTGACAGCGCCGCCAACTGCTCGGGCAGAATCCCCGCTGCAACGGCCGACTCGCCGGATTGCTGCACGACCGAACCGATATCGGCAGCCGTCGCATTCAGTCCGCTGTTGCCCAGTTGCTGAGTCGCATCGGCCAGCAGTTGACCTTGAGCGCGATCCAGTTTCATCGAAACTTGCCAGGCCGACAGCATTTCACCGGCCGACTTCAGGCTGATGCCGAACGCCGACGCATTGACCGCTGCATCCTGGGCAAAGTCCAGCAGCACTTGTTCCTTGTCGGCGCCCTTGAGACCGGCGCCAATCCCGGATCTGCCAGCCGCGACCTCGACCTGCACCAGATCCACGACCGTCGCCCCACTGCCGGCAACCCGTTTGTCGGTGGCCAGTTTGAGGTTGGCTTTCGACAGCGTGTCGAGGTCGCCACTCAGGCCTTGAACCTGCTTGAGCTGGGCCATGGCGGTTTCCAGGGCCATGTCCGATTGCAGGTAGGCCGGCGGCGAGCGTTGTTCAATCTCAGCCTTGAGCTTTGACTTGCTCTCGCCGCCTGCCGCCGGCGCGGCAGTTACAACTGGCACCTTGAACGATGCCATGGCCGTGTTCAGCCCCAGGACAACGGCGCCGAGTTTGATCTGTTCACGCACCAGACTGCGGATGTCCAGGCTGGCCGTGAGCAGCGCCTCTTTCAGTTCGGACAGTGGTTTGATCAGGCTGTCCGTGGCCGATCCCCCTGCCGACAAACCGGAACCTGCGCCGCCGGTTTGCGCGGCGTACATCAGCGAAAACGATGTGTCTGCCATGCCGCTCTACTCCTGTTTCACGCCAAGGCGAGTGATCGCTATGTCGTAGCGGCGCAACGCCTTTTCGGCGTCCCACTCCAGAATTTCCGCCTCACTTACCGGGTAAATGAGCGGCACGATATCGAGGATTACTTCGATGTCGCGTTCTGAAAGAAGGCCGCCGGCTGGTTTAAAAAATCGTCGATGCGCACCTGCAATTGCGTCCAGTCCGGCACGCTCAACAGGGCCAGATCGGGGATCATCAGGCCGGTGCAATGGGCGGTGATGAACTCGGCGCGTTCCTTGGCCGTTTTCAGTTTCTTCATCACTTTGGTGGCCCGCAGCGCCGGCATTTCCAGACTCAGCGAAGTCACGGTGCGGCCGGTGACGGCGAGCGGCAACAGCAGTTGCACCTGATCGGGATCATCGGACTGTTCCGCGTCTTCGACCTGGTCGAGAAAGAACGACGCCGGACGGGTCGAGAATTCGTGCACGTACTGCGCGATGGTCACGTAGTCCGGGCGCTTGAGCTGGTCGAGTTCCTTGACCGACAAGCCGGTGGCCAGCAGCGCCAGTTCGAAGAACTGGTCGTCTTCATCGTCGCCTGCGCGTTCCAGCGCTTCTTTCTGGGCGGCGTAGAACAGCGGCTTGAGCTGGATCGATTCGATCTGCGAGCCGTCGTCACCGGTGATCGGCGACAGCAGGTCATGCTTGGGTGGCATCCACGACATGAAAGGAATTCCTTGGGTGTTCTTGAAGATTCCTGTGGGCATGAACGCCCACAGGTTTTGTGCCTGATCTGCCGAAAGGCTTACGGCATCAGTACCGCACGACGGGCATCACCGAGGATGTCGACGCCGTTGAGGACGAACTTCTGGGTACGCACGTCGATGTCGATCACCGGCACGCCGTTTTCCAGGCGGTTGTAGGTGCGGCAGGAAAACTCAAGCGTCGTCAGGGCTTTGCCACCCATTTTGATTGCTTCTTCACCCATGGTTTTGAGCTTGCCGCCAATGGTGTGATAGGTGAACCAGGTGTTGCCGTCCTGATCCTGACCGGCTTCACGCACGTTCAGCAGAATGTCGTCGCCCAGTTTCACTCCCATCGCCAGCAGCACTTCAGCGCCGGTGCCTTGCAGCTTGAGCGTGGCATTCAGCGCCTTGGCGCTCTTGGCCATTTCCTCGACGATGAAGCGACCGCCCGTCATGCTTTCCATGTCGAAATCGATTTTCGGCGGAGTGAATTCCTCCACGGTCGCCGACAGCGGCAGGCCTTGCAGGGTGGCCGCGATGGCCTGTCTTACGCGGTTGGTAAACATTAGAGAACGTCCTCCAGGAACTGCTCGATGATTTCATCGCGGGCGTTGAGTTGATAAACCATGTGTTCGTTCGGCGCGTAGCGGCCGTAGTCGATGACCACGTACCAGGTGCCGTTCTTGTACTTCTCGACGCTGTTGAGTTCCGGGTGCAGATACACGCTGCCGCCGGGAATGGTTTCGTCGGCGACCAGGGTTTGCAGCCAGTCGTTGATGCGTTTGACTTCCTGATCCATGAACGACTTGGTCAGGTTCTTGGCCATGGCTTTCTGGCCGGCTTTCACCAGCTTGCGGCTGATGGCGTCTTCGAGACCGACGTAGCTGATGAACTTGCCGGTGATCGAGCGGTTGCCCAGCAGCGAGAAGCCGCCAAGGATGGTGCGGGCGTAGTAGCTGACGCCGTAGCGGTTGAGCAGATCGCCTTCGGTGGAGGTGTCGAGGATGTTGTATTCCACGACCCGCGACACGTCTTCGGCGTAGGTCACCTGGTTGCCCGCGCTCTCCCATTGCTTGACCTTGGCCAGCGCGGCAATCGCCAGACTGGATGGCGCGAGGAACACGTTTTTCTTCGCGGCTTTCGAGTACACGGCCGGCATGTTGTGCACCACCAGGCAACGGTCGAAACCCAGATCCGCACCGCCCAGTTCCTGGCTGTACAGCACTTGGTCGGCGACCGAGACGTCCTTGCCATCCAGCACCACACGGGCCTTGATGCGCTTGCCGAACGAGGCGAACTCGCTGGCCACAGCCTTGGTGCCGGTGAAACCCGGCGCGCCGATGATGGTCAGGTCTTCCGGGACGCTTCCCAATGCGGCCAGACCAAGCTTGCGGCCGGTGGCCGGTTCAACACCGCCGATCACGGCGTTGACGGTATCGGCCGGGGTCGCGCCCGCTTCGACGATCACTACATATACCGGCACCTTGACCACTTTGAGGATCTGGTAAACGGCGTGGTACAGGGTGCCCTCTTCCGAGCCAGTCGGATCGAGCAGCGCGTGGGTGGTGAAGCTGTTGATGCGAAACGGTGCGTTGCGCGGAATCAGCGGATCGGCTTTCGGCGCGGTGCCGACCAGACCGATGACGTTGTCGCCCAGGCCACCCATGGCCTCGGGGGATTCGGTGGCATTGACGGTAATGCCGTTGTGCTCGAAGTTCAGAACCTCAGCCATAGTCAGTCAGCCTTCTTGGCAGCGGCCTTCACGGCCTTGGTGGTAGGTGTTTTCAGCTCCAGTCGACCGGCGCTGTGCAATGCGCTGGCTTCGACGTCGAGCAGATCGAGTTCCTGGCCGACGCTCGACCAGTGCCCACCGCCGGTGGGGAATGGGACGAGCACGGTGTAGGTTTGGCGGGTTGCCATTTTTCGTTTCTCCATAAACGGGAAAGCCCCTCGTTGGGAGGGGCTTGGCGGGTGTTGAATGAATTGGGCGTCAAAGAAAACGCCCCGGGGTGCGGGGCGTTTATCAGGTTTGGTCAGTTAGCCAGTCAGGTGCTACCGGGCGATGTTCAAGCGTTGGAAAGAGCGCGCCTTGAGGCCAAGTACGCAACTCCTGGCGATAGGCTTGGAGTTCTGCATATCGCTCAGCGGTGAACGTAGTTGCTCCGCCGGCCTCCAGTTCGTCGCGCTGGCGTGCAACGACTCCATCGGTCTTTAACAATTGTGCATTACGCCATACTCGCTCAAGCTCAGCCAATTGTTCAGCTTGAAGGGGTGGCCGTTCAATCAACGCAGGAGGATATGTATCAAAACTGATACTCAGAAACTGTGACTGACCGTTCAAAAGCTCAGCATGTAGTTCGCGCGATATTTCGATGGCATCCGACGGCAGATCGCCACCCAAATCAGAATCGTGAAAAAGACCGGTTTCCTTGCTGCAATAAATCATGTTTCACCTCTTTAAATTCCGAACGCAAGTACTCGAACTGCCGATGAACTGAATGCGTAGTTCGACTGCAAAATCACCTGCCCTCGACCATTTGCCATACCCGCAACAACCGGCGCTCCATCAGGGGCATAAATTGTGCTGTCGGTGAGCGATACCGTGCAGCCAAAGTTCATGTTCGGGAAAGCAGTCGGCAAATTAAAAGGTGTTGAAAGTGCCGCCTTTGAAAAATTTGCTGTCATCCACTGAATGATCAAACCGGAGGGCAGTCGCTGATAGCCGTTCGCTGACAGCAACGCAGAGAACTCATTCGAGTACTTCAGCGAAGAAACTCCTTCCTCAACGACATAATTGTTATCGCCGCAAGTAACGACAAGATTGGAACCGCTCTGAATCGTAATGCTTGTAAGCGTTTTAGCGAGCGCTACGATGGTGTCATTGCCCTGACGATTCAGTGTCACGTCAGCCGCTCCGATGTTGAGAATGTAGAACTTAGTCCCAACAGGGCTGGCTACCAATGGAGGCAATGTCACGGCTCCCGGCCCGGTAATAACGATTCTGCGCCCGGCCATGGCCGGAGTCAGCGAAGCCGGCAGAGTCACGATATTCGTCTGACCGCTGAAATTTCCTGCCGCACGCTGAACGAACTCAGTGGTGGCAAGTGCCTTGCTCGTGTCGAACTGTGGCTGAGTGGTGAATACCGGAGCGCTCATAACACTTGAATAGCGGACAGCGACGCTTCCACCTATCAAACGCCATTGTCCGTTTAACCTGATGAACTCTGCCGTATCCCCCAGACCAAGAACAATTGGCCCAACGACCCCGGTCGACGTATTCAGGGTGTCTCCACCAGCGTTTGCGGAAATCGTTACAGCCCCGGTACCAGCGCTGACTATTGTGATGATCGCAGTTGCGGTAGCGGGAACCGACGAGGTCGGCGGGAGGGTGCAATTGATCGGACCGGCATTCGAAAGACTGACCAGTCCACCAATGTCAGCCAGCGTCACGACGTAACTGGTTCCAACCGACTTGAACGACGAGTATTGCAATCCCTGGCGCCGCACAAACTCCGCGTTGACCAGCAACTGACTACCATCGAATTGCGCCGGTGTCGGACAAGTCGGCACACCCTCAAACGCGGGCGACATCAAACGAGCAAAACCCGCCGTCACGTCCTGGAACGTCAATGGGGTTGTATCAAGTACTATCGGGCCATCTGTTATCAGCTGCCAGATCGTATCAGCGAGGGTTGCCCCTGCTTCCACCGTAACCTCTAGATTAGGCGTTACCTTCGCACTGGTATCGGCATCTTTCGCCCGAATCCAGGCACCGTTTGCCGCAATGTAAATTCCGTTGTCTTTTGCTTGCGTCTGGTTTTTAACGAGCACGCGATCGCCTGAAATGACAGCAACCGCGTCAATCATTTGGGCGCCGCTCAAAACAATATTTGCCTTGGTTGCGACCCGTACCGACTGTTTTTTGTCGAGCTTAGCCAGTTCATCCGCCACGTAACCAGCCACCCACGCCCGAGTGGCCTTGACCACCGTGTCATCGATCAGCAGCGTCACCAGCGAGGCATTGCTGGTCTCGAAAATCGAGCGGATGTAGAACTCTTTGCCCGAGCCCGAGGTGGCCAATACCGGCTTGAACGACTCCGGGTATTTGACGATGGCGTAGAGAATGCCGGTGTCGGTCCACAGCCCGGCTTCACGCACATACCAGCCGCCGACGTCCGGCGGGATGGTGACTTCGGCGAGCAGCCAGCTCGGATTCTTCTCGTCCTGGAACAGCGCATTGAGCGGACCGCGCCAGACTTCGCGTTTAAGCGCAGTAGCCGTCGCGGCCGGGTTGTAGACCGCGCCGCCGCCGTCGCCGACGGAAATCTGCGTCAGCTTGATCGGTACGCCCGCCGCCTTGCAGGCAGTTTCGTAGGCAATCCCTGCGTTGGTGAGCAGGGTGTAATAGTCAGCCATTCAGGCCCCCTGAGGATAAATAGTGGATGTTTCGACGGTGTACATGCCTGCGCCCAAGAACGCCTCTCCCGAGGTTTCGAGCCCTTCAATGAACACCGGATAGACCGTGGTCAACTCACCGCAGAAGGTCGCAGCGCCAATGACGTGATTGCCAAAGGCGCTGAGGCCGACCGACACCGACAGCACGTCCCGCTCGCTCTTGGCATCGGCCAGGCGTCGGTCGAGACGGGCGTCGATGGCTTCGCTGTAGGGTTGTTCGGTGAAGGCCCGCACGGAAAAGCTGTAAGGCTCGCCGGGCGGTGTCTGTTCGTACCAGGCGCGGATTTCCGGCCTGAGCTGCAAACCCTTGGCGGCGTTCTCCAGTGCCTTGCGAGTGCCGGCCTGGCGCGCGGTGGGCCAGGCCAGTTCGACGGTCAGGCGCTTTTCCGCTTCCGGTGCGTCGGTGCTCCATTCGGCAACACCACGATCTGCCGCGAGATACGGCAGGAAGGCGACGGGAGTTGAAGCCGGATTCATCAGTTCGGGAAACGGCGGCGCGACGCGATCAAGTAGTGCGCCGAAGCCGATGTCGAGGGCCCGTTCCAGCGCCGAGCTGTTGGCTGGCAGCAGGGTCGGACGCGGTGTCTGATCGGTCATAGCGTCTGCACCTCGACTTCGACCGCCGTGCAGTACGGCGCTTGAAATGCGCTGCAGACGATGGGCGTCAGCGGTTCAAGAATCTGCAATTGCACGGCGCCGGCGCTGTGCAGCGTGTAGTCGATCCAGCTCGGATCGACCCGGCCCTCCAGGCGATGGCAGCTGTCGGCGTAGGCCTGCAGGTGTTGCTGCGCGGCGACCTTGGTCAGGCCCGAATCCGGACCGGAATTGATCTTCGCCACGACGCGGATTTTGTAGCGCTGAATCTCTGCGCCTTTGACCGTGACCTTGTCGGTTTCCGGACAGACGTCGGGCCGGGAAAAGTGTTGGCGCACGCCTTCAAGCAAGGTCGGGGACGGCGTACCGTCGCCCTCGCGGGCAAGCACGGTGACTTGCACTTCGCCAGGCGCCGTGCGGCGACCGTTGCCGTCCTTGACCTGCGCGGCGAGTCCGTCCCGGGCGAAGGTATAAGTGACGTTCACGACACCGGCATCGGTGGATTCGACTTTTACCGTCGGACGTTCGCCCAAGGTGAACACCTCGCGGCGGTATTGCATCCGCGAACCCGCCGCCGGAGCGTGGGGCGCCAGGTAATAACGCAGCCGCGCGTCGTCGTCGCTTTCGTAAATCGCTGGCACTGGCGGGAACGCCGCCGGATCGCCCGGGTCGAGCAACTGCCGCTCCAGGCCCATGTCAGCCAACCGCGCATCAAGGTTGCTGCCCGTTGCCCACCACGCCAGCATCTGCTTGATCCGGGCGTTGTATTTGCGTTCATGGGTTTGCAACCGAACGCAGAAAGCCTCAAGCGCCAGTGTCAGCAGTTCGCTTTCGTTCTCCAGGCTGGCCTTGAGTTTGGCCGCGCTCTGCGGCGAACGCGCGCCGACATACTCGACGACGAACGTCTTGAACTCGGCGAGCAAGTCTTCGAAAACGTCGACGGTGATCAGCGACGGTTCGGCCAACTGGTTCTGGCCAGGGATCAACATGCTCATGTCACGACCTCGAAAGTCTGTTGGCGGTTTTTCCAGGTGCCGGCAAATCGCAACAGCAAACCCGCGCCCTGTCGGGTGGCGACGATCACGCCGGGCTGAAAATCGCTGATGCCGTTTTGCGGGTTGTAGAACGCTTGAGCTGCGTGGCTCTGGGCGAGCAACAGGATGTCGTCGCCCAGGTTTTGCCCTAGCAGCGTGGGTATCAACGAACCATAAAGGGGCCTTTTTTGCCGGGTGCCCAGCGGCGTGGTCAGGGCTCGTGTCGCGCGCTGCACGAATTGCAGCCAGTCGTCGACCGTGGCCCCGCTGTCTCTATCGATTCCGATCATGGGAGGCTCTTGATTCAGGGGCTGATGACGCGACCCTGGTGATCCACCAGCGGGCCACTGAAGTGCACGCCAGAGGCGTCGATGGTCAGCCCGACAGCACCCAGTTGCAGGTTGATCAACTGGGGCGTCATCGCCAGCCGCGCCGGGCCGATGCTCAGCTCAAGCGATTCGCGAGAACCGTTGAAAGCTGCCGGACCGTTTTGCCAGTGCAGGGTGTGCGTGGCGTCGTCGTAGCCGCTTTCGCTGCCGTCCTGATGGACGCGACGAGTCAACGTCGGCACCGTCGAGGTAGGCGGAAAGCGGTCGCTGTTCAGGCCGAACAACGCCACGCTCTGCGCACCGCTTTCGCCACTGCCGTAGTTGAACAGCAGACACTGTTCGCCCTCCGTCGGGATCCGCGACTCGCTCTGCGCGCCGGCGCTGGGGTTGAAGAATTTGATGGCCGGGGTGAGCAAACCACCGTGACTGACCCGGCAGGTGTTGCTCGCGGCATCCACTTCCTGACAGATGCCGATGCGGCAATAACTCTCGGCACGCCGGTGCAGGTCTTCAATCTCCGCTTCCATTTCCGCCAGGCGCTCGATGATCGGTGCCATGTGCATTCGCAGTAATGCGTCGAACATCGATCAGGCCTCCAGCGAGGTGTATTGGTCGGGATCGTCGATGTCGCTGACTTCCCAGGTGCGGGCGAATTTCGGTGTGCCGAGCGGGTCGTCCAGCAGGGTCGGGCCCAGGTAGAGGGTCTGGTTGAACGACAGCGTCCAGGCTTTGTTTGGCTGATCGGCGTGGACGAGCAATGACGGCATTCCATCGATGTTCATCGGCAGATCGCATTGCTCGCCGGGCAAGCCCCAGCGGTTGTCGGTGATCAGGTTCTTCAGCGCGGCGATCAGATCACAGGCGGCAAATGCCGTGGCGGACAGCGCCGGAATGACTTGCAGCGACAGCGTCAGCACATGGGCAATCCGTCCGTTGGCGGCGCGCTCTCCCGATGCATTGCGTTCGATATCGATCAACACCCAGGCCTTGTCGCCGGGGGCCGTGAAGTCATCGTGATTACCGACCTGCACGTTCAGATCGGAGCTGTTGCGCAAGGCTGTCGCCATCGCCGTGAACAACTGCGAAGGCTGCTGGATCGGTGTGGGCATGCTTGACCTCCTTTTTCTGATGTCCACGCGAAGTCCTGCCGCACGGCGTGCAGCGAGACAGGAAAGTGAATGGGTTATTGCGGGTCGCGCGGCGGAACTTCGCAGACGCCGATGCGCTTGGCAGCCCAGCGTTCGTAAAGGCCGATGGCGACGTCGGCACCGGCCATTGCAGTGAGGCAACCAAATGCCCCGGCGGCCCAGATCGACATGCCGGCGGCGTACAGCAGCATGATTGCCGACACGCCGCAGATCATGCAGGCACCGGAGCGCAAGGCAAGCCGCCGCAGCAGCGGCCAGCCGCGGGCGCCCTCCTTGTCGGCGCGCCACATTTCGCCGGACACCCCGCCCGCCACGGCAAGGAGGATGACCAGCCAGATTGGCATGTCCAGCAACGCTTGTTGCTCGTTTGTCATGTCACGCCTCCTGAAAGCGTTGATGAATGAAGAGAAAGTGAAGAGGCGACACCGGACGGGTGTCGCCTCTGATGCGGGGAAGAACAGCGAAAGGTTCCGCGCATTCAGCAGTTACAGGCGCTCGACAATGACGTTGTCGATGAAGGCGTAGTTGGCGTACGGGTTCTGCTCGTTGGAAAACGCCAGAGTTGTCTGCGCGGTAATCGCGGTGAACTCGTAAGTGACGGTGCTCCACTCGACCGCGACGCCTTTGGCTGTCGGTGTGTTGAACGCAGCGGTTTGCCCGGCCACTTTCACCTGAATGACACCGTCGCCGGAGCGGCTGGCGAATCGGGAGTTGCCGGCACTGAAAGTCAGACGGTACTTGGCGCCCGGAGTGGTCGCGAAATTCTGCTGAATCCCGCCACCGTTGCCATAAACGTAGTTGGCCAGGTCGACGATCATCACGCCATCCGCTGCCACAGAACCGCCGATGGCATTGGGCATGTTGAAGTATTCGGCACCGGACAGGAACGTCGTCCAGCCTGTGATGGCATTGGTTTTTGCCGGGGTGTCCAGAATGCAGCCACCACCGCATGTCGATTGTTCAAAGCTGCCGTTCACCAGGAGGTTGGCGGCAATTGCGCTGCCGCCATTGCCCAGCAGTGCAACAGCGAGAAACGGTGCTACGTATTTCTTGAGAATGTTCATGTCTTTACCTATGAGGAGATTGATCAGGTTGTGCTGACGATGCAGCACGCATGTCGCTCACAGGCGATCGCTCGGGGCTCGCGGCCTTCACATGATTCAACGTTCCGCAGCGGGAACATTTGATCTGGAGTTCTGTGTACTCGCCCACCCGGGCGAGCAGTCTTTTGCAATGGCCGCAGCGGCACTCTTTCAACATCGACAAATCCTTTTGATTCTCTGCGTGGCCTTGCTCATGCCGCGAAACCTTGTTGAAGCGCCTGCCTCAGGCAGGCATTCCAGAAAGCCCGGCGCAGGGGCCGGGCTTTTCGGTCATACAGACCAGAACAATCGGGTCGTCGATTCAAACCAGCGAAAAAGGCTCTGTCGGCCAAATCATGGTGTACGGGTAACCCGGTTGATTCCTGTAATCGCACACGGCGATGACGTATTGCTTGTAAGCCAGCAACGCCGCTTCTTCCTCCGGCGTTGCGATGCCCAGATCCTGCTTGTAATCCAGCGGGTTGAACGTCAGCCAACCTTTGGCATTCGATAGCTTCTCAGTGGCGAGGAACTTGACCTGGCTTGCCACCTCTTCGAAAGTGGGCGCATGCAACTCCCACTGGTTGTTGACCAGTCGGGCATTCCATCCGACCACGACTTCCGTGTTTCCTGTGGCATCCACCCACAGCCCCCCCAATCCGTCAGGAAAGCTGACCGGCATCCCTTCGTCGGTATCAACCACCCGATATACCTTGGAATTGGGCATCGTGATGAAAACGTATCGATTCATTCTTATCGTCCTTTTTGATTGCCGGAATCCCGGCATTTCCGTTCCTGCCGGACAGGCAATCCAGAAAGCCCGGCTATACGCCGGGTCATTCAGTCATGCGGTCCTTATGCAGAGTCATGAAACGGTGATTTATGGAACTTCAGGCCAGGTGATTGCCAGCGGGTAACCTAGCTGTTTGTTGACGTTGCTCATATCAACGAAAAACTGCTTGTAAGCCTGCAACCCCGCGATATCGGCAGGCGTCGCCAGACCCAGCTCAACCTTCTGCTCCAGGGCGGTAGCCAGCAGAGTGGCGTTGACTCGATCAAATCGGCGGGAACGTTCGGCGCGCAGCTGCATGGACAACTGCGATGGCTGACCCCACATATCGCTGTCGGTAAAGGTCCAGACGCCATCGGTATTCACCGCGTTCCAGGAGTAGTCGATCTTTGGCAATGCGGTGACATCCACCCAGACTTGACTCGCCGGAAAATCGTCGGTGATCGGGTTGTTGGTTTCGAAGATGTTGTCGACTTTGCCATCCACAACACGCACGTACTTCTTCATGGTCATCATCCTTTTTGATTGCCGGCCTCCCGGCATTTCTGTTTCTGCCCAGAAGGCATTCCAAAAAGCCCGGCAATCCGCCGGGCTTTTCAGTAATGCACTCCTTTGCCTTCCTTCAATCCTGTGTTCGTGAAGGAAGCTGACTTTTCGGCGCTACTGGCGCGGTACGAGTCCATTCAAATTGTTTTTCCGACCGCGGTCCCTGCCCGCCGGATAACTGCTTCTGGTGCTTTACGCTGCACACCCGGGTCAGTTGCCAACCCTCTGAACCGTTGAGGCCGGTTCATCGCTGCCTGTTCTTGTGGAACTAAAGAGCTGTTGTTGCCAGCCGCTTTGTCGAGCGGCTTGGTGGCAAGAATATGCATGGATGCATATACAGTCAATGCGTAAATGCATTTATTTATGCACGAGAAATGCGCGGATGCATGGAAGCCCCGCCAATCAAGGGTTGCCCGGTTTTCTACAGGCGAAAAAAAACCCGCCGAGGCGGGTTTTGTCAGAAAGAAATCAGGTTACCGGGCGTACATGCCCCACCAGAAGACGTGACCGAGGATGACGATCTGCTCTTCCTGCATATCCTGGAAGCTGTAGTCCTCGTCCGGATGTTCATCGCGGTTGAAGCTGCGCAGACGGATACCGGTAGGCAGGCGATAGAGCTGTTTCACCCGAAGTTGACCGTTGTGGTTGATGGCGTAGAGGTCGCCATCGATGATGTCGCCGATCCCGCACTTGCCGGCGTTGACGCCAACCGTGGCACCGTCGCGTAGTACCGGCAACATGCTGTTGCCCCGTACCGTCACGCATTTGGCCTGATCGAACTGCACACCGTTATGGCGCAGGCTGCGCTTGCCGAAGCGCAGGCTGGAGCGTTCGCTCTCTTCGATGACGAATCTTCCTGATCCAGCAGCCAATTCAACCTCGCGAAGAAAGGGCACCGACACCTCATCGTCATCGACGGGGGTGTCGTCGTCCCACAGGCTTATGTCCTTGAGTTCGGAATGCAACTCGTCGCGTCCGCCGTTGGCGGCAGGCGCAACATCCGCGCGCCCGCGCAACTGATCGGTGCTCACGGCGAAGTACTCGGCGATCTTCGAGATGTGTTTATCCGAAGGATCGACGATCTTCCCGCTGAGAATCCGCGAGAGCGTGGATTGAGGCACGCCGGTGCGACGGTGGAGCTCCGTGGGGGAGATCCCGTGCTGGTCGAGCAGTGCTCTTAAGACGGTAGATACGTTGCGTTTTTGCATAACGCGCATAGTGCTTGAAGTTTTTCGGGAAGACAAATGCTGATTTGCATAAATCGTGCATAGTCGACCTTTTTACCACCGATGCATGTCACCCGACCGCGATGCCTGCGTCCGACAGACCGCCCATGGTAACCTTGCGCCCATCGCGGAAAAGCCCGGCCACTGCCGCGCTTTTGCCCCACACCTTTGAACGAGTTGCCTGACAATCCGATGAATAAAGCCGTCTCCGACCTGTCCTCCCACACTCCGATGATGCAGCAGTACTGGCGCCTGAAAAATCAGCACCCGGACCAGCTGATGTTCTACCGCATGGGCGACTTCTACGAGATCTTCTACGAGGACGCGAAGAAGGCGGCCAAGTTGCTGGACATCACCCTGACCGCGCGCGGGCAGTCGGCTGGGCAGGCGATTCCGATGTGCGGGATTCCGTATCACGCGGCGGAAGGCTACCTGGCGAAGCTGGTCAAGCTCGGCGAGTCGGTGGTGATCTGCGAGCAGGTCGGCGACCCGGCCACCAGTAAAGGCCCGGTGGAACGTCAGGTGGTGCGGATCATCACCCCGGGTACGGTCAGTGACGAGGCGTTGCTGGATGAGCGTCGCGATAATCTGATCGCGGCGGTGCTGGGCGACGAGCGCCTGTTCGGCCTGGCTGTGCTGGACATCACCAGCGGCAATTTCACCGTGCTGGAGATCAAGGGCTGGGAAAACCTGCTGGCGGAGCTGGAGCGGGTCAATCCGGTCGAGTTGTTGATCCCGGATGATTGGCCAAAAGACTTGCCGGCAGAAAAACGCCGTGGGGTACGTCGTCGTGCACCGTGGGATTTCGAGCGCGATTCGGCGCTGAAAAGCCTCTGTCAGCAATTCTCCACCCAGGACCTGAAAGGCTTTGGCTGCGAAACCCTGACCCTGGCAATCGGCGCCGCCGGTTGCCTGCTGGCGTATGCCAAGGAAACCCAGCGCACCGCCCTGCCCCACTTGCGCAGCTTGCGCCATGAGCGGCTGGACGACACCGTGGTGCTGGACGGCGCCAGCCGCCGCAACCTCGAACTCGACACCAACCTGGCTGGCGGCCGCGACAACACCCTGCAATCGGTGGTCGACCGTTGCCAGACGGCCATGGGCAGCCGTTTGCTGACCCGTTGGCTCAACCGTCCGCTGCGCGACCTGACTGTGCTGCTGGCTCGCCAGACCTCGATCACTTGCCTGCTCGACCGCTATCGTTTTGAAAACCTGCAACCGCAACTCAAGGAAATCGGCGACATCGAGCGGATTCTGGCGCGGATCGGCCTGCGCAATGCCCGCCCTCGCGACCTCGCTCGCCTGCGTGATGCGCTCGGTGCGCTGCCTGAACTGCAAGTGGCGATGTCCGATCTCGAGGCGCCGCACCTGCAACGTCTGGCGACCACCACCAGCACTTACCCGGAACTGGCGGCGCTGCTGGAAAAAGCCATCATCGACAACCCGCCAGCGGTAATCCGTGACGGCGGCGTGCTGAAAACCGGTTACGACAGCGAGCTAGACGAACTGCAATCGCTGAGCGAGAACGCCGGCCAGTTCCTGATCGATCTGGAAGCCCGTGAAAAGGCCCGCACCGGCCTCGCCAATCTCAAAGTCGGCTACAACCGCATTCATGGCTACTTCATCGAATTGCCAAGCAAGCAGGCTGAATCGGCGCCGGCAGACTACATCCGCCGTCAGACCCTCAAAGGTGCCGAACGCTTCATCACCCCGGAACTGAAAGAGTTTGAAGACAAGGCACTGTCGGCCAAGAGCCGCGCTCTGGCTCGCGAGAAAATGCTCTACGAGGCGTTGCTGGAAGACCTGATCAGCCAGTTGCCGCCGTTGCAGGACACCGCTGGCGCCCTGGCTGAGCTGGACGTGCTGAGCAACCTCGCCGAACGTGCGCTGAATCTCGACCTGAATTGCCCGACATTCGTCAGCGAACCGTGCATGCGTATCTCCCAGGGCCGTCACCCGGTGGTCGAGCAAGTGCTGACCACGCCGTTCGTGGCCAACGACCTGAGCCTGGACGACAACACCCGCATGCTGGTGATCACGGGTCCGAACATGGGCGGTAAATCCACCTATATGCGCCAGACTGCTCTGATCGTGCTGCTGGCACACATCGGCAGCTTCGTGCCGGCGGCCAGTTGCGAACTGTCGCTGGTGGACCGGATTTTCACCAGGATCGGTTCCAGCGACGACCTCGCCGGCGGGCGCTCGACCTTCATGGTGGAAATGAGCGAGACCGCGAACATCCTGCACAACGCCACCGAGCGCAGCCTGGTGCTGATGGACGAAGTCGGTCGCGGCACCAGCACCTTCGACGGTCTGTCCCTGGCGTGGGCGGCGGCGGAGCGTCTGGCGCAGCTGCGCGCCTATACTCTGTTTGCGACGCACTATTTCGAACTGACCGTGTTGCCGGAAGCCGAACCGCTGGTGGCCAACGTGCACCTCAACGCCACCGAACACAACGAGCGCATCGTGTTTCTGCACCATGTGTTGCCAGGGCCCGCGAGCCAGAGCTACGGCCTTGCGGTCGCGCAGTTGGCCGGTGTGCCAAGCGAAGTGATCGTACGTGCTCGTGAGCACTTGAGCCGCCTGGAAGATACCGCG
Source organism: Pseudomonas sp. GW458-11-26-14-LB4 (assembly GCF_059423925.1). Lineage (NCBI taxonomy): Bacteria > Pseudomonadati > Pseudomonadota > Gammaproteobacteria > Pseudomonadales > Pseudomonadaceae > Pseudomonas > Pseudomonas sp. GW458-11-26-14-LB4. Next base: position 162,564 of record NZ_JBWKYU010000008.1, read on the forward strand.
CTGCCGCATGAGGCGCCAAAACCGGCCGTCAAGGGCAAACCGGCGACGCCGCAGCAGAGCGACATGTTCGCCAGCCTGCCGCACCCGGTGCTGGATGAGTTGGCCAAGCTGGATCTGGATGACGTGACACCGCGTCGTGCACTCGAAATGCTCTATGCACTAAAGAACCGGATCTAAGCACCGACGAACCGGATATAACGCAAACGGCTTCAAGCTGTTAGAATCTCGCGCGGTTTGGGATGCTGCTGGCTAATAGCCTGGCTGGCAGACATCGCTCCCGAACCTGGCGACCCCAACCGTGAAGGGGCAACGCTGCCGCCGCCTGAGGAGAAAATTAGAAATGACCTTCGTCGTCACCGACAACTGCATCAAGTGCAAGTACACCGACTGCGTAGAAGTCTGTCCGGTGGACTGCTTTTACGAAGGCCCGAACTTCCTGGTGATTCACCCGGACGAGTGCATCGACTGCGCCCTGTGCGAGCCGGAATGCCCGGCCGTGGCCATTTTCTCAGAGGACGAAGTTCCGGAAGAGATGCAGGAATTCATTCAGCTGAACGTAGAACTGGCCGAGATCTGGCCGAACATCACCGAAAAGAAAGAATCGCTGCCGGATGCCGAAGAGTGGGATGGCGTCAAAGGCAAGATCAAAGACCTCGAACGCTGATCTGTCCCGCGTTTGAAGAAAAGGCCCCTTGCGGGCCTTTTTGCTTTTGCGGGTTTTGCTTTATTTCAGGCAAAAAAAAGGGGCGGTTTGACCCGCCCACATTTTTTCCCTATTCCCTGTGTTCCTTTTCATCGTCCTGATGAATCGCTTCCTGCGATGTCCGTTCCCCTCTTCCTTGAAGGGCGTGTCTATCCGTCGACACAACCCAGATACTAGAGATTTCCCCGCCGGCGGCAACTGGCCTCCAGCGCACTAACCTGCTGTCATAAGCCCTTCACATTAAAAAATAACCATATAAATCATTGCGTTACGATTCAGCCATGAGCGCAATCGCCTTCAGCGGCAGTGTAAAAATAACGAACACTTACGATACAGTCAGCAAAGGCTTACAACGCAAACCTACAAGGTGGGAACGCCTCCCGCTTTCAGTGCGCCAACAAAAAGCCCCGAACCAGTCGGGGCTTTCTGTATAGCGGTCATGCGGGTGGCTTATTGAAACAGCGACTCGCTCGACAGGCCGTTTTTCTCGAGAATTTCCCGAAGGCGCTTGAGGCCTTCTACCTGGATCTGTCTCACCCGTTCCCGGGTCAGGCCGATCTCCAGGCCTACATCTTCCAGCGTGCTGCTCTCATGGCCGCGCAGGCCGAAGCGGCGCACGACCACCTCGCGTTGCTTGTCGGTCAGCTCCGAGAGCCATTGATCGATGCTCTGCGACAGGTCGTCATCCTGCAGCAGTTCACATGGATCGGTCGGACGGTCATCCGTCAGGGTGTCCAGCAGGGTTTTATCCGAATCCGGACCCAGCGAGACGTCGACCGAAGAAACCCGCTCGTTCAAGCCCAGCATGCGCTTGACTTCGCCCACCGGTTTTTCCAGCAGGTTGGCGATTTCTTCGGGTGAAGGTTCGTGGTCGAGCTTTTGCGTCAGCTCCCGTGCAGCCCGCAGGTACACGTTGAGCTCCTTGACCACATGGATCGGCAACCGGATGGTCCGGGTCTGATTCATGATCGCGCGTTCGATGGTCTGACGAATCCACCAGGTCGCGTAGGTCGAGAAGCGGAAGCCACGCTCCGGATCGAACTTTTCCACCGCGCGGATCAATCCGAGGTTGCCCTCTTCGATCAGATCCAGCAGCGACAGCCCCCGATTGACGTAACGCCGGGCGATTTTGACCACCAGCCGCAGGTTACTTTCGATCATGCGCTTGCGCCCGGCAGGGTCGCCACTTTGCGACAAGCGCGCAAAATGAACTTCTTCTTCCGGGGAGAGCAGTGGGGAAAAGCCGATTTCGTTGAGGTACAGCTGCGTGGCATCGAGTGCCCGAGTGTAATCGATGTACTTATGTTGTTTAAGTGAAGCGGAGTGTTTGGATTTGGCACGAACGGAAGGTGGAGCAGCCCCTTCATCATTCGACATCGAATCCGAATCGATGCCGGTCTCCATCAGGAGAACCTCATCGTCGATGTCAAACTCCGGCACTTCTTTACTGAGAGCCATTGTTATAGTCCTTTGGTGAGTTCGACCCCAAGCTCAAGCGGCGCCTTTATCCTTGGCAACGCTGGAGCCTGTCCCCTCTACGCGACGGAACAGGCTGGTCTGCAAATCAACGTCTTGGCAGGAACTGCAGCGGATCTACAGGTTTACCTTGTCGGCGAATCTCAAAATGCAGTTTCACCCGGTCTGTACCCGTTGACCCCATTTCGGCAATTGTCTGTCCGACCTTGACCTGCTGCCCCTCCCGTACCAACAGCCGACGGTTGTGTCCGTAAGCACTGACGTAGGTTTCGCTGTGTTTGATGATGACCAATTCGCCGTAGCCCCTTAAGCCACTCCCGGCGTATACCACCGTCCCATCAGACGCAGCTAAAACAGGCTGTCCCAAATCTCCGGCGATATCAATTCCTTTATTCAAACTACCGTTTGAAGAGAATTTTCCAATCAGAATGCCATTAGATGGCCATCCCCAGCCGGTCGGGGCCGGGCCCGGTGGAGGCAACGGAGCGGGGGTTTGCTTGTTGGCGACGGACGGTACAACCGCCGTGGAAGCCGCACCGGAACCCGTGGTCGTGGTGGTTGTCGTGCCATTTGCCTGGCGCCGGATAACCGTGGTTTTGCTGGACGAAGACGCTGAAGAGCCGGAGTTGGTGACGACCGCCGTCGACGTTGAACCGGTGCGTCCGTCGAAGCGAATCGTCTGACCCGGATGGATCGTGTATGGCGTAGGAATGTTGTTCCGGGCAGCGAGGGCTTTGTAGTCCCAGCCGTAGCGAAAAGCGATGGAAAACAAAGTATCGCCCGGACGGACTACATACTGCCCGGTCGTCACGACCGGACGCTGGGCCACCGCATTGTTGCGATCGACGACCCGAACGTTGCTCGATTTTGTGCTGGAGCAACCGACCAGCAAGGTGCTCAAGACAAGGCCAGTCACCAGGCGCTGAAAGCTCGTGTTACCCATACGCTGCGCAATGACTGTGAGACTCACCCGCCGCTCCCTTTGTGGTGGCTGAAAAATGTGGAATGCCGATTCCGGCATAAAACTTCGCAAGTATAACGGGCGCAACCGGCTTTACCTTTATAGAAGCGCTATGGCTCGGCGCACACGTTTGCTTGTAGACGATCCATCCTGTTTAAACATTCGCTGCCGCTGTAAGACAGGCGCACTCGACAGGAATTCAGCATCGTGAAACAAATGCTCAGGCCAGCGGACCGTTGAGCAATGGCACGAAACGCACCGCCCCCAGAACGTGTCGGGAGAAGCCGTTTTCTTCGCGCACGATCAGCATCAATTGCTGCACTTCACCGGAGCCGACCGGGATCACCATCCGCCCGCCCGGCGCCAGTTGATCAAGCAAAGCCTGAGGCACATCGGTCGCCACCGCCGTGACGATGATGCCGTTGTATGGCGCCAGCGCCGGCCAGCCTTCCCAGCCATCGCCCCAACGAAACACCACGTTGCGCAGGTTGAGCTCGACCAGGCGTTCCTTGGCCCGATCCTGCAGAACCTTGATGCGCTCCACCGAAAACACCCGCTCGACCAGTTGCGACAGCACCGCCGTCTGGTAACCGGAACCGGTGCCGATCTCCAGTACTTTATCCAGCGGCCCGGCCTCCAGCAGCAGCTCGCTCATACGCGCCACCATATAAGGCTGGGAAATAGTCTGGTTGTTGCCGATCGGCAGCGCGGTGTCTTCATAGGCACGGTGCGCCAGCGCTTCATCGACGAACAGGTGTCGCGGGGTGCGGCGGATCACTTCCAGCACGCTGGCGTTGGAAACGCCCTCTTCGTACAGACGCTGGATCAGGCGCTCACGGGTTCGCTGGGACGTCATCCCGATGCCGCTGCGCAGCCTGTCGTCTTGTTCACGAGCCATCAGTTGAGCCCCTCCAGCCAGCCGTCGAGACTTCGGAAGGCATCATTGAAGGTGCGATCGAGCTGCAACGGAGTGATGGATACGTAACCTTGCATCACCGCATGGAAATCGGTGCCAGGCCCGCCATCTTCCGCATCACCTGCCGCTGCGATCCAGTAGCCGGCCTTTCCACGCGGGTCGACGACTTTCATCGGTGCAGCCGCACGGGCGCGATGGCCGAGACGGGTCAGTTGAATGCCGCGAATGTGATCGATCGGCAGATTCGGAATGTTCACGTTCAGCACCGTGCGCGGTGGCAGATCAAGCCCGGCGTAGGCCTCGACCAGTTTGCGCGCAAAGTAGGCGGCCGTGGGCAGGTTGTCGACCTGCCGCGAAACCAGTGAGAAGGCAAACGACGGGCGCTCGAGAAAGCGGCCCTCAAGGGCGGCTGCCACCGTTCCGGAATACAGCACGTCATCCCCCAGGTTGGCGCCCAGGTTGATACCCGAAACCACCATGTCCGGCTGGCGTTCGAGCAAGCCGTTGAGTCCCAGATGAACGCAGTCGGTCGGTGTGCCATTGAGGCTGATAAAGCCGTTGGCCAGGTATTGCGGGTGCAGCGGACGGTCGAGTGTCAGCGAACTGCTGGCACCGCTCTTGTCCTGTTCCGGGGCGATAACCACGCACTCGGTGTAATCCGCCAGCGCAGCATAAAGCGCGGCAAGACCGGGCGCAGTCACCCCATCGTCGTTAGAAATCAGAATACGCATGGGCTGTCCGTCTGCCCCACCGGCACCAGATCAACGAGTTCGCGCACCAATACGGTGGCGAAGCATCCGGCCGGGAGGACGAATTCCAGTTGCAGAATGTCAGGCTCGGGATAATGCCACGTCAACCCGCCAATGGGCAGCCGCAGGATGCGACGTTCGTGGCTCATACCGGCATTAATCAACCAATCGCGCAGATCCGCCTCGCGTGCGGCAATCCCCTGCTCCAGATCATGGACAACCCCGGCCGCCGGCGAGTCACCTTCGCCCCACTGCGGACCGGTCGGATGCAGATCAAGGATGGCCAGTCGCGGGTCGCTGCACTCGGCTTCACCGGCCGGGAAAAAACTGCGGCTGTCGGTGAAGGCCAGCAGATCGCCGACCTGGGCACGCTGCCAGGTGCCATCGGCGACCCGCGCTGCGAGCACCTGATTGAACAGAAAACTGCGCGCAGTCGACAGCAGGCGCGAACGCACATTGCGTTGTTCCGGCAGTGCCTTGCGCGCGGCCCACGAACGGGCATCGACGACGTTGCCACCGTCATGGCCGAAACGCTGGGCACCGAAATAATTCGGGATGCCCTGTTTGGCGATCAGTTGCAGACGCTCGTCGATGGCGGCCTTGTCGCCATTGAACTGGGTCAGGCGCAGCGTGAAACCGTTGGCCGAATGCGCACCGCGCTGCAGCTTGCGTTTGTGGCGGGTGGTCTTGAGGATTTTCAGCGTGTCGTTTTCCGCCGCCGACAGATCCGGATCGGCCTTGCCCGGGAGTTGCACGCTGAACCACTGACGGGTCAGCGCCTGACGATCCTTCAGACCGGCATAGCTCACCGTGCGCAGCGGTACACCGGCGGCCTTGGCGATACGGCGCGCGGCTTCTTCAGTATTCAGACCGCGCTTTTCCACCCAGATCCACAGGTGCTCGCCGTCACCGCTGAACGGAATGTCGAGAACTTCATCGACCTGGAAATCTTCGGCGATGGCTTTGAGTACCGCGGTGCCGAGGGCGTCGCCATAGGCCCGCGGGCCGAGCAGTTGCAGTTCGTTCATGCGCGCAGCAACAAGGCAACGGAATGCACGGCGATGCCTTCTTCGCGACCGACGAAGCCGAGCTTCTCGGTGGTGGTGGCTTTCACGTTCACTTGATCCAGTTCTACTTGCAGATCCGCGGCAATCAGCGCGCGCATCGATTCGATATGGGGGGCCATTTTCGGTGCCTGGGCAACGATGGTGTTGTCGACGTTGCCGACCTTCCAGCCTTTGGCGTGGATCAGACTGACCACGTGACGCAGCAGCACACGGCTGTCGGCGCCCTTGAATTGCGGGTCGGTATCCGGGAAATGCTTGCCGATATCACCCAGCGCAGCCGCGCCGAGCAAGGCGTCGCTCAAGGCATGCAGCAGGACGTCACCATCGGAGTGAGCGAGCAGCCCGAAGCCGTGTGCGATTCGCACGCCGCCCAGAGTAATGAAATCGCCTTCAGCGAAACGGTGCACATCATAGCCGTGGCCAATACGCATAAAAAAACGCCCCGAATTTTGTCAGGGCGTGATTCTACCTGCTTTGTCAGGCGTTAGGCGCCTAGAGCGCGTGCGTGATGCTGCAAGTGGTCGTCAATGAAGCTCGCGATGAAGAAATAGCTGTGGTCGTAGCCCGGTTGCAGGCGCAACGTCAGCGGGTGGCCCGCTTGTTTTGCCGCTTGTTGCAGGGCTTCCGGTTTGAGCTGGGTGGCGAGGAAATCGTCGCGGTCACCCTGATCGACCAGCAGTGGCAGTTTCTCGTCCGCTTCGGCGATCAGTGCACAGGCATCCCACTCGCGCCACTTCGAACGGTCTTCGCCCAGATAGCGGGTGAATGCCTTCTGGCCCCACGGGCAATCAATCGGATTGTTGATTGGCGAAAACGCCGAAACCGACTGGTAACGACCCGGATTGCGCAACGCACAAACCAATGCACCGTGGCCGCCCATGGAGTGGCCACTGATGCTGCGCTTGTCCGAGGCCGGGAAATGCGCCTCAACCAGTGAAGGCAATTCCTGCACGACGTAGTCATGCATCCGATAGTGCCGCGACCAGGGTTCCTGCGTGGCATTCAGATAAAACCCGGCACCTAGGCCGAAATCCCAGGCCCCGTCAGGATCACCCGGTACGTCGGGGCCACGGGGGCTCGTGTCCGGCGCTACGATGATCAGACCGAGTTCGGCCGCCATGCGCATCGCGCCGGCCTTCTGCATGAAGTTCTCGTCCGTGCAGGTCAGGCCCGACAGCCAGTACAGCACCGGCAACTTGCCGCCCTGCTCTGCCTGCGGCGGCAGATACACGGCAAACACCATGTCGCAGCCCAGCACTTCGGAACGATGGCGATAGCGCTTGTGCCAACCGCCGAAACTTTTCTGACAGGAGATGTTTTCCAGACTCATGTAGGGCTCCTACGCAGCCACGGCTACATATCGGCAGCCGTGGCATCGCGACTGATCAGAAATGAATGACGGTGCGGATGCTCTTGCCTTCGTGCATCAGGTCGAAAGCTTTGTTGATATCTTCCAGGCCCATGGTGTGAGTGATGAAAGTATCCAGCGGGATTTCGCCGCTTTGCGCCATATCGACGTAGCTTGGCAATTCGGTACGACCACGCACGCCACCGAACGCCGAACCACGCCAGACGCGACCGGTCACCAGCTGGAACGGACGGGTGGAGATTTCCTGGCCGGCACCGGCCACACCGATGATGACCGACTCGCCCCAGCCTTTATGGCAGCACTCGAGGGCTGCGCGCATCAGTTGCACGTTGCCGATGCATTCGAAAGAGAAGTCGACGCCGCCATCGGTCATGTCCACGATCACTTCCTGGATCGGACGATCGAAGTCTTTCGGGTTCACGCAGTCGGTAGCACCCAATTGTTTGGCGATTTCGAACTTGGCCGGGTTGATGTCGATGGCGATGATGCGCGCGGCCTTGGCCTTCACTGCACCAATCACGGCCGACAGACCGATGCCGCCGAGACCGAAGATGGCCACGGTGTCACCCGGTTTGACTTTAGCGGTGTTGATCACTGCGCCGATACCGGTGGTCACGCCGCAGCCGAGCAGACAGACCTTTTCCAGCGGGGCATCTTTGGAGATCTTGGCCACGGAGATTTCCGGCAGCACGGTGTACTCGGAGAACGTCGAAGTGCCCATGTAGTGGAAAATCGTTTGGCCCTTGTAGGAAAAGCGTGAAGTGCCGTCCGGCATCAGGCCCTTGCCCTGGGTGGCGCGGATCGCCTGACACAGGTTGGTTTTGCCCGACTTACAGAATTTGCACTGGCCGCATTCCGGGGTGTACAGCGGAATCACGTGGTCGCCGACGGCCACCGAGGTCACGCCTTCGCCGATCGCTTCGACGATGGCACCGCCTTCGTGACCGAGGATCGACGGGAAGATACCTTCCGGATCAGCGCCGGACAGGGTGTAAGCGTCAGTGTGGCAAACCCCGGAAGCCACCACGCGCAGCAGCACTTCACCGGCCTTGGGCATGGCGACATCGACTTCTACGATTTCCAGCGGCTTCTTGGCCTCGAAGGCAACGGCGGCGCGCGACTTGATCATGCTGACTCTCCAGTGAATCGATTGAATAAAAAACCAGACAGTCAGTGTAGTTCAGCGCTGCTTGATGAATAATCCTGGCAAAAGCAAAAAATTATTGCCATACAGGGATAATCCCCATGTCCGAAAACCGCTGGGAAGGCATCGACGAGTTCGTCGCCGTTGCCGAATGCAGCCAGTTCACCGCGGCAGCCGAACGCCTGGGCGTTTCTTCCTCACACATCAGTCGACAAATCGTACGGCTGGAAGAGCGTCTGCAGACGCGTTTGCTGTATCGCAGTACCCGGCGCGTCACCCTGACCGAGGCCGGCCAGACCTTTCTGCAACATTGTCAGCGTCTGCAGGACGGTCGCGAAGAAGCGTTGCGCGCAGTCGGCGACCTGACCAGCGAACCCAAAGGCATGCTGCGCATGACCTGTGCCGTGGCTTACGGCGAACGCTTCATCGTGCCGCTGGTGACCCGTTTCATGGGGCATTACCCGCAACTACGCATCGATATCGAACTGACCAACCGGCAACTCGATCTGGTGCATGAAGGCCTGGACCTGGCGATCCGTCTTGGCCGGCTTCAGGATTCCCGGCTGGTGGCGACCCGGCTGGCACCGCGACGCATGTATCTGTGTGCATCGCCTTCCTACCTTGAACGGTACGGGCGCCCACACAGTTTGTCGGAACTGGGACGGCACAATTGCCTGATCGGCAGCTCGGACATCTGGCAGCTTGAACAAAATGGGCGGGAATTTTCCCAGCGGGTGCAGGGAAACTGGCGCTGCAACAGTGGGCAAGCGGTGCTGGATGCGGCACTACAAGGCGTCGGCTTGTGTCAGTTGCCGGACTATTACGTGCTGGAACATCTGCACAGCGGTGCGTTGGTTTCGCTTTTGGAAGCGCATCAACCGCCGAATACGGCGGTGTGGGCGCTGTACCCACAGCAGCGGCACTTGTCGCCGAAGGTGCGCAAACTGGTGGACTTTCTCAAGGAAGGCTTGGCCGAACGGCCGGAATATCGGGCTTAACGTCGATTGGCCCAGCGCTGGCGCAACCATTCGAGGTCTTCGGGGCGGGTAACTTTCAGGTTATCCGCGCGACCTTCGATCAGGCGCGGTGCCAACCCGGCCCACTCCATCGCAGAAGCCTCATCGGTAATCACTGCGTCCGCAACCAGACTGTCCGCCAATGCGCGGTGCAGTGCACCGAGGCGGAACATCTGCGGCGTATAGGCTTGCCAGATCACACTGCGATCAACGGTTTCCACCACTCGACCGTGCTTGTCAACCCGCTTAAGAGTGTCCTTCGCCGGCACGGCCAACAGGCCGCCGACCGAATCGTTCGCCAGCTCAGCGAGCAGTTTGTCGAGATCGTCACGGCTCAGATTAGGCCGCGCCGCATCGTGCACCAGCACCCAGTCCTCGTCGTCGGCACCTTGGGCATGCAGATAAAGCAAGGCGTTGAGCACCGAGCCGGAACGTTCGGCACCACCGTCAACCCGTTGAATGCGCGGATCACTGGCGCTGGCCAGGTTCGGCCAATAAGGATCATCAACGGCAAGACTGACCACCAGGCCCTTGAGGCTCGGGTGATCGAGGAAACAGCCGAGGCTGTGTTCGAGAATTGTGCGCCCGCCCAGTTGCAGATATTGCTTGGGACGGTCCGCGGCCATACGGGCACCGACGCCCGCGGCAGGAATCACGGCCCAGAAGGCCGGCAGGGAATCGATCATTGGGCCAACTGGTAAAGGGTTTCGCCGTCCTTGACCATGCCCAGTTCGTGACGAGCCCGCTCTTCAACGGTCTCCATGCCTTTTTTCAACTCGCTGACTTCAGCGTCCATCACCCGGTTGCGCTCCAGCAGGGCTTCGTTCTCGGCGTGTTGATCAGCAATCTGCTGATTCAGTTCGGCGACTTGCGCCAGACTGCCATTGCCCACCCACAGGCGGTACTGCAGACCGGCCAGCAGCAAGAGCAAAACGAGAAACAACCAGTAAGGACTGCGCATCGAATATCAGGTATCCAGTGAAAAAAGACAGCCACGCCAAAACTTTGAAGCATCTGATAGCACGAAGCCTGGAATATCCAGGCTTGTGCATATAAGGCATCAGATTAGTGGCAAATCCATCGCTGTCACGACTTTTCCGACACAATCCGGTGTCTTTCTAACATTTACTGCTCAGCCGCGAAACTCGCTACGACCGTTGTACTTGGCCTTGCCATTCAACTGCTCTTCGATACGCAGCAGTTGGTTGTACTTGGAAACGCGGTCGGAACGGCACAGCGAACCGGTCTTGATCTGGCCAGCCGAAGTACCCACAGCCAGGTCGGCAATGGTCGAATCTTCGGTTTCGCCCGAACGGTGCGAGATCACGGCGGTGTAACCGGCTGCCTTGGCCATCTGGATGGCTTCCAGGGTTTCGGTCAGGGTGCCGATCTGGTTGAACTTGATCAGGATCGAGTTGGCGATCTTTTTATCGATGCCTTCTTTCAGGATCTTGGTGTTGGTCACGAACAGGTCGTCGCCGACCAGTTGGGTCTTCTCGCCGATCTTGTCGGTGAGGATCTTCCAGCCAGCCCAGTCGGACTCGTCCAGACCGTCTTCGATCGAGATGATCGGGTAACGCTCGGTCAGACCTTTGAGGTAGTCGGCGAAACCTTCAGCGGTGAACACCTGGCCTTCGCCGGACAGGTTGTACTTGCCATCTTCGAAGAATTCGCTGGCCGCGCAGTCCAGAGCCAGGGTCACGTCGGTGCCCAGCTTGTAACCGGCGTTGGCGACTGCTTCGGAGATCACTTTCAGTGCGTCTTCGTTGGACGCCAGGTTCGGCGCGAAACCGCCTTCGTCACCGACGGCAGTGCTCAGGCCACGGGCCTTCAGCACGGCTTTGAGGTGATGGAAAATCTCGGTGCCCATGCGCAGACCTTCCGAGAAAGACTTGGCGCCAACCGGCTGAACCATGAATTCCTGGATGTCGACGTTGTTGTCGGCGTGTTCGCCACCGTTGATGATGTTCATCATCGGAACCGGCATCGAGTACACACCCGGGGTGCCGTTCAGATTGGCGATGTGAGCGTACAGCGGCAGGTCCTGATCCTGTGCAGCCGCCTTGGCCGCAGCCAGGGATACGGCGAGGATGGCGTTGGCGCCCAGGGTCGCTTTGTTTTCGGTACCGTCGAGCTTGATCATCGCCTGATCCAGGGCTTTCTGGTCGCTTGGGTCGGTGCCCAGCAGCAGATCGCGAATCGGACCATTGATGTTGGCTACCGCCTTGAGCACGCCCTTGCCCAGGTAACGGCTCTTGTCGCCATCACGCAGCTCGAGCGCTTCACGCGAGCCAGTGGATGCACCGGACGGCGCGCAGGCGCTGCCGATGATGCCGTTGTCGAGAAGCACGTCCGCTTCCACGGTGGGATTGCCACGGGAGTCGAGAACTTCACGACCTTTGATGTCGACGATTTTTGCCATTGTTGTAAACACTCCAAAGTTGACGAAAACGACGCAGCTAGAGGAAATCTTTTTACCGTCGGCAAGTGGTGTGCAGCGGGCAGCTTGCAGACGACAACGCTCATACCCGAGGGCATGAGCGACAAATCGTGCGGTACTTTACCGGAGAATTGAGGTTTACGCGGTTTCTACCGTCGGAAAACTCTTCACCAGTTCGTCCAGGGCTTTGAGCTGGGCCAGGAATGGCTCCAGTTTGTCCAGACGCAAGGCGCAAGGGCCGTCGCATTTGGCGTTGTCCGGATCCGGGTGCGCTTCGAGGAACAGGCCCGCCAGCGACTGGCTCATGCCAGCCTTGGCCAGGTCGGTGACCTGGGCGCGGCGACCGCCGGCAGAGTCGGAACGACCGCCAGGCATTTGCAGCGAATGGGTCACGTCGAAGAATACCGGGTACTCGAACTGCTTCATGATGCCGAAGCCGAGCATGTCGACCACGAGGTTGTTGTAGCCGAAGCTCGAACCACGCTCGCAGAGGATCAACTGATCGTTACCCGCTTCCACGCACTTGTTCAGGATGTGTTTCATTTCCTGAGGCGCGAGGAACTGGGCTTTCTTGATGTTGATCACAGCGTTGGTCTTGGCCATCGCGACGACCAGATCGGTCTGGCGCGACAGGAAGGCCGGCAGCTGGATGATGTCGCAGACCTCGGCGACGACCGCGGCCTGGTCAGGCTCGTGGACGTCGGTGATGATCGGCACGCCGAAGGCTTGTTTGATGTCCTGGAAGATGCGCATGCCCTCTTCCAGGCCAGGACCGCGATAGGAGGTCACAGAAGAACGGTTGGCCTTGTCGAAGCTGGCCTTGAACACGTAAGGGATGCCGAGTTTTTCGGTGACCTTCACGTACTCTTCGCAAACCTGCATGGCCATGTCACGGCTTTCCAGCACGTTCATGCCGCCGAACAGCACCATGGGTTTGTCGTTGGCAATCTCGATGTCGCCGACGCGGATGATCTTCTGTGCCATCGGGGTTACGCCTTCTTCTGGTGTTGAGCCAATGCCGCTTTGACGAAGCCGCTGAACAGCGGATGGCCATCGCGTGGCGTCGAGGTGAACTCTGGGTGGAACTGGCAAGCGACGAACCATGGATGATCCGGAGCTTCGACCACTTCAACCAGCGCAGCATCGGAAGAGCGACCGGAGATTTTCAGGCCAGCCTCGATGATTTGCGGCAGCAGGTTGTTGTTCACTTCGTAACGGTGACGGTGACGCTCGACAATCACATCCTTGCCGTAGCAGTCGTGCACCTTGGAGCCGGCTTCGAGCAGGCATTCCTGAGCGCCGAGGCGCATGGTGCCGCCCAGATCGGACGCTTCGGTACGGGTTTCGACTGCACCGGTAGCGTCTTCCCACTCGGTGATCAGACCGACAACCGGATGGCCGCTGGCACGATCGAATTCGGTGGAGTTGGCGTCTTTCCAGCCCAGCACGTTACGGGCGAACTCGATGACCGCCACTTGCATGCCCAGGCAGATCCCCAGGTATGGAACCTTGTTTTCGCGAGCGTATTGAACGGCAGTGATCTTGCCTTCCACGCCACGCAGACCGAAGCCGCCCGGTACGAGGATCGCGTCGACGCCTTCCAGCAGCGCGGTGCCCTGGTTCTCGATGTCTTCGGAATCGATGTAGCGCAGGTTGACCTTGGTACGGTTGGTGATGCCGGCGTGACTCATCGCTTCGATCAGCGACTTGTAGGCGTCCAGCAGCTCCATGTACTTGCCGACCATCGCGATGGTGACTTCGTGCTCTGGATTGAGCTTGGCATCAACGACCTTTTCCCACTCGGACAGGTCGGCGCCATTGCATTGCAGACCGAAACGCTCGACGACGAAATCGTCCAGACCCTGAGCGTGCAGCACGGCCGGGATCTTGTAGATGGTGTCGACGTCTTCCAGGGAGATCACCGCACGCTCTTCAACGTTGGTGAACAGCGCGATCTTGCGACGCGACGACACATCCACCGGATGGTCGGAACGGCAGATCAGAACGTCTGGCTGCAGGCCGATCGAACGCAGTTCCTTCACGGAGTGCTGGGTCGGCTTGGTCTTGGTTTCGCCTGCGGTGGCGATATACGGAACCAGGGTCAGGTGCATCAGCATCGCGCGCTTGGAACCGACTTCCACACGCAGCTGGCGGATGGCTTCGAGGAACGGTTGCGATTCGATGTCGCCAACGGTGCCACCGATTTCCACCAGGGCCACGTCGGCATCGCCGGCGCCCTTGATGATGCGACGCTTGATTTCGTCGGTGATGTGCGGAATCACCTGGATGGTTGCACCCAGGTAGTCACCACGGCGCTCTTTGCGCAGCACGTGTTCGTAGACACGGCCGGTGGTGAAGTTGTTGTTCTGGGTCATGGTCGTGCGGATGAACCGCTCGTAGTGGCCCAGGTCCAGGTCGGTCTCGGCGCCGTCGTGGGTGACGAACACTTCACCGTGCTGGAACGGGCTCATGGTGCCCGGGTCGACGTTGATGTACGGATCCAGCTTCAGCATGGTGACCTTAAGCCCCCGCGCCTCCAGGATGGCCGCCAATGAAGCCGATGCAATGCCTTTCCCCAAAGAAGAAACAACACCGCCCGTGACGAATATGTAGCGCGTCATGAAAAACCCTAGAAGTCTGCGTTAAAGCGGTCCGAGCCGCCGGGGAAAGCGAAGGAAGGCCGAAGCCCCCGATCACCTGCATTAATCACAGTGCACCTTTCAAAAAAACCGCCGCGTTGGGACAGACCGGAAGTGAAAACACCGGTACGTTGCTCGCTACACATTTTTTGGAATCGCCCAGCAAAGACTGCTTGGTAATCGGCAACTCCTGCAATTCAGGCGAATCCACAGAAGTTGTATCAAGAAGGGAGCGTAGTCTACCGGAATGCCCCCTTCATCTCAAACCTTGATCTTCGTCCGAAGGCTGCCAATGCAATCGCCAGCCTTCCAGCGCATTGCCGTCGAGCCCCGGCAGGTTCGCCACGGCGAGCAATACTTCACCGCGAAACAGCAGCGGCAATCTGCCACGCACGAAGCCCGGCACCGCGCGCTCATTGAGCAGGCGCTTGAGATCACGATGACCGCGATCCGCCAGATGCATCACCTCGCCGCCCTGCCGATAGCGGATTTGCAGCGGCCCGACGGGAGTCTGGCCGATGAACATGACACGTCCGTTATCGGGCAAGCGTAGCGCTGACGACAGGTCATGCCAGTCGCCGCTGACCACCGGCGCGCGCAGCCATTGCCCGCTGAGCCACCACAAACGACCGGCGCTTCGATGCAACTCGCCATCCGCCAGACGCCAGATCGGCGAAGCACCGTCGCCGGCATCGCGCAGGTCCGCCCAACCCGACCAATGGTCGGTATCCGGCAGTCGGGTCAGCGGTTCAAGCCAGTGACTGAGCGTGTTTCGCTGACGTGCATCGGACAAGTTCGCGATAGCCGCGAACTCCAGTGACGGCAATCCCGACCACTCGAATTCAGCGGGTAAGCTCGCTTCAGCCAGATCGATTTGCGCCAGCTCATCAAGCAAGCCTTGCGCCTCACGCAGATGCGCCGCACTGCGGGCCATGCTGGCGTGAGCCTGAGGCCAGCGGCCGGTCAGCAACGGCATGACCTGATGGCGCAGATAGTTGCGCGAGAACTGTCGATCCTGATTGGAAGGGTCCTCAATCCAACGCAGACCATGGTCGTGCGCATAGGCTTCCAGCTCGGCCCGCGTAACATCGAGTAACGGCCGAACCAGACTGCCCTGCCCCAGCACGCGCTGAACTGGCATACCGGACAACCCACGCACGCCAGCGCCACGCAACAGGCGAAACAACAGCGTTTCAGCCTGATCATCGCGATGCTGCCCGGTCAGCAGCACATCACTGGCCTGAGTCGCCGCTATGAACGCTGCATAGCGCGCATCCCGCGCCGCCCGCTCCAGACTCGCCCCCGGCTGCACCTGCACATGCACCACTTGCAACGGCACCGCCAGTTCATCGCAGACAGCCTGACAATGCGCCGGCCACGCGTCGGCCACAGTCTGAAGGCCGTGATGGACATGGATGGCACTTAGCGCGGGAAGGGAATGGGTTTTGGCAAGATTTGCCAGAAGGTGCAGCAAGACGGTGGAATCGAGGCCACCGGAGAAGGCGATCCGCCAATGGGAAGCACCGAGCCAGGGCTTGAGATTGCGCAGAAGCCTGGAAGGCAAATCAATCGAGGGCTGACCCATTTTTCTACCTTTTCACAAACCAAATGTGGGAGCGGGCTTGCTCGCGAAAGCGCTGAAACAGCCAACACAGTCGTTGGATGTTACATCGCATTCGCGGGCAAGCCCGCTCCCACAGTGTTTTGCATCGTTGGCCGAAACGGCTCGACTTAGAGGCCGTAGCTCATCAGACGATCGTAACGACGCTTGAGCAGCGCTTCGTTGTCGAACTTCTTCAGCATCGCCAGTTGCGAGCTCAGCTCGGCGCGAATCGATGCTGCGGCAGCGGCCGGATCACGGTGAGCGCCGCCCAGAGGCTCGCCGATCACCTTGTCGACGATGCCCAGGCCTTTCAGACGCTCGGCGGTGATGCCCATCGCTTCAGCAGCATCCGGCGCTTTCTCTGCGGTTTTCCACAGAATCGACGCGCAACCTTCCGGCGAGATCACCGCGTAGGTCGAGTACTGCAACATGTTCAACTGATCGCACACGCCGATCGCCAGTGCACCGCCGGAACCACCTTCACCAATCACGGTGGCGATGATCGGGGTTTTCAGGCGAGCCATGACGCGCAGGTTCCAGGCGATCGCTTCGCTCTGGTTGCGCTCTTCGGCGTCGATGCCAGGGTAGGCGCCCGGGGTGTCGATGAAGGTCAGGATCGGCATCTTGAAACGTTCGGCCATTTCCATCAGGCGGCAAGCCTTGCGGTAGCCTTCCGGACGCGGCATGCCGAAGTTGCGACGTACCTTTTCACGCACTTCACGGCCCTTCTGGTGACCGATCACCATCACTGGCTGGTCTTCCAGACGTGCCACGCCGCCCACAATGGCCGCGTCGTCGGAGAAGTGACGGTCACCGTGCAGTTCGTCGAACTCGGTGAAGATGTGCTCGATGTAGTCCAGGGTGTAAGGACGTTTCGGGTGACGCGCCAGACGAGCGATCTGCCAGCTGGTCAGCTTGCCGAAAATGTCTTCGGTCAGCGTCTTGCTCTTGTCCTGCAGGCGGGAGATCTCATCGCCGATATTCAGCGAATTGTCATTACCGACCAAGCGCAACTCTTCGATCTTGGCTTGCAGGTCGGCGATCGGCTGTTCGAAATCTAGAAAATTCGGGTTCATAGGCGTCCGTCTTGGGTCGTGTCCCAAATGAGCTTGGGCCGGCCGGTTGTCTATTCGCGCCCTACCTTAAGGGAGAGGCGCGCTGAGGTCGAGATTAAAAATTCAGGTTGTGGGCAGGCGCTTTGATAGCACCTGCCGGTCAACGGTATTGGAGGAAGACGTTGTCTCGCCCGAACTGGTCACGCAGGGCTTGAATCAAGGCATCCGCCGGGTCGATCCGCCAGGTCTCGCCAAACTGCAGCAAGGTCTTCGCATCGGGACTGGTGTACTCCATGGTGATCGGGCACGCCCCGCGATGACGCTTGAGCAAATCACCCAACCAGCGTAGCTGATCGCCTTTCAGGTCCTGGGTTTGCAACTTCAGGCGCAGACTCTCGGCCAGGTTGGTGCGCGCATCTTCCATGCTCATCACCCGCTTGACCCGCAGCCGCAGGCCGCCGGAGAAGTCATCGTTGCTGACCTCGCCTTCGACCACCACCATCGCATCGGTCTGAAGCAGCGATTGCGCGGAGTGGAACGCATCGGCGAACAGCGACGCCTCGATCCGTCCGGAGCGATCATCGAGGGTGATGAACCCCATCTTGTCGCCCTTTTTGTTCTTCATCACCCGCAGGGCAATAATCATCCCCGCCACGGTCTGGGTATCCCGGGCCGGTTTCAGGTCGATGATGCGCTGACGGGCGAAACGGCGGATCTCACCTTCGTACTCGTCAATCGGGTGACCGGTCAGGTACAGGCCCAGGGTGTCTTTTTCACCCTTGAGGCGCTCCTTGAGCGTCAGCTCCTTCGCCTTGCGGTGGATCGCGTATACGTCCGCGTCTTCCTCGACGAACAGCCCGCCAAACAGGTCGGCGTGGCCGCTGTCACGGGTCCGCGCGGTCTGCTCGGCCGACTTGATCGCCTCTTCCATCGCCGCCAGCAGCACGGCGCGGTTGCGGTCAATGTTGGCCTGATACGCCTTCTGCTCGTCGTGGAAGTACGGGCCGAGGCGATCCAGCGCGCCGCTGCGGATCAGACCGTCCAGCGTGCGCTTGTTGATGCGCTTGAGGTCGACCCGGGCGCAGAAGTCGAACAAATCCTTGAACGGACCGGCCTGACGGGCTTCGGTGATCGCTTCCACCGGGCCTTCGCCGACCCCTTTGATCGCGCCCAGGCCGTAAACGATGCGGCCTTCGTCGTTCACCGTAAACTTGAACTCAGAGGTGTTCACGTCCGGCGCGTCGAGGCGCAGCTTCATCGTGCGCACTTCCTCGATCAAGGTCACGACCTTGTCGGTGTTGTGCATGTCCGCCGACAGTACCGCGGCCATGAACGGCGCCGGGTAGTGAGCCTTCAGCCAGGCAGTCTGGTACGACACCAGGCCGTAGGCGGCGGAGTGGGATTTGTTGAAGCCGTAACCGGCGAATTTTTCCACCAGGTCGAAAATGTTACCGGCCAGATCCGCGTCGATATTGTTCGACGCACAACCCTCAATGAAACCGCCGCGCTGCTTGGCCATTTCCTCGGGCTTCTTCTTACCCATCGCCCGACGCAGCATGTCCGCGCCACCGAGGGTATAACCGGCCATGACCTGGGCGATCTGCATCACCTGTTCCTGATACAGGATGATGCCGTAGGTCGGCGCCAATACCGGCTGCAAACCTTCGTATTGGTAATCCGGGTGCGGATAAGCAAGTTCTGCGCGACCGTGCTTACGGTTGATGAAGTCATCCACCATGCCGGACTGCAGCGGGCCCGGACGGAACAGGGCCACCAGTGCGATCAAGTCTTCGAGGCAGTCGGGCTTTAGCTTTTTGATCAGCTCTTTCATGCCGCGGGATTCAAGCTGGAACACCGCCGTGGTTTCAGCTTTTTGCAGCAGCTGATAGGTCGGCTTGTCATCCAGCGGGATGAACGCGATGTCCAGCGGCGGCTCGTTGACCTTGGCGCGGTCGCGGTTGATGGTTTTCAGCGCCCAGTCGATGATCGTCAGGGTCCGCAGGCCGAGGAAGTCGAACTTCACCAGACCGGCCGCCTCGACGTCGTCCTTGTCGAACTGGGTCACCAGACCGTCGCCGGCCTCGTCGCAATAGATCGGCGAGAAGTCGGTCAGCTTGGTCGGCGCGATCACCACACCACCGGCGTGTTTACCGACGTTACGCACCACGCCTTCGAGCTTGCGCGCCATCTCCCAGATTTCCGCCGCTTCCTCATCGACCTTGATGAAGTCGCGCAGGATTTCTTCCTGCTCGTAGGCTTTTTCAAGGGTCATGCCGACTTCGAACGGAATCATCTTCGACAGGCGATCCGCCAGGCCGAACGACTTGCCCTGGGCCCGCGCCACGTCCCGCACCACAGCCTTCGCCGCCATGGAACCGAAGGTGATGATCTGGCTCACCGCGTTGCGGCCGTACTTTTCGGCCACGTAGTCGATCACCCGGTCGCGACCGTCCATGCAGAAGTCGACGTCGAAGTCGGGCATCGATACCCGTTCCGGGTTGAGGAAACGTTCGAACAGCAGGTCATATTCCAGCGGGTCGAGGTCGGTGATCTTCTGTACATAGGCCACCAGCGATCCGGCACCCGACCCCCGGCCTGGGCCCACCGGAACACCGTTGTTCTTGGCCCACTGGATAAAGTCCATCACGATCAGGAAGTAACCGGGGAACCCCATCTGGATGATGATATCCAGCTCGAAATTCAGCCGGTCGACGTAGACCTGACGCTTGGCCTCGTAGTCCTCGGTGGTGTCCTTGGGCAGCAGCACGCTGAGGCGCTCTTCCAGACCATCGAACGAGACCTTGCGGAAATATTCGTCAATGGTCATGCCATCGGGAATTGGATAGTCGGGCAGGAAGTGCTTGCCCAGCTTCACGTCGATGTTGCAGCGCTTGGCGATCTCGACGGTGTTCTCGATCGCATCGGGCAGGTCGCTGAACAGCTCGGCCATTTCCTCGGCGCTTTTCAGGTACTGCTGGTCGCTGTAGTTCTTGGATCGCCGTGGGTCGTCGAGGGCCCGGCCCTCACCGATGCAGACACGGGTTTCGTGGGCGGCGAAGTCTTCCTGCTTGATGAAGCGTACGTCGTTCGTAGCTACCAACGGCGCGCCGAGCTTGTCGGCAAGGGCCACGGCACCGTGCAACTGTTCTTCGTCGTTCGGACGGTTGGTACGCTGAATTTCCAGATAGAAACGATCCGGGAACACCGCCATCCATTCGCGGGCCAGCGCCTCGGCTTCGGCGGGGTTGCCGCCGATCATGGCCATACCGATCTCGCCTTCTTTCGCGGCGGACAGCATGATCAGGCCTTCGTTGGCCTCGGCGACCCACTCGCGCTCGATGATGACCATGCCGTTACGCTGACCGTCGATGAAGCCACGGGAAATCAGCTCGGTCAGGTTGCGATAGCCCTGGGCATTCATGACCAGCAGGCTGATCCGGCTCAGCGGCCCGTCCGGGTCCTTGTTCGACAGCCACAGGTCGGCGCCGCAGATCGGCTTGATCCCGGCACCCATGGCGTTTTTATAGAATTTGACCAGCGAACACATGTTGTTCTGGTCGGTCACCGCAACGGCCGGCATGCCCATGCCGGTCAGGGCCTTGACCAGCGGTTTGATCCGCACCAGCCCGTCGACCAGGGAGTATTCAGTGTGCAGGCGTAGATGAACGAATGAAGCCGGCATAGTGATCCTGTCCAGTTACATAGAGACAACAAGGCCCGGATTGTACCGGGCCCCGAACAAAACATCAGCCTCGCCGCTAAACCTGCGCGAGACCTTCCAGTGCTTCATAAGCCTGCCGAACCGGGGCAAAAGAACGCCGGTGAATCGGCGTCGGTCCGAGGCGCGCCAATGCTTCCAGATGAACGGGCGTCGGGTAGCCTTTGTGGCCGCCGATGCCGTAACCCGGGTAGATCAACTCAAACGCTGCCATCTCGCGGTCACGGCTGACCTTGGCCAGAATCGACGCTGCTGCAATTGCCGGTACCTTGCCGTCGCCCTGCACCACCGCTTCGGAACGCATCGGCAGTTTCGGGCAGCGGTTGCCGTCGATCATTGCCAGTTTCGGCTGGATATGCAGGCCAGCGACCGCGCGCTGCATCGCCAGCATGGTGGCGTGAAGGATGTTCAGTTCGTCGATTTCTTCGACTTCGGCGCGGGCGATGCACCAGCTCAGCGCCTTCTCGCAGATTTCGTCGTAGAGCTTTTCGCGCTTGGCTTCGGTAAGTTTCTTCGAATCGTTGAGGCCGAGAATCGGACGGTTCGGATCGAGGATCACCGCTGCCGTAACGACCGCGCCGCACAACGGGCCGCGACCGACTTCATCGACGCCGGCGACCAGCTCTTCGACTTCGGCGACCAAGGTGAAATCCAGGCCCATCTGCATGCTTGTCTTGCTCATCGTGTTTGCCCGATCAGGTTCAGAACGGCGTCAGCCGCCTGATTGGAAGCGTCCAGGCGCAGGGTGCGGTGGATCTCGTCGAAGCCGCGGGTCTGCTCTTCGCCACCGTCGATCAACGGCGACAGGGTCTGGGCAAGCGCCTCGACCGTGGCATCATCCTGCAACAATTCCGGGACCAGCAATCGCTGGGCCAACAGGTTCGGCAGGGACACGTACGGGCTCTTGACCATGCGTTTGAGAATCCAGAACGTCAGCGGAGCAAGACGGTAGGCCACGACCATCGGGCGCTTGTACAACAGCGCTTCAAGGGTTGCCGTACCCGACGCGATCAGGACCGCATTGCACGCCGCCAGCGCCAGATGGGATTTGCCATCGAGCAGGGTCACCGGCAGGTCGCGGCCGGCCAGCAGCTCTTCGAGCTGGGCACGACGCTCGGGGTTGGCGCACGGTATGACGAAACGCACGCCTGGGCGCATGGCCCGCACGCGCTGGGCAGTATCGAGGAACAGCGCCCCCAGACGACTGACTTCACCGCCCCGGCTGCCGGGCATCAAAGCCACCAGCGGACCATCCGGCAGACCGAGTTCGGCGCGCGCAGCAGAGCGATCAGCCTCCAGCGGAATGGTGTCGGCCAGCGTATGGCCGACGAACCGCACCGGTACGCCCTTCTCTTCGTAGAATCTGGCTTCGAACGGCAGCAGCGTAAGCATCAGGTCGCAGCCTTCGCGGATCTTCAGGACCCGCTTCTGCCGCCACGCCCACACCGACGGGCTGACGTAATGCACGGTCTTGATTCCGGCCTGACGTAGCTTGAGTTCGATATTGAGGTTGAAGTCCGGCGCGTCGATACCGATGAATACGTCTGGCTTCTCGGCAATCAGGGTAGCAATCAGGTCCTTGCGGCGCTTGAGCAGCTCACGCAACCGCCCCAGGACCTCCACCAGCCCCATGACCGACAGACGCTCCATCGGAAAATAGGAAGTCAGGCCTTCGGCCTGCATCAGCGGACCGCCGACACCGATGAACTCCACCGCGGGATGCTGTGCCTTGAGCGCACGCATGAGACCGGCGCCCAGAATGTCACCGGAAGCCTCCCCCGCCACCAGCGCAATACGAAGATTGGCCATGATCAGCGGGTGATGCCGCGAGACGACGACTGAATGGAGTCACGGAACACCGCGACTTCCGGGAACTGGGCGGACGGTTCGGCGAGTTCGGCCAGCGCCTGCTCGACGGTCAGTCCTTGGCGATACACCGTTTTGTATGCACGGCGCAGGGCGTGAATGGCGTCTTCGCTGAAACCGCGACGGCGCATGCCCTCGAAGTTCATGCTGCGCGCTTCGGCCGGGTTGCCAAATACAGTGACGAACGCCGGAACGTCCTTGCCGATGGCCGTGCCCATGCCGGAAAAGCTGTGGGCGCCAATGTGGCAATACTGATGCACCAGGGTGAAACCGGACAGGATCGCCCAGTCATCAACGTGCACATGGCCGGCCAACGCGGTGTTGTTGACCAGGATGCAGTGGTTGCCGATGACGCTGTCATGTCCGATGTGGGCATAGGCCATGATCAGGTTGTGATCACCCAAGGTCGTTTCGGAACGATCCTGCACGGTGCCACGGTGAATCGTCACGCCTTCACGGATGACATTATGGTCACCGATCACCAGGCGCGTTTCTTCGCCCTTGTATTTCAGGTCCGGCGTGTCTTCGCCTACAGAGGAAAACTGGTAGATGCGATTGTGCCTGCCGATACGGGTCGGACCTTTGAGGATCACGTGTGGCCCGATGACCGTTCCCTCGCCGATTTCCACACCTGCACCGATGATCGACCACGGGCCGACCTCGACGCCATCAGCCAGGACGGCCGACGGATCGATGATTGCGCGAGGGTCAATCAAACTCATAGCTTGCGTTCCGCACAAATGATTTCAGCCGAGCAGACCGGTTTGCCATCGACCGAAGCCTGGCATTCGAACTTCCAGATCTGACGCTTGCAGCTGATGAACTTGGCTTCAAGGATCAACTGATCACCCGGCAGCACCGGCTGGCGGAAGCGCAGCTTGTCGGAACCGACGAAGTAGTAAAGGGTGCCGTCGGCCGGTTTCACGTCAAGCATCTTGAAACCGAGGATCCCGGCAGCCTGAGCCATGGCTTCGATGATCAGCACGCCCGGCATGATCGGGTGCGCAGGGAAGTGACCATTGAAGAACGGTTCATTGATGCTGACATTCTTGTAGGCGCGAATGCGCTTGCCTTCCGTATCCAGCTCCACTACCCGGTCCACCAGCAGGAACGGGTAACGGTGAGGCAGGTATTCGCGAATCTCGTTGATGTCCATCATTTCGGGGGGAAGCCTATGTAAAGATTGGGAGCGCGACTGACGCGCACTCCTCTAGCAAATCAAGGAGGCAGTCCAGAGGCTGTGCACACTTGATATGGAAATGGTATCAGCCTTCAGATGAAGCATTACCGTCGGGGGTCACTTCCCCGGACCGCTTTTCCAGCTGTTTCAAACGTCGCGCGATGTCATCGAGCTGACGAATACGGGCCGCGCTTTTGCGCCATTCGGCCGCAGGTTGCATAGCTGTACCGGAAGAATAGGCACCCGGCTCGGTAATCGAGTGGGTCACCATGGTCATCCCGGTCAGGAATACGTTGTCGCAAATATCGATGTGCCCTACCAGGCCAACACCGCCGGCGAGCATGCAGTGCTTGCCGATTTTGGTGCTGCCGGAAATCCCCACGCACGCCGCCATGGCGGTGTGGTCACCGACCTGCACGTTGTGGGCGATCTGAATCTGGTTGTCGAGCTTCACGCCATTGCCGATCACGGTATCGGCCAACGCACCGCGGTCGATGGCGGTATTCACGCCGATCTCCACATCGTCGCCGATGGTCACGCCACCGATCTGGGCGATCTTTTGCCAGATGCCCTTCTCGTTGGCAAAGCCGAAGCCTTCACCGCCGAGCACAGCACCGGACTGGATCACCACACGCTTGCCGATCCGCACATCGTGATACAGCGTGACCCGCGGGGCCAGCCAGCCGCCCTCGCCGATTTCGCTGCGGGCACCGACAACGCAATGCGCGCCGAGTGTCACGCCTGCACCGATTCGAGCCCCGGCTTCGATCACCACGAAGGGACCGACACTGGCACTCGGATCAACCACAGCATCCTCGGCAATCACCGCTGTTGGATGAACGCCGGCAGTTGCCTTGGGCTTTGGATCGAACAGATGGGAAATGCGCGCGTAAGCCAGGTAAGGATCCGGCACCACCAACGCATCACCGGCATAACCTTCCGCGTCGGCAGCCTTGAGCAACAGGGCTGCGGCTTGCGAGCCTGCCAGGTATTTACGGTATTGGGGGTTTGCCAGAAAGCTCAACTGAGCTGGGCCAGCCTCCTGCAAGGTGGCTAGCCCAGTGATTTGCTTCTCGGGGTCGCCACTCAGGGTGGCGCCGAGGAACTCGGCCAACTGGCCGAGCTTGATAGTCACGGTCATGGGTTACTTCAGCTGATTCATGCGCTCGATAACCTGGCGCGTGATGTCGTACTGAGGTTTGACATCGATCACTGCGCCACGCTCGAACACCAGGTCAAAACCACCTTTCTTGATGACTTCTTCCACTGCGCTATCCAGCTTCGGCTTCAGTTGCTTGAGCATTTCGCGGTCGGCAACGGCCTTGGCTTCGTTCAGTTCCTTGGACTGGAACTGGAAGTCACGAGCCTTTTGCTTGAACTCAAGCTCCAGACGCTCGCGCTCGCCTTGCTGCATCTTGTCGCCACCGGCCATCAGGCGATCCTGAATGCCCTTGGCGCTGCTTTCCAGGGTCTTGAGCTTGGTCAGTTGAGGGCCGAATTTCTTCTCGGCATCCACGGCGTACTTCTTGGCCGCGTCGGATTCCAGCAGCGCCATCTGATAGTTCAGAACGGCGATTTTCATGTCGGCAAATGCCGGGCCTGCCACCAGTACGGAGGCCAGGAGAACCAATTGAGTCAACTTACGCACGATGCACTCCTACAAAATCCATTGTCGTTATCTTGGGTCAAACGCTTAGAACGTCTGACCGAGGGAGAATTGGAACACTTGAGTTTCAGCGTCATCCGGTTTCTTGATCGGCATCGCCAGTGCAAAACTCAGCGGACCCAGTGCGGTGACCCAGGTCACGCCGACACCGACGGAGCTGGCCATGTTGCTAAGACTGATGTCGTTGCATTGGGTATTCGACTTCGTACCGTTGGCGTTCGTAGTATCGGAACACTTGGAGTCGAACACGTTACCGACATCCCAGAATACCGAAGTACGCAGCGAACGCTGATCCTTGACGAACGGGAGCGGGAACAGAACCTCGACACCGCCCTGGATCAGGACGTTACCACCGAACGGCAGCGGATCCTGGTCCGGGTCTCTCGCCGTGCCCGGGTTACTCCCCGTACTTGGCGTGCTTCGCGGGCCAAGGGTGCTGTCCTTGAAGCCACGCACCGAGTTGAAACCACCAGCATAGTAGTTTTCATAGAACGGCAAGCCGTCGGTCGAACCGTAACCGTCGCCATAGCCCAGTTCAGTGTGCAGGCGCAGAGTGTAGTTATCGGTGATCGGCTGGAACAGCTGACCACGGTAATCGAGCTTGAAGAACGACAGATCGCTGCCTGGAACGGTAGTTTCCAGCGTCAGGCTCTGGGAGCGACCACGGGTCGGCAGTACACCCTTGTTCAAGGTGGACTCGGACCAGCCGGCCGAGGCCTTGAAGTTCAGGTACTTGTCGCCTTCCCTGTTAACGAAGTCGAAAATCTCGTCAACGGTGTAGGTACCGGTCTTGATCTCGTCCTGTTGAACGGACAGACCAAAGGTCAGACGCGAAGTCTCGCTGATCGGGTAGCCCACGTTCACGCCGGCGCCCAGGCTGTCTACCGCATAGCTCGCCACATCGACGTCGAGATCTTTGTAGTCGGTGGTACGGTAGAACGCGTTGTAACCCAGGCTCACGCCATC
Source organism: Pseudomonas sp. GW458-11-26-14-LB4 (assembly GCF_059423925.1). Taxonomy (NCBI): domain Bacteria; kingdom Pseudomonadati; phylum Pseudomonadota; class Gammaproteobacteria; order Pseudomonadales; family Pseudomonadaceae; genus Pseudomonas; species Pseudomonas sp. GW458-11-26-14-LB4. Next base: position 189,098 of record NZ_JBWKYU010000008.1, read on the forward strand.
GGCGGTCCAGTAGGGGTCAACGTAGCCGAAGTTGTAGCGGCTCTGGTATTCGCTGCGGGTCAGGCCGACGCTGACGCGGTTACCGGTACCGAGGAAGTTGTTCTGGGTGATCGAACCACCGAGGATCAGACCGGCGCTCTGGGCGAAACCGACGCTGGCGGTGATCGAACCGGAAGCCTGCTCTTCAACGCTGTAGTTCACGTCAACCTGGTCGTCGACACCTGGCACGGCCGGGGTTTCGACGTTGACTTCTTTAAAGAAGCCCAGACGCTCCAGACGGGTCTTGGACTGGTCGATCAGGTAGGTCGAAGCCCAGCCACCTTCCATTTGACGCATTTCACGACGCAGCACTTCGTCCTCGGACTTGGTGTTGCCACGGAAATTGATGCGATTGACGTAGGCACGCTTGCCTGGATCGACAGCAAACAGGATATCGACGGTGTGATCTTCGTCGTGCGGTTGCGGTACGCCGTTGACGTTGGCGAAGGTGTAACCCTCGTTACCCAGACGACGGGTGATCAGTTCGGAGGTGGTGGTCATCAGCTTGCGCGAGAACACCTGGCCTTTCTGCACCAGCAACAGCGACTTGACCTGGTCTTCAGGAACCTTCAGGTCACCGCTGAGTTTGACGTCACGAACGGTGTACTTCTCGCCTTCGTTGACGTTGACGGTGATGTAGACGTGCTTCTTGTCCGGGGTGATGGACACCTGGGTCGAAGCGATATCCATGTTGATATAGCCGCGGTCCAGGTAGTAGGAACGCAGACGCTCCAGGTCACCGGACAGTTTTTCACGGGCGTACTTGTCATCGTTCTTGAAGAACGACAGCCAGTTGGTGGTTTTCAGTTCGAACAGGTCGGTCAGGTCTTCTTCGGGGAAAACCGTGTTGCCCACCACGTTGATGTGCTGAATGGCAGCAACGGTGCCTTCATTGATCTTCACTTTCAGGCCGACACGGTTGCGCGGCTGCGAGACCACTTCGGTATCGACGGTAGCCGAGTAACGACCTTGTGCAACGTATTGACGTTGCAGCTCGTTACGCACGCCTTCGAGGGTCGCGCGCTGGAAGATCTCGCCTTCGGCCAGACCGGATTGCTTGAGGCCTTTCATCAGGTCTTCGGTGGAGATCGCCTTGTTGCCTTCAATCTCGATGCTGGCGACCGAGGGACGTTCGACGACGGTGATCACCAGAACGTTGCCTTCGCGGCCCAGCTGGATATCTTGAAAGAAACCGGTTTTGAACAACGCACGAGTGGATTCCACCAGGCGACGATCATCCGCCTGCTCGCCGACGTTCAACGGCAAGGCACCAAAGACGCTACCCGCGGAGACCCGCTGGAGGCCATTGACGCGAATATCAGAGATAGTGAAGGACTCGGCGTGAACTTCGGCGATCATCAATACGGTGAGAACCGCAGTTAGCAGCAGACGTTTCATGAAGTCCTTTCTTATTCCAACTGGCAATAAACAAACTGCCGCAAAATGCGGCAGATTCGCAATTCAGCGAAGCGTTACAGTCGACCCAGATCGTTGACCAGAGCAAGCAACATCACCCCGACCACCAAACTGATACCGATCTGTATCCCCCAACCTTGCACCCGATCCGACAAGGGACGACCACGCGCCCACTCGATCAGATAAAACAACAAATGCCCCCCATCCAGTACAGGAATGGGCAGCAAATTCAGAACCCCCAGGCTAATACTCAGATAAGCAAGGAAATTCAGGAAATCAGCGACGCCCGACTGGGCAGAAGCGCCCGCCACTTTAGCAATGGTTATCGGTCCACTCAAGTTTTTTACCGAGAGCTCGCCGAAGAGCATTTTCTTCAGTGAATCCAGCGTCAGGACGCTCATGGTCCAGGTACGACGGGCACCCTCGCCAATTGCTGCCAAAGGCCCGTAGCTGACCTCGCGGATCATCTCCGGCGGCCAGTCGACAGCCTTCACGCCCGCCCCCAGGTAACCGCTTGGTGACTTCTTCTCGCCCCGCGCGGCCAGTGTGACAGGGACGTCGATTGGAACACCGTCGCGCTCGACGCGCAGCACGATTTTGGTATCAGGACGCGTACGAACGGTGTCGACCACCTGCTGCCAGTCATCCAGCGCCTTGCCATCGAGCGTCAGCAGACGATCGCCGGTTTTCAGCCCGGCTGCCTGGGCCGGACCTTTCGGGTCGAGTTCGGCCAGCACTGGCGGCAATGCCGGACGCCAAGGGCGAATGCCGAGAGAGCGAATCGGATCCGGCTCGTCAGCCCCCTTGAGCCATTTATCGAGTGCCAGTTCACGAGGCGTATCAGCCGTAGAGCCCTGCTCGCGCACCAGCACCTGCAAGGAACCGCTTTCCCCGAGACGTCGCACCAGTTGCAGGTTGACTGCCGCCCAGCCCGAGGTCGGCTCACCGTCGATCGCGACGATTTCCTGACCGGCGCTCAGTCCGGCCGTTGCAGCGATGCTGCCGGACTCCACCGAACCGATGACCGGGCGAATCTGCTCGCTGCCGAGCATGGCCAGCACCCAGAAGAACACCAGCGCAAGCAGAAAGTTGGCCACAGGACCGGCGGCGACGATCGCGATGCGTTGACGAACGGACTTGCGATTGAATGATTGATGAAGCTGATCGGCCGGTACTTCGCCCTCGCGCTCGTCGAGCATCTTGACGTAGCCACCCAGCGGAATGGCCGCGACCACGAACTCCGTGCCCTGCTTATCGTGCCAGCGCAGCAGCGGCATGCCGAAGCCCACGGAGAAACGCAGAACCTTCACGCCACAGCGACGCGCGACCCAGAAATGGCCGAATTCGTGAAAGGTGACCAGCACACCCAAAGCGATCAGGGTGCCGGCAATCATATAGAGCGCGCTCATCTACTTTCTCCGCAATCCTGTCCAGTGCCGCGTGAAGCCATGTGTTGCAAGACCTATCGGCCGTGACGACTTAACCACTGCCCGGCCAATGTCCGGGCAGTCGCGTCAGCGGTGAACACCGCATCGAGATTGTCCAGGGCCACCACAGGTTCGAGGTTCAAGACTTCCTCGATGATACTCGCGATTTCCAGGTAGCGAACCCGTCCGTCGAGAAACGCGGCGACCGCCACTTCATTCGCCGCATTGAGCATGGCCGGGGCGCTGTTTCCCGCCTCGGCAGCCTGGCGCGCCAGACGCAGGCACGGGAAGCGCTCTTCGTCGGGTGCTTCGAAATCCAGGCGTGCTACAGCGAACAGATCCAGCGGCGCCACGCCCGAGTCAATGCGCTCAGGCCAGGCCAGGGCGTTGGCAATCGGCGTGCGCATGTCGGGATTGCCCAACTGCGCCAGCACCGAACCGTCCACGTAATCGACCAGCGAATGAATCACGCTCTGCGGATGAATCACCACCTCGACTTGCGATGGCTTGGCATCGAACAACCAGCAGGCCTCGATCAATTCGAGCCCTTTGTTCATCATGCTGGCCGAATCGACCGAGATCTTGCGACCCATCGACCAGTTCGGGTGCGCACACGCCTGATCGGGTGAAACATATGCCAGCTCGGCCATCGGCGTCTGCCGGAAAGGGCCACCAGAGGCCGTGAGCAAAATCCGGCGGACCCCAACGTTGCTCAACCCGCGAGCAAAGTCCTGTGGCATGCACTGGAAAATCGCGTTGTGCTCGCTATCGATCGGCAACAGGACCGAACCGCTCTTGCGCACGGCCTGCATGAACAAGGCGCCGGACATGACCAGCGCTTCCTTGTTGGCCAGAAGAATCTTCTTGCCCGCCTCAACTGCCGCCAAAGTCGGGCGCAAGCCGGCGGCGCCGACGATGGCGGCCATGACAGCATCCACCTCCGGCGCAGCAGCGACCTGACACAAGCCTTCTTCGCCGACCAGCACCTGCGTCGACAGGCCCGCAGCACGCAAATCATCCTGCAGGCTGCGGGCAGCGCCGGCTTCCGGCACTACCGCATATTTCGGGAGATGGCGAACACACAGGGCAAACAGTTCGCTCAGACGGGTAAAACCGCTCAGGGCAAAAGCCTGATAACGCTCCGGATGCCGGGCGATGACATCCAGGGTGCTCAGACCGATCGAACCGGTCGCCCCCAGGACGGTAATCTGCTGTGGGCGACTCACGACGCCGCCATCCACAACAGCACCGCGAAGACCGGGATCGCCGCCGTCAGGCTGTCGATGCGATCCAGTACACCACCATGACCGGGCAGCAGATTACTGCTGTCCTTGATGCCGGACTGACGTTTGAACATGCTTTCGGTCAGGTCACCCACCACCGAGATGAAGACGATCACCGCAGCGCCGATCAAGCCCTTGAACAGTTGTGCCACCGTCCAGTCACGGAACAGCGCGACCAGGGTGGTGATGACCAGGCTCAGCGCCAGACCGCCATACACGCCCTCCCAGCTTTTGCCGGGACTGACTTGCGGCGCCAGCTTGCGCTTGCCGAACGCGCGACCGGAGAAATAGGCACCGATATCAGCGCCCCAGACCAGCACCATCACCGCCATGATCAGCCAGTTGCCCAGCGGATACTGCTTGATCTGCACCAACCCTTGCCAGGCAGGCAACAGAATCAACAGACCGATCACCAGCTTGGCGGCGGCGCTGGACCAATGCTCGCTGGAGCGCGGGTAAGTCAGCACCAGCCAGGTCGCCAATGCCCACCAGATCACCGAAGCACCCAACACCCAAGGCGCCAGCCCCGGCAGGATGTACATGACGAACAGCATCAGCGCGACCACCGCCGCGTAGCCGACACGAAATGCCTGTGCGGTGAAGCCGGCCAGACGCGCCCATTCCCAGGCGCCCAGACTTACGACCAGCCCGATGAACAGAGCAAAACCGGAACCCTCGAGCAGGAAAAAACCGCCCAGGGCGATCGGCAGCAGAATCAGTGCAGTGATGATGCGTTGTTTAAGCATTAAACCCGGGCTCCAGCTTCGACCTGCTCGCTCGTTTTACCGAAGCGGCGCTGGCGCAAAGCGAAATCGGCCAGCGCATTGCGCATGGCTTCGTGTTTGAAGTCCGGCCAGAACAGGTCGGAGAAGTACAGCTCGGCGTAAGCCAGCTGCCACAAGAGGAAATTGCTGATGCGGTGCTCGCCGCCGGTGCGGATGCACAAGTCGGGCAACGGCAGATCACCGGTAACCAGGCAGGTCTGCAGCAGATCCGGCGTGATGTCTTCCGGCCGCAGATGACCGGCCTGAACTTCACGCGCCAGACGCTGCGCCGCTTGCGCAATGTCCCACTGACCGCCGTAGTTGGCGGCGATCTGCAGGATGAAACGGTTGGCACCGGCGGTCATCGCTTCCGCTTCACGCATGGCGGCCTGAAGCTCCGGATGGAACCGCGTACGGTCACCGATGATGCGCAGACTGATGTTGTTGTCATTCAGGCGCTTTGCCTCGCGACGCAACGCCTTGAAGAACAGATCCATCAAGGCGCTGACCTCATCGGCCGGGCGCTGCCAGTTTTCACTGGAAAAGGCGAACAGGGTGAGCACCTCGACCTTGGCCTCGGCACACACCTCGATCACCGCCCGCACAGCGTCTACGCCCGCCTTATGCCCGGCGACACCCGGCATGAAGCGTTTTTTCGCCCAGCGATTATTGCCATCCATGATGATCGCGACATGGCGCGGCACCGCGGACGGCGCAGTCTGCTTGGTCTTGTCCATTTAAAACTCGACCCTTATACGGCCATCAGGTCTTTTTCTTTCTCGTCCGTGGCCTTGGTGATCTGGGCCTCGGATTCTTTGGTCAGCTTATCGATATCAGCGATGGCACGACGCTCTTCGTCTTCGCTGATTTCCTTGTCCTTGACCAGTTTCTTGAGCTCGCCCAAGGCATCACGACGAATATTGCGCACGGCAACACGCGCGTCTTCAGCAGCGCTACGCGCCTGCTTGGTGAAGCCTTTACGCGTTTCCTCGGTGAGGGCCGGCATAGGGATCAACAGCAACTCACCCAGGTTGGTCGGGTTGAGGTTCAGACCAGCGCTTTGGATTGCCTTGTCGACAGCAGCGAGCATGTTGCGCTCGAACGCCACGACCTGCAGGGTGCGCGAGTCTTTCACGGTGACGTTGGCAACGCCGCTCAGCGGAGTATCAGTGCCGTAGTAAGGCACCATGACACTGCCGAGGATGCTCGGGTGAGCCTTGCCGGTACGAATCTGGCCGAACGCGTGGTTCAGAGACTCCAGGGATTTCTGCATACGCGCTTGGGCGTCTTTCTTGATTTCGTTGATCATTGTTGGCCTTCCTCGATCAAAGTCCCTTCTGCGCCACCATGCACGATGTTCAGCAGGGCGCCGGGCTTGTTCATGTTAAATACGCGCAGCGGCATCTTGTGATCGCGGCACAGGCAGATGGCCGTCAGATCCATTACGCCCAGCTTGCGATCCAGTACTTCATCGTAAGTCAGATGATCGAACTTCTCGGCATGCGGGTCTTTGAACGGGTCAGCGGTGTAGACGCCATCGACCTTGGTCGCCTTGAGCACGACATCGGCGTCGATTTCAATGGCGCGCAGGCAGGCTGCCGAATCCGTGGTAAAGAACGGATTGCCGGTACCGGCCGCGAAGATCACCACGTCCTTGGAGTTCAGGTGGCGCATGGCCTTGCGACGGTCATAGTGATCGGTCACACCGACCATGGAGATGGCCGACATCACGATCGCCGAGATATTGGCACGTTCCAGCGCGTCGCGCATGGCCAGGGCGTTCATCACAGTGGCCAGCATGCCCATGTGGTCACCCGTGACCCGATCCATACCGGCCTTGCTCAGCGCTTCACCGCGGAATAGGTTGCCACCGCCAATCACCAGACCGACCTGGACGCCGATACCGACCAGCTGGCCGACTTCCAGCGCCATGCGATCCAGCACCTTAGGATCGATCCCGAACTCTTCCGAGCCCATCAGGGCCTCGCCGCTAAGCTTGAGTAGAATGCGTTTATAGCGAGCCTGATAACCACTGCCCTGCTGAGCCATTGCGAATCTCTCCTGCGGCGTATTTTAAAAATTCTTTGCGAGCTGTTTACAGCTGGCGTTCACTCTAGCTTGGCGCTGCTTCAGCGCCATCGGAACATGGCTTTGTAAGTCAGTTCCAAGGGGAAACCAATTAAAAATTGGTAACCCTATCTGAAAAGAGGCTGCGCGCGTGAGCGGGCAGCCTCTTTCGGGCGACAGTTGAAAAACCGTCTTATTGCTTGGCGGCAGCCAGCTGGGCAGCAACTTCTTCAGCGAAGTTGTCGACCGGCTTCTCGATGCCTTCGCCTACTTTGAAATAGGTGAAGGAAACGATTTCAGCGCCGCCTTTCTTGGCCAGCTCGCCAACTTTGATTTCAGGGTTCTTGACGAACGCCTGCTCAACCAGGCTGGCTTCTGCCAGGAACTTGCTGATACGGCCTTTGACCATGTTCTCAACAATGTTTTCTGGCTTGCCTTTGATTTTTTCTTCGTTCAGCTGCAGGAACACAGCTTTTTCACGCTCGATCGCTTCGTCGGAGACTTGCGAAGGCAGCAGGAACTCAGGGTTGCTTGCAGCAACGTGCATTGCGATGTCTTTGGCCAGCTCGACGTCGCCGCCTTTCAGGACAACAGCAACACCGATCTTGTTGCCGTGCAGGTAGGTGCCGACTACGTCGCCTTCTACGCGCACCAGGCGACGGATGTTGACGTTCTCGCCTACTTTGGCAACCAGTGCTTCGCGAGCGGCTTCTTGAGCAGCGATCAGCGGAGCTGCGTCGGTCAGCTTGTCAGCGAATGCTTTGTCAACGCTGGCAGCAACGAAGTTTTTGAAGTCGTCCTGCAGAGCCAGGAAGTCGGTCTGCGAGTTGACTTCGATCAGAACGGCAGCCTTGCCGTCGTCCTTGATTGCGATAGCGCCTTCAGCGGCAACGTTGCCAGCTTTCTTGGCAGCCTTGATCGCGCCCGAAGCACGCATGTCATCAATGGCTTTTTCGATGTCGCCGCCAGCCTTTTCCAGGGCTTTCTTGCAATCCATCATGCCTTCGCCGGTACGCTCGCGCAGTTCTTTGACCAACGCTGCAGTAATTGCTGCCATTTTCAAATTCCTCTTGGATAGGTTTTCAACCATTCCACCCGATCGAACGGGCGTTCAATTCTTCCCGAGACACCTTGTAGCCGCTGCACGTTACAGATGCTGTAGCTGCGCTGCCGACAAATGGTTTTCGAGGTGGCAAAAAGGGGGCCAAGCCCCCTTTTTGCTTACTGAGTCAACGCCAGGGCGTCAATTACTCAGCTGCAGCCTGAGTTTCTTCAGCTGCGAATTCTACAGTACCGCCAGCAACGTTGTTGCGACCGCGGATGACTGCGTCAGCCATCGAACCCATGTACAGCTGGATAGCGCGGATTGCGTCATCGTTGCCTGGGATGATGTAGTCAACGCCTTCCGGGCTGCTGTTGGTATCGACAACGCCGATGACCGGGATGCCCAGCTTGTTGGCTTCGGTGATCGCGATGCGCTCGTGGTCAACGTCGATCACGAACAGTGCGTCTGGCAGACCGCCCATGTCCTTGATGCCGCCCAGGGAGCGATCCAGCTTCTCAAGATCGCGAGTGCGCATCAGCGCTTCTTTCTTGGTCAGCTTGGCGAAAGTACCGTCTTCGGCTTGTACTTCAAGGTCACGCAGACGCTTGATGGAAGCACGGATGGTCTTGAAGTTGGTCAGCATGCCGCCCAACCAGCGGTGATCGACGTACGGCGAACCGCAACGTGCTGCTTCTTCAGCAACGATCTTGCCAGCGGAACGCTTGGTGCCGACGAACAGAATCTTGTTTTTGCCCTGGGCCAGACGTTCTACGAAAGTCAGAGCTTCGTTGAACATTGGCAGGGTTTTTTCAAGGTTGATGATGTGAATCTTGTTACGCGCGCCGAAAATGTATTTACCCATTTTCGGATTCCAGTAACGGGTTTGGTGACCGAAGTGCACACCGGCCTTCAGCATATCGCGCATGTTGACTTGGGACATGACAGTTCCTTGATAAGTCGGGTTGGGCCTCCACGTATCCCAATGACCAACCATTGATCCGAGGATCAAAGGCACCCAGGCCATCGTGTCGACACGTGTGTGGGTTAATGCTCCCGGAGCTATCCCCGGAAAGCGGCGCATTTTATACCACAGGGACGACGCAAACGGAACCCGGAATCTGCAATCGCGTCAGGGACATGCGCGCCAGCCCCTTGGAATCGGGGCAATGCACCGCATTGTATAGAGAGAAGCGATGCACGCAGGCGCGGATTTGCGCCTTTGGTCTGTTAGAATCGCGTTTTTCGGGGCCGCCAAACCAACAGCCGCGCCCCTGTTCGTATCAGCAAGCGCCGCCGAGCGCAGAGAGAGTCTGTATGACCGTCACCCTCAAAACCCCCGAGGACATCGCTGGCATGCGTGTCGCCGGCAAACTGGCCGCCGATGTGCTGGAAATGATTGCCGAACACGTCAAGCCGGGCGTGACCACCGATGAGCTGAACCAGATCTGCCACGACTATATCGTCAACGTGCAGCAGGCCATCCCTGCCCCGCTCAACTACAAGGGCTACCCGAAGTCGATCTGCACCTCGATCAACCACGTGGTCTGCCACGGTATCCCGAACGACAAGCCGCTGAAAAACGGCGACACCCTGAACATCGACGTCACCGTGATCAAGGACGGCTATCACGGCGACACCAGCCGCATGTTCCACGTCGGCACCGTGCCGGTCTGGGCCGAGCGCCTGTCGCAGGTCACCCAGGAATGCATGTACAAGGCGATCGAGATCGTCAAACCCGGCTGCCGCCTCGGCGACATCGGCGAAATCATTCAGAAGCACGCTGAAAAGAACGGCTTCTCGGTGGTGCGTGAGTTCTGCGGTCACGGCATCGGCAAGGTGTTCCACGAAGAGCCGCAGATCCTGCACTACGGCCGCGCCGGCACCGGCATGGAACTGAAGGCCGGCATGACCTTCACCATCGAGCCGATGATCAACCAGGGCAAGGCCGACACCAAAGTACTGGGCGACGGCTGGACCGCGATCACCAAGGATCGCAAGCTGTCAGCACAGTGGGAACACACTTTGCTTGTCACCGACACCGGCTACGAGATCTTCACCCTGCGCAGCGACGACACCATCCCGCGCATCTCGGCCTGACCCAGACACCGTTCCCAGCCTATAGAAGGAAAGCCAATCGATGCCGCAGGTGGATCCCGAACTCTTCGACCGCGGTCAGTTCCAGGCTGAACTGGCCCTGAAAGCGAGTCCCATCGCGGCGTTCAAGAAGGCGATCCGCCAGGCCCGCGAAGTGCTCGATGCACGCTTTCGGGCCGGTCGCGACATCCGGCGACTGATCGAGGACCGGGCGTGGTTTGTCGACAACATTCTGCAAAAGGCCTGGGACCAGTTCGACTGGAGCGAAGACGCCGACATCGCGCTGGTCGCGGTCGGCGGCTACGGTCGCGGCGAATTGCACCCCTACTCCGACATCGACCTGCTGATCCTGCTGGACAGCGCCGACCACGAAATCTTCCGCGATTCCATCGAGCGTTTTCTGACGCTGCTGTGGGACATCGGCCTGGAAGTCGGTCAGAGCGTTCGCTCGGTCGACGAATGCGCCGAAGAGGCCCGCGCCGACCTGACGGTGGTCACCAACCTGATGGAAAGCCGCACCATCTGTGGTCCCGAGCGCCTGCGCCAGCGCATGCTCGATGTCACCAGCACCGCACACATGTGGCCAAGCAAGGATTTCTTCCTGGCCAAGCGCGCCGAGCAGAAGGCCCGCCACCACAAGTACAACGACACTGAATACAACCTGGAACCCAACGTCAAAGGCTCGCCCGGCGGACTACGGGATATCCAGACGATTCTGTGGGTGGCCCGTCGTCAGTACGGCACCCTGAACCTGCGCGCCCTGGCTGGCGAAGGATTCCTGGTCGAGAGCGAAAACGCCCTGCTGGCCTCCTCCCAGGAATTTCTCTGGAAGGTGCGTTACGCCCTGCACATGCTCGCCGGTCGCTCCGAGGACCGCCTGCTGTTCGATCACCAGCGCACAATTGCCGGTCTGCTGGGTTTTGAAGGCGACGACGCAAAACAGGCCGTCGAAAACTTCATGCAGCAGTATTTCCGGGTGGTGATGAGCATCGCCCAGCTCAGCGACCTGATCATCCAGCACTTCGAGGAAGTCATCCTCGCCCCGGAAGACGAAGCACCGCCGCAGCCGATCAACTCGCGTTTCCAACTGCACGACGGCTACATCGAAGCTCGCAACGACAACGTATTCCGCCGCACGCCGTTTGCCATGCTCGAGATCTTCGTGCTGATGGCCCAGCAGCCGGAAATCAAAGGTGTACGCGCCGACACGATTCGTCTGCTGCGGGAAAACCGCCACCTGATCGACGACAACTTCCGCAACGACATCCGCAACACCAGCCTGTTCATCGAGCTGTTCAAGTGCAAGATCGGCATCCACCGCAACCTGCGGCGAATGAACCGCTACGGCATTCTCGGGCGCTACCTGCCGGAGTTCGGCTTCATCGTCGGGCAGATGCAGCACGACCTGTTCCACATCTATACGGTCGATGCGCACACGCTGAACCTGATCAAACACCTGCGCAAATTGCAGTACACCCAGGTGTCGGAGAAATTCCCGCTGGCCGCCAAGCTCATGGCCAAGCTGCCCAAGCCTGAACTCATTTATATGGCCGGCCTGTACCACGACATCGGCAAAGGCCGGCATGGCGATCACTCGGAGATTGGCGCGGTGGATGCCGAGGCGTTCTGCCAGCGTCACCAACTGCCGGTGTGGGACAGCCGCCTGATCGTCTGGCTGGTGCAGAACCACCTGGTGATGTCGACCACCGCCCAGCGCAAGGACTTGTCCGACCCGCAGGTGATCCATGACTTCGCCCAGGCAGTCGGTGACGAAACCCGTCTCGACTACCTGTACGTGCTGACCGTGGCCGACATCAACGCGACCAACCCGACTCTCTGGAACTCGTGGCGTGCCAGCCTGTTGCGCCAGCTCTACACCGAGACCAAGCGCGCCCTGCGCCGTGGCCTGGAGAACCCGGTGGATCGCGAAGAGCAGATCCGCCAGACCCAGAGTGCGGCACTGGACATTCTGGTGCGCGGCGGCACCGATCCGGATGACGTCGAGCAATTGTGGGCGCAACTGGGCGATGACTACTTCCTGCGCCACACCGCCGGCGACGTGGCCTGGCACACCGACGCCATCCTTCAGCAACCGGCCGACGGCGGCCCGCTGGTGCTGATCAAGGAAACCACCCAGCGCGAATTCGAGGGCGGCACGCAGATCTTCATCTATGCGCCGGACCAGCACGATTTCTTCGCCGTGACCGTGGCGGCGATGGACCAGCTCAACCTGAACATTCACGACGCCCGGGTCATCACGTCCAGCAGCCAGTTCACCCTCGACACCTACATCGTGCTCGACACCGATGGCGACTCGATCGGCGACAATCCGGTCCGGGTCAAACAGATTCGCGACGGCCTGACCGAAGCGCTGCGCAACCCGGCCGACTACCCGACGATCATCCAGCGTCGGGTGCCGCGCCAGCTCAAGCATTTCGCGTTCGCCCCGCAGGTGACGATCCACAACGACGCCCAGCGCCCGGTAACGGTGCTGGAGCTCACCGCGCCGGATCGCCCGGGCCTGCTGGCACGGGTCGGCGGGATTTTCCTCGAGTTCGACCTGTCGCTGCAGAACGCCAAGATCGCCACCCTGGGCGAGCGGGTGGAAGACGTGTTCTTCATTACCGACGCCCACAATCAACCGCTGTCCGACCCGCTGCTGTGCAGCCGTTTGCAGGATGCCATCGTCGAACAGCTGAGCGTCAATCAGGAACCCGATATCAAACTGTCGCGCATCAGTATTTGATTGCGCACCCGGATTCAATCGCTTTGCACGAGATCCCGCACCGATGAACAACGCTCTGTCCCAGCTTCAGCCCTACCCGTTCGAAAAGCTCCGCGCCCTGCTCGGCAGCGTCACGCCAAACCCGGACAAGCGCCCGATCGCGCTGTCCATTGGCGAACCGAAGCATCGCTCGCCAAGCTTTGTCGCCGAGGCGCTGGCGAACAATCTGGAGCAGATGTCGGTGTACCCGACCACCCTCGGCATTCCGGCCCTGCGCGAAGCCATCGCGGCTTGGTGCGAACGTCGTTTCAACGTGCCGAGCGGCTGGATCGACCCGGCGCGCAACGTGCTGCCGGTCAACGGCACCCGTGAAGCGCTGTTCGCCTTCACCCAGACCGTGGTCAATCGTGGCGACGACGCGCTGGTGGTCAGTCCGAACCCGTTCTATCAGATCTACGAAGGCGCAGCGTTCCTCGCCGGCGCCAAGCCGCACTACCTGCCATGCCTGGACGAGAACGGCTTCAACCCTGACTTCGACGCGGTATCGCCGGACATCTGGAAGCGCTGCCAGATCCTGTTCCTGTGCTCGCCGGGCAACCCGACCGGTGCGCTGATTCCGGTCGACGTGCTGAAAAAGCTGATCGCCCTGGCCGACGAATACGACTTCGTGATCGCCGCCGACGAGTGCTACAGCGAGCTTTACTTCGACGAACAGACCCCGCCGCCGGGCCTGCTCAGCGCCTGCGCCGAACTGGGTCGCAAGGACTTCAAGCGTTGCGTGGTGTTCCACAGCCTGTCCAAGCGTTCGAACCTGCCGGGCCTGCGCTCCGGTTTCGTTGCCGGCGATGCCGACATCCTCAAGGGCTTCCTGCTGTACCGCACCTACCACGGCTGCGCGATGCCGGTTCAGACCCAACTGGCCAGCGTCGCCGCGTGGAATGACGAAGTGCACGTGCGCGCCAACCGAGCGCTGTATCGCGAGAAGTTCGATGCCGTGCTGGCGATCCTCAGCCCGGTGATGGATGTGCAGCGTCCGGATGGCAGCTTCTACCTGTGGCCGAATGTGCAAGGCGACGATGCCGCGTTCTGCCGCAATCTGTTTGCCGAAGAGCACGTGACCGTGGTGCCGGGTTCGTACCTGTCCCGTGACGTCGATGGCGTCAATCCGGGTGCCGGGCGCGTGCGCATGGCGCTGGTTGCGCCGCTGGCGGAATGCGTCGAAGCTGCCGAGCGCATCCGCGATTTCGTCCTGCGCCACAAGTAATGCCTGAACGCCCGTGCCGGGCAATCCGGCACGGGTGGTCAAATATCACGTAACAGTTCCCCTTCTTCTCTACCCCACGCCCCTGCCCGCCAGACGTTAGTCTTGAGCGGCGCCGTTCGCTGCGCCTTACTAAAAACCGATCTTTGACTTCATGGAAGAAGTGAAAATGACAGAACTGCTCGATTGCCAACTCAACCAATGGCCCGACGATCAGGCGGCGTATATAGCCGCCATCAACGAAAACCCGGCCAATGCCGGCACCGCGACCGGCACTCGCCGCAAGCGCTCCGTCGTCAACTACTCAAAACTGTGGGCTAACGGCCGCACACTGAAAATCGCCTTCATGGACGCGCCCGATACCGATCACAAGAAGAAGATCATCGATGCCGCCAGCCAGTGGTTGCCGTACATCAATCTCACGTTTGAATTCGTCGATGACCTGTTGGGCGACATCCGCATCGCTACTAAAAACAACGACAACAGTTCGATGCTCGGCACCGATGCGCTGCTGATTCATCCGGACTATCCGACCATGAACCTGGGCGTAAAGCCGGATCACCAGGACTTTGAAGTGATCGTGATGCACGAGTTCGGTCATGCGCTGGGCGCGCTGCATGAACACCAACACCCACAGGCAAAAATTCCGTGGGATAAACCGAAGGTGTACGAGTTCTACAAAAATCGCGAGATGAACCCGCTGACCGAGGAGCAGGTCGACAGAAACCTGTTCGCTTCCTTCGACACGCTGGATGCGATCTACACCGCCTACGACCGCAGGTCGATCATGCACCACCCCGTGGCCAACACCTTGACGGTGGGCAACTGGGAGGTGCCGATCAACCGCACGATCAGCAAGAAAGACAAACGCCTGATGAGATTGCTCTATCCCAGGTAACGCGCTGCCTATTTGACCTGCCCCAGGTTGGCCTCACTCAAGTCGAGCTCGCCCAACACTTCACGCAACACATCATCACCGATCTGGTGCTGACGGCTGAGGCTGTACAACTCGAGGCGTTGCGCGCGCAGCGCCTTGAGTCGCAGGCGGCGCTCCAGCAGATCCATCTGGAACGCCAGCGCCTGGGCTTCGGCCGAATCGTTGAACACCTCCAGTTGATGACGATACTCGGACATGATCCGGGCCTTGAGCTCCGCTGCCAGCGCGGCTTGCGCGGCATCCTGCGGGTTGACCTCTTCGGTCTCCAGCGCATGAATCGCTGCTTCCGCCGTCTTGCGCCAGGCGTCGCGCACTTCCTGACGGCGTTTGTCGTCCGGGCTCTTTTCGATGCCGCGCAACAGCAACGGCAGCGCAATGCACGCCGCCACCAGCGACAACAGGATCACCCCGGCGGCGATGAAGATCAGCAGATCGCGCTCGGGGAACGCCTCGCTGCCCATCAGCATCGGCACCGACATCACGCCTGCCAGGGTCACCGCACCGCGTACGCCACCGACGGTCAGCAGCCAGCAGGAACGGGCGGTCGGCACTTGCGTCAGATCTCCCTTGCCGCGCAGGCGGCGCAGCAATACCGACAGGCGCCAGATGCTCTGTACCCAGATGAAACGCAACAGTACAAGCGCCAGGAAGATCGCCACCACATCGAGACAGCGATAGAACAGGGTCGGCCACAACGAGCTCTCGTGGCTAACCACCGCCTTGATGATGTCCGGCAGTTGCAGCCCCAGCAGCAGGAAGATCAGGCCATTGAAGGCGAATTCCAGTAACGACCAGACACTGCGGTTGAGCAAACGCGTGCTGGTCTGGCGCGGCAGCAGATCGAGCCAGCTCTGCATCATCCCCGCCGCCACTGCCGAAAGGATGCCCGACGCGCCAAGCCGTTCGGCCAGCACGTAAGCGGCAAACGGCAGCAGCAACATGAACACCACGTGGGTCGCCGGATCGTCCCAGCCCCGGGCGATCATCCAGGCGCGCAACCGGCCCACCAGCCAGCTCAGTGCCACACCGACCGCCAGCCCGCCGACTGCCACCAGCACGAAGGTCAGACTGGCATTGGCCAGGGAAAACGCACCGGTCACCGCGGCAACCAAGGCGAATTTGAATGTCACCAGGCCCGAGGCATCATTCATCAACGCCTCGCCTTGCAGCATGTGCATTAGCGGCGTCGGCAAACGGTTTTGCGCGATGGCCGAAACCGCCACGGCATCCGTCGGCGACAGCACCGCCGCCAGCGCAAAGGCCACCGGTAAAGGAATCGTCGGCAGCAGCCAATGAATGAAGTAACCCGCGCCGACCACGGTAAACAGCACCAACCCGACTGCCAGCGTCAGCACCGGCCCGCGCAGGCGCCACAATTCGCGCTTGGGCATGCGCCAGCCATCGGAAAACAGCAGCGGCGGCAGGAACAGAAACAGGAACAGTTCGGGATCAAGGACCACGTGCAGGCCGAGGGTCGGCCAGGCCAGCAAGGCGCCGGCGGCGATCTGTACCAGTGGCAGCGGCAGCGGAATCACCCGTCCCACCAGGCGCGAGACACTGACCAGCATCAGTAGGATCAGGACGGTATAAGCGGTTTGCATAAAGCGGAAATCCCGGACAATCGACAGCGTTGAACTGCCATATTAGCCGCTTAGGCTGTGGCTGACCGTTGCACCTATGTCGCAGGCCCCCTCCGTAAAAGCAACCTCGGCGCCGCGAAACCGTCTGGTCATGGCATAATCCGACACCATTTTTTTCCAGCACCTGTAAAGGGGGCAATTCCTTGACCGTTTCAAGCAAAACGTTGCACCTTTTCGGCATCAAAGCCTGCGACACCATGAAAAAGGCGCGCACCTGGCTCGATGAACACGCTGTCAGCTATGACTTCCACGATTACAAGACCGCCGGCATTGACCGTGAGCACCTGACCCAATGGTGCGACGAGCATGGCTGGCAAACGGTGTTGAACCGCGCAGGCACGACCTTTCGCAAACTCGACGACGAACGCAAAGCCGATCTCGACCAGTCGAAAGCCATCGAACTGATGCTCGCTCAACCCTCGATGATCAAGCGCCCGGTGCTCGATCTCGGTGACCGAACCCTGATTGGCTTCAAGCCAGATATCTACGCGGCCGCCCTCAAGTAAGCAGCCCGTCACTTTTTGTAGAGGTATTCACATGTCCAACTCCCTGTTCAGTATTGCCTTCGGCGTCGGCACCCAAAACCGTCAAGGCGCGTGGCTGGAAGTGTTCTACGCCCAGCCGCTGTTGAACCCTTCGGCCGAACTGGTTGCCGCTGTTGCACCGATCCTCGGCTACACCGAAGGCAACCAAGCCATCACCTTCACCACCGCCCAAGCCGCCCAACTGGCTGAAGCCGTGAAAGGCATCGACGCGGTACAAGGCAAGCTGCTGACCCGTCTGGCTGAAAGCCACAAGCCGCTGGTCGCCACCCTGCTGGCCGAAGACGCGCAACTGACCTCGACCCCTGAGGCTTACCTGAAGCTGCACCTGCTGTCCCATCGTCTGGTCAAGCCGCACGGCGTGAGCCTGGCCGGGATCTTCCCGCTGCTGCCGAACGTGGCCTGGACCAGCCAGGGCGCGATCGACCTGAGCGAACTGGCCGAGCTGCAACTTGAAGCCCGTCTGCGCGGCGAGCTGCTGGAAGTGTTCTCGGTGGACAAATTCCCGAAAATGACCGACTACGTAGTACCGGCCGGCGTGCGTATCGCTGACGCGGCGCGTCTGCGTCTGGGCGCTTACGTGGGCGAAGGCACCACCGTGATGCACGAAGGTTTCATCAACTTCAACGCCGGCACCGAAGGCCCGGGCATGATCGAAGGCCGCGTTTCCGCTGGCGTATTCGTCGGCAAGGGTTCGGACCTGGGCGGCGGCTGCTCGACCATGGGCACCCTGTCGGGCGGCGGCAACATCGTGATCAAGGTCGGCGAAGGCTGCCTGATCGGTGCCAACGCCGGTATCGGTATCCCGTTGGGCGACCGCAACACCGTCGAGTCGGGCCTGTACGTGACCGCCGGCACCAAGGTGGCGCTGCTGGACGAGCACAACAACCTGGTCAAAGTGGTCAAGGCTCGTGAACTGGCTGGTCAGACCGACCTGCTGTTCCGTCGCAATTCGGAAACCGGTGCTGTGGAATGCAAGACCCACAAATCGGCGATCGAACTGAACGAAGCACTGCACGCTCACAACTAAGCGCCAGAAGCTCACCTGAGGGAGCCGGCCTGTTTGCCATGGCGTTCGAAAGATCGCCATCGCGGGCAAGCCCGCTCCCACAGGGTTCGGCGTTAACCCGCCCATCTTCACCAGGGCTTGAAACCGTGATGATTCCCTCCCCCTGGCGCGCCGATTTCCCGGCCATCGCCGCCCTGCAACGGCAAGACCAGACTTACCTGGACAACGCCGCCACCACGCAAAAACCCCAGGCCCTGCTCGACGCGCTGGCGCATTACTACGCCAATGGCGCGGCCAACGTGCATCGTGCCCAACATCTGCCCGGTGCCCACGCCACGCAGGCGTTCGAGGACAGTCGCCTGAAGGTTGCCCAGTGGCTGAATGCCGGTGACAGCGGGCAGATCATCTTCACCCACGGCGCCACCAGTGCGCTGAATCTCCTGGCCTATGGCCTGGAACATCTTTTCCATCCCGGCGATGAAATTGTCATCAGCGCCCTGGAGCATCACGCCAACCTGCTGCCTTGGCAGCAACTGGCACAACGTCGCGACTTGAAGCTGATAATCCTGCCGCTGGACGATGACGGTGTGATCGACCTCGCCGCTGCCGTTCACCTGATTGGCCCGCGCACTCGCTTGCTGGCGGTCAGCCAGTTGTCCAACGTGCTTGGTGCATGGCAACCATTGCCGGCGCTGCTGGCGATGGCCAAGGCGCACAACGCGCTGACCGTGGTCGATGGCGCTCAAGGTGTGGTCCACGGGCGGCATGACGTCCAGGCCCTTGGTTGCGACTTTTACGTGTTTTCCAGCCACAAGTTGTACGGCCCCGATGGCCTCGGCGTGCTGTTCGGGCGCAACGCAGCGCTCGAACAACTGCGCCCGTGGCAATTCGGCGGCGAGATGGTGCTGGAAGCCAACTATCACGAATCCCGTTTCCGCCCTGCACCGCTGGGCTTCGAAGCGGGAACGCCGCCGATTGCCAGTGTGATCGGACTTGGTGCGACCCTCGACTATCTGGCCGGTCTGGATCAGGACGCAGTGTCCGCCCACGAAGCGGCGCTGCACGATTACCTGTTACTTGGCCTCGCCGCCCGCAATGGCATTCGTCTGTTGGGCAAGCCGCAATTGGCGCTGGCGAGTTTTGTCGTGGAGGGTGTGCATAACGCCGATCTGGCGCACTTGCTGACCGAACAGGGCATCGCCGTACGTGCCGGGCATCACTGTGCGATGCCGATGCTCAAGCGTTTCGAACTGGCCGGGGCTATTCGTGTGTCGCTGGCGCTGTACAACGATTCCGAGGATCTGGAGCGGTTCTTTGAAGCGCTGGATCAGGCGCTGGAGTTGTTGCGATGAGCCTGCCGGTCGAGGCCGCCGAGGCGCTGCAAACATTTCAGAACGCCGCCGGCTGGGAACAGCGGGCGCGATTGTTGATGCAGTTTGGCGATCGTCTGCCGCCGTTGAGCGATGCGGACAAGTGCGAGGCCAATCGAGTGCACGGCTGTGAAAGCCAGGTGTGGCTGGTCGGTGAATTGCGCGACGGCCACTGGCAGTTTGCGGCGAGCAGCGATGCGCGGATGATTCGCGGGTTGGTGGCGTTGCTGCTGTTGCGGGTCAACGGTTTGACCGCTGGCGAGTTGCAGTTGGTTGATCTGCCGGACTGGTTCAATCAGCTTGGGCTGTCGCGGCAGTTGTCGCCATCGCGCAGCAATGGCTTGAATGCCGTGCTGCAACGGATGCGTGAACTCGCCCCGAACTGATCGTTCCCACGCTCCGCGTGGGAATGCAGCCCGGGACGCTCTGCGTCCCATGCCGAAGCGGACGCAGAGCGTCCAATGAGGCATTCCCACGCAGACGGTTCGACGCCTCGACGTGGGAACGATCGGCGACGTAGAGCGTGGGAACGAGCGGTCACTGGTCAGGCCTGAGGCTTGACCCGATCCGCCGGGCGCCGAACGCCCGCCACGATCTTGTCCACCGCCTTGGTCGCCGCGACCATGCCGAACGTCGCCGTCACCATCATCACCGCGCCAAACCCGCCGGCGCAGTCCAGCTTCACACCGTCGCCGACAAAACTCTTCTGCAGGCAAATGCTGCCGTCCGGTTTCGGATAGCGCAGCTGTTCGGTGGAGAACACGCACGGCACGCTGTAATGGCGGGTCACGGTACGCGAGAAGCCGTAGTCGCGGCGTAACGTAGAGCGCACTTTCGAGGCCAAAGGATCATTGAACGTACGGTTGAGGTCGCAGACCTGAATCAGCGTCGGATCGATCTGCCCGCCGGCGCCGCCGGTGGTGATGATCTGGATTTTGCGCCGTTTGCACCAGGCGATCAGCGCGGCCTTGGCGTTGACCGCATCGATGCAGTCGATCACGCAGTCGATGTTCGGCGTGATGTATTCGGCCATGGTGTCGCGGGTGACGAAGTCCGCCACGGCGTGCACCTTGCAGTCCGGGTTGATCCCGCGCAGACGCTCGGCCATCACCTCGACCTTGGGCTTGCCGACGGTGCTGTCCAGCGCATGCAACTGACGGTTGGCGTTGCTGACGCAGACGTCGTCGAGGTCGAACAGCGAAATCTCGCCCACCCCGCAACGGGCCATGGCTTCCGCCGCCCAGGAGCCGACGCCGCCAACGCCGACAATCGCCACATGGGCTGCGCGCAGACGCTCGAGGCCCTCGATGCCATACAAACGGGCGATGCCTGCAAACCGCGGATCTTCTGTACTCATGACCATTACCCTAAAAACCGGCGCGCATTATAGGGCCGTCGGCGGCCAAGAGCATCTTTGCGCTATGAACGGCGAACGCGCCTGCTTTAATTAAAGCTGCACGTAACAAAGATTTGTCTTACACGCTGAAACGAAAGAACTTAAGTCGGGTTGGATTGCCCAACGTCCGGCATTTCCCTGTCTCTTGTAGGACTTGGCGAACTGCCGGTGTAGGATGCGCGCCCTCTTGGCGTCAACCAGCCGACCCTCCGTTCCACAGCCTTTGGAACCCGACACAGCTATGTCATCGCGTAAATTTGGACTCAACCTGGTGGTGGTTCTGGCAATCGCCGCCCTGTTCACCGGTTTCTGGGCGCTGATCAACCGCCCCGTCTCCGCGCCGAACTGGCCGGAGCAGATCTCCGGTTTCTCCTATTCACCATTCCAGCAAGGACAGTTCCCACAGAAGGATCAGTATCCGTCCGACGATGAAATGCGCCGCGACCTGGAGATCATGAGCAAGCTGACGGACAACATCCGCATCTACTCGGTCGACGGCTCTCTGCAGGACATCCCGAAACTGGCGGAAGAATTCGGCCTTCGCGTGACCCTCGGGATCTGGATCAGCCCCGACCAGGAGCGCAACGAGCGGGAAATCACTCGCGCCATCGAACTGGCCAACACTTCGCGCAGCGTGGTTCGCGTAGTCGTCGGCAACGAAGCGATCTTCCGCAAGGAAATCACCGCCGAACAACTCAGCGTGCTGCTTGACCGCGTGCGTGCGGCCGTGAAAGTGCCGGTGACCACCTCCGAACAATGGCACGTCTGGGAAGAGCACCCGGAGCTGGCCAAGCACGTCGACCTGATCGCCGCCCACGTTCTGCCCTACTGGGAATTCATTCCGGTGGACAAGGCCGGGCAGTTCGTTTTCGACCGCGCCCGCGACCTGAAAAAGATGTTCCCGAAAAAGCCGCTGCTGCTGTCCGAAGTGGGCTGGCCGAGCAACGGCCGCATGCGCGGTGGCGCCGATGCGTCGCCGGCAGATCAGGCGATCTACCTGCGCACGCTGGTCAACAAACTCAACCGCCAGGGCTTCAACTACTTCGTGATCGAAGCGTTCGACCAGCCATGGAAGGCCAGCGACGAAGGCTCGGTCGGCGCTTACTGGGGCGTGTTCAACGCCGCGCGCCAGCAGAAATTCAACTTCGAAGGCCCGGTGGTGGCGATCCCGCAATGGCGCGTGCTGGCCATCGGTTCGGTGGTGCTGGCGCTGTTGTCGCTGACGCTGCTGATGATCGACGGCTCGGCCCTGCGTCAGCGCGGCCGTACCTTCCTGACCTTTATCGCGTTCCTGTGCGGTTCGGTGCTGGTGTGGATCGGCTACGACTACAGCCAGCAATACAGCACGTGGTTCAGCCTGACGGTGGGTTTCCTGCTGGCGCTCGGTGCGCTCGGGGTGTTCATCGTGTTGCTGACCGAGGCCCACGAACTGGCCGAAGCGGTGTGGATTCACAAGCGTCGCCGTGAATTCCTGCCGGTGGTCGGCGATTCGGACTACCGCCCGAAAGTCTCGATCCACGTGCCCTGCTACAACGAGCCGCCGGAGATGGTCAAACAGACCCTCAACGCCCTGGCCAACCTCGACTATCCGGACTTCGAAGTCCTGATCATCGACAACAACACCAAAGACCCGGCGGTCTGGGAACCGGTGCGCGACTACTGCGAAACCCTCGGCCCGCGCTTCAAGTTCTTCCACGTCTCGCCCCTGGCCGGTTTCAAGGGCGGTGCGCTGAACTACCTGATCCCGCATACCGCCAAGGACGCCGAAGTGATCGCGGTGATCGACTCGGACTACTGCGTGCACCCGAACTGGCTCAAGCACATGGTGCCGCACTTCGCCGACCCGAAAATTGCCGTGGTGCAGTCGCCGCAGGACTATCGCGACCAGAACGAAAGCACCTTCAAGAAGCTTTGCTACGCCGAATACAAAGGCTTCTTCCACATCGGCATGGTCACCCGCAACGACCGTGACGCGATCATCCAGCACGGCACCATGACCATGACCCGTCGCTCGGTTCTGGAAGAGCTGGGCTGGGCCGACTGGTGCATCTGTGAAGACGCCGAACTAGGTCTGCGGGTATTCGAAAAAGGCCTGTCGGCGGCGTACTACCACGACAGTTACGGCAAGGGTCTGATGCCGGACACCTTCATCGACTTCAAGAAACAGCGTTTCCGCTGGGCCTACGGTGCGATCCAGATCATCAAGCGTCACACCCGCAGCCTGCTGCGCGGCAAGGACACCGAGCTGACTCGCGGCCAGCGTTACCACTTCCTCGCGGGCTGGCTGCCGTGGGTCGCGGACGGCATGAACATCTTCTTCACCATCGGCGCGCTGTTGTGGTCGGCGGCGATGATCATCGTGCCGCAACGGGTCGATCCGCCGCTGCTGATTTTCGCGATCCCGCCGTTGGCGCTGTTCGTGTTCAAGGTCGGCAAGATCATCTTCCTCTACCGTCGCGCCGTGGGCGTGAACCTCAAGGATGCGTTCTGCGCGGCCCTGGCCGGTCTGGCGTTGTCGCACACCATCGCCAAAGCGGTGCTGTACGGCTTCTTCACCAGCAGCATTCCGTTCTTCCGCACCCCGAAAAACGCCGACAACCATGGTTTCTGGGTGGCGATTTCCGAGGCCCGGGAAGAGCTGTTCATCATGCTGCTGTTGTGGGGCGCGGCGCTGGGGATCTTCCTGGTGCAGGGCATTCCGAGCAACGACATGCGCTTCTGGGTGGCCATGCTGCTGGTACAGTCGCTGCCGTACGTGGCGGCGCTGATCATGGCGTTCCTGTCGTCGCTGCCAAAACCTGCGGCTGCGCCTGAACCGGCACCGGTGGTCTAAATCCTTCCGGATGCACTAAACGGCGGCCAATGGTCGCCGTTTTGCTTTAAGATAACCGCCATTTTGCGCGCCTTGCCCCCCAGCTTTCGGAGTTTTCCATGACGGCCCACGCCGACCTTTCGCCGACCCTCCAACTCGCCATCGACCTGATCCGCCGTCCGTCCGTGACGCCGGTCGACGCCGATTGCCAGAAGCAGATGATGCAGCGCCTGGGCGATGCCGGTTTCCAGCTGGAACCGATGCGCATCGAAGATGTGGATAACTTCTGGGCGACTCACGGTAAAGGCGACGGCCCGGTGCTGTGCTTCGCCGGTCACACCGACGTGGTGCCGACCGGCCCGGTGACGGCCTGGCAGATCGACCCGTTCAACGCGGTGATCGACGAGCACGGCATGCTTTGCGGTCGTGGCGCGGCGGACATGAAAGGCAGCCTGGCCTCGATGACTGTGGCAGCCGAGCGTTTTGTCGCCGACTACCCGGATCACAAGGGCAAGGTTGCGTTCCTGATCACCAGCGACGAAGAAGGTCCGGCGCATCACGGCACCAAGGCAGTGGTCGAGCGTCTGGCAGCCCGTAACGAGCGCCTGGACTGGTGCATCGTCGGCGAACCGTCGAGCACCACGCTGGTGGGCGACGTGGTGAAGAACGGTCGTCGCGGCTCCCTCGGCGCCAAACTGACCGTGCGCGGTGTGCAGGGCCACGTGGCCTATCCGCACCTGGCGAAGAACCCGATCCACCTCGCGGCTCCGGCTCTGGCCGAACTGGCCGCCGAGCATTGGGATCACGGCAACGACTTCTTCCCGCCGACCAGTTTCCAGATTTCCAACGTCAACTCCGGCACCGGCGCGACCAACGTGATTCCGGGCGATCTGGTGGCGGTGTTCAACTTCCGTTTCTCCACCGAATCGACGGTCGAAGGTCTGCAGAAGCGCGTCGCCGACATCCTCGACAAGCACGGCCTGGACTGGCACATCGACTGGGCGCTGTCCGGTCTGCCGTTCCTCACCGAGCCGGGTGCGCTGCTCGACGCGGTGTCTTCGAGCATCAAGGACATCACCGGCCGCGAGACCAAGGCATCCACCAGCGGCGGCACCTCCGACGGTCGTTTCATCGCGACCATGGGTACGCAGGTTGTTGAGCTGGGCCCGGTCAACGCGACCATCCACCAGGTCAACGAGCGCGTACTGGCGGCCGATCTCGACGTGCTGACCGAAATCTACTACCAGACCCTGATCAAGTTGCTCGTCTGATGCTCGCGTGCCCGATCTGCAGTGAACCGCTGAACGCGGTGGACAACGGCGTGGTCTGCCCCGCCGGCCACCGCTTTGACCGCGCGCGTCAGGGTTATCTGAACCTGCTGCCGGTGCAGCACAAGAACAGCCGCGATCCCGGCGACAACCAGGCCATGGTCGAGGCCCGCCGCGACTTTCTGAACGCCGGGCATTACGCGCCGGTGGCCAAGCGTCTGGCGGAGCTGGCGGCGGGTTATGCGCCGGCCCGCTGGGTCGATATCGGTTGTGGCGAGGGTTACTACACCGCGCAGATCGCCGAGGCTTTGCCCGATGCTGACGGTTACGCGCTGGATATCTCGAAGGAAGCGGTCAAACGCGCCTGCAAACGCAATCCTTCGCTGACGTGGTTGATTGCGAGCATGGCCCGAGTGCCATTGGCCTCGGGCAGCTGCCAGTTTCTCGCCAGTGTTTTCAGTCCGCTGGACTGGGAAGAAGCCAAGCGTCTGCTCAGCGTCGGCGGCGGTCTGATGAAAGTCGGCCCGACCAGCGGCCATCTGATGGAACTGCGCGAACGACTGTACGACGAAGTGCGCGAATACACCGACGACAAGCATCTGGCCCTGGTGCCGGAAGGCATGGCGCTGGCGCACAGTGAAACCCTGGAATTCAAACTGACGCTGGACAAGCCCGAGGATCGTGCCAACCTGCTGGCGATGACGCCCCACGGCTGGCGCGCCAGTGCCGAGCGCCGCGCGGCGGTGATCGAACAGCCCGAGCCGTTCGTGACCACTGTCTCGATGCGCTACGATTATTTTGTTCTTCAATAACTTTTGGTCTCGGGCAACGACCCGGGGCCGGCTAAATCCGCGAATGGATTTTTCAGACCCGCAGTGAGGACATCCATGCGCCAACCGGACATCGAGATTTACCTGAAAGACGCCGACGTCGACCACAAGGCCATTTCCGCCTGGCTGGGCGCCGCCCTCGGCCCGTGCAGCGACTGGGTACAGAAAGGTCAGACTTACAAGTGCAAGGCCGGCAACATCCCGGTGACCTGGCTGCCGAAAGCCGTGGGCAAGTGGAACAGCCTGTACCTGGAAAGCGATGCGACCCCATGGGACGACGACATCGCCTGCGCCCGCGCAGCCTTTGCCGCGCTGAACGTCGAAGTGCGCTGCGCGCCGGGGACGTGGGTCGAGGAAGAGGGTGAGGAAACGGCGGATCGCTGGATTCGCATCAGCGCCGATGGCGAAGAAGAAATCACCTGGAAAACTGCATAAAAGCAGCTTCGAGCTTGATCGTTCCCACGTCGAGGCGTCGAACCGTCCACGTGGGAATGCAGCCCGGGACGCTCCGCGTCCCAAAGCGGACGCAGAGCGTCCATTGAGGCATTCCCACGCAGAGCGTGGGAACGATCATTACAGGCCTACAACGTCTTCAGCCTGCAACCCCTTCTGCCCTTCCACCACCGCGTATTCAACCTGCTGACCCTCGGTCAGCGAACGGTGGCCTTCGCCACGGATCGCGCGGTAGTGCACGAACACGTCCACCCCGTCTTCGCGCTGAATGAAGCCGTAGCCCTTGGCGTCGTTGAACCACTTCACGTTGCCGGTTTCACGTGTTGCCATCTGTTCGTACTCCTTTTTTATTATTGAACAGGCTTTTCGCAGGAAAGCCTTTGAGGAACGTCAGCCTGCGTCCGACGTCCATAAAAGGGCCCCGGCGACAGATCGCCGAGTATATGACAGGCGGCAAAACTCTCAACAGGAGATTACTTCGCCGCTTTTTTGCCGATTTTCCATGAATCCGGCACACTATCGACCGCCCGAGCAAACGCTCGGTTTATCCACTCACGCAGAAGCCGTATGACCCGTTCCCCGTTCCGCCGTCTTGTGTTTGGCACCTTGCGCCGACTGTTGTATCTCTGGGTTCGCTCCGAGACGATCAACCAGTCGTCGTTCACCCTCAACCTCGACCGCAGTCGTCCGGTGTTCTACGTCCTGCAAAACCCATCGCTGACTGATCTGGCGGTGGTCGACACCGAGTGCACCAAGGCCGGCCTGCCGCGCCCGGTGCTGCCGGTGTCTGTGGGTTCGCTGATCGAACCCGCGGCGTTTTTCTACCTGACGCCGGATCCGGACTGGCTCGGCCGCCAGGACAAACGCGGTGCGCCGCCGACCCTGACCCGACTGGTCAGCGCCCTGAGCCAGAACGCTGCCGAAGACGCGCAGATCATTCCGGTCAGCGTGTTCTGGGGCCAATCACCGGACAGCGAAAACAGCCCGTGGAAACTGCTGTTCGCCGACAGCTGGGCCGTCACCGGGCGCCTGCGTCGCCTGCTGAGCATCATGATTCTGGGGCGCAAGACCCGCGTGCAATTCTCCGCACCGATCCACCTGCGGGAACTGATCGAGCACAACAAGGGCCACGAACGCACCGTGCGCATGGCCCAGCGAATCCTGCGGGTGCACTTCCGCAACCTCAAGGCTGCGGTGATCGGCCCGGACATTTCCCACCGCCGTAACCTGGTCAAAGGCCTGCTCAACCAGCCGCTGGTCAAGCAAGCGATCCTTGACGAAGCCGAGCGCGAAAACATCTCCCCGGAAAAAGCCAAGGCCCAGGCCCTGCGCTACGGCAACGAGATCGCCTCGGATTACACCTATACCGCGATCCGTTTTCTGGAAGTGGTGCTGAGCTGGTTCTGGAACAAGATCTACGACGGGATCAAGGTCAACCACATCGAAGGCGTGCAGAAGGTCGCCCAGGGTCACGAAGTGATCTACGTGCCGTGCCACCGCAGCCACATCGACTACCTGCTGCTTTCGTATTTGCTGTTTCGCAATGGGCTGACCCCGCCGCACATCGCCGCCGGGATCAACCTGAACATGCCGGTGATCGGCAGCCTGCTGCGCCGTGGCGGGGCGTTCTTCATGCGCCGCACGTTCAAGGGCAATCCGCTGTACACCTCGGTGTTCAACGAATACCTGCACACCTTGTTCACCAAAGGCTTCCCGGTCGAGTACTTCGTCGAAGGCGGCCGCTCGCGTACCGGGCGCATGCTGCAACCGAAAACCGGGATGCTCGCGATCACCATGCGCAGTTTCCTGCGTTCGTCGCGGATGCCGATCGTGTTCGTGCCGGTGTACATCGGTTATGAGCGCGTGCTCGAAGGCCGCACCTACCTTGGTGAACTGCGTGGCGCGAGCAAGAAGAAAGAATCGATCTTCGACATCTTCAAAGTCATCGGCGCGCTCAAGCAGCGTTTCGGCCAGGTGGCGGTGAACTTCGGCGAGCCGATCAAACTCGCGGAATTCCTCGACAGCGAACAGCCGGACTGGCGCCAGCAGGAACTCGGCCCGCAGTACAAGCCGGCCTGGCTCAACGAAACCACCAACCGTCTCGGCGAGAAAGTCGCGCAGCATCTCAACGAAGCCGCAGCGATCAACCCGGTCAACCTGGTGGCGCTGGCGCTGCTGTCGACCACTCGCCTAGCACTCGATGATCGCGCCATGGCGCGAGTGCTGGATCTGTATCTGGCATTGCTGCGCAAGGTTCCGTACTCGCCGCATACCACCTTGCCGGAAGGCGATGGCCGGGCGCTGATCGAACACGTGAAGGACATGGATCTGCTGTCCGAGCAGAACGATGCGCTGGGCAAGATTCTGTATCTGGACGAGCAGAACGCCGTCCTGATGACCTACTACCGCAACAACGTGCTGCACATCTTCGCCCTGCCGGCGCTGCTGGCGAGTTTCTTCCAGAGCACTTCGCGCATGAGCCGCGAACAGATCCTGCGCTACACCCGCGCGCTGTATCCGTACCTGCAATCGGAACTGTTCATCCGCTGGACCCTGGACGAACTGGATGCGGTGATCGATCAGTGGCTGGAAGCGTTCGTCGAACAAGGCCTGCTGCGTTTCGAGAAAGACGTGTACCTGCGCCCGGCACCGAGCTCGCGGCATTTTGTGCTGCTGACCCTGCTGTCGAAGAGCATCGCCCAGACCCTGCAACGCTTCTACATGACCGTTTCCCTGCTGCTCAACGCAGGCCAGAACACTGTCAGCGCCGAAGAGCTGGAAGACCTGTGCACAGTGATGGCCCAGCGCCTGTCGATCCTGCATGGCCTCAACGCCCCGGAATTCTTCGACAAGAGCCTGTTCCGCCACTTCATCCAGACCATGCTCGACCTCGACGTGTTGCGTCGCGACGAAGCCGGCAAGTTGAGCTACCACGAACTGCTCGGCGAACTCGCCGAAGGCGCGGCCAAACGGGTGTTGCCGGCGGAGATTCGCCTGTCGATCCGTCAGGTAGCCCTGCATCGCAGCGAAGATGCAGCCGATCAGCCCGCCGCCCCCGTGCAGAGCGACTAAATTTCTACAGGCGCCAGGCTTCTTCTGGCGCCGTCGATACGGAGATCTCCGATGAAAAAACTTTCCCTGCTGGCCGCTGCCACCCTGCTCAGCGCGTGCCAGTCGACCTCACCGGCCGGCAAGGTCAGCCTCGACGGCGAAGTGTTCTACCTGCAACGCATCGCCCTGCCACCCAGTGCAACCTTGAGCGTGAGCCTGCAGGACGTCTCGCTGGCCGACGCTCCGGCCGTGGTACTCGACGAACAGAAAGGCCCGGTCAAAGGCCAGGTGCCGCTGCCGTTCCACTTGAGCTACGATCCGGCCCAGGTCAAACCCGGCCACCGCTACTCGGTCAGCGCACGCATCGAAGTCAACGGCGAGCTGATGTTCATCACCACCGAAAACCATGCCGTGCAGCTCGATGGCAAGGATCCGCAGCCGCTGAAGATCCGCGTCGACGCCGCCCGCTAACCCTCTCCGAACAAGGAAGCCGCCATGCTCCGCCCTACCCTTCGCTTCGCCGGCCTGTGCGCGGGCCTGATGATCTCCGCCAACGTACTGGCCCTGTCCCTCAGCGACCTGTCGCAAGGCGACGCCACCGGTGGCCTCAAGGATGCCCTGACCCAAGGCGCGCAACTGGCCGTCAAACAACTCGGCACCCCGGGCGGCTTCAGCAACAACCCGGACGTGAAAATCGAACTGCCGGGCAAACTCGGCAAAGTCGCCGGCAAGATGAAAGCCTTCGGCATGGGCGCCCAGGTCGACGAACTGGAAACCGCCATGAACAAGGCCGCGGAAACCGCCGTCACCCAGGCCCAGCCGATCCTCGTCGACGCCGTGAAGAAAATGAGCGTGGAAGACGCCAAAGGCATCCTCAGCGGCGGCAACGACTCCGCCACCCAATACCTGGACAAATCCAGCCGCGAACAGATCCGCACCAAGTTCCTGCCCATCGTCAAACAGGCGACCGACAAAGTCGGCGTAGCCCAGAAATACAACGCCTTCGCCGGCCAGGCCGCGACCTTCGGCGTGGTGGATGCGAAAAGCGCCAACATCGAAAGCTACGTGACCGAACAAGCGCTCAACGGCCTGTTCGAAATGATCGGCAAACAGGAAGAAACCATCCGCAAGAACCCGGCCGCTGCAGCGACGAGTCTGGCGAAAAAAGTGTTTGGTACGCTCTAAGCCGACACGACACGGGAGTGAGCTGTCTCACTCCCGTTGTTCAATCCGCCACCAGCAGATACACGTAAAAAGTACACCCACTCGCGCCCCATTTTCTTCTTCTCGAAAACCTGCAGCTCAACCAACCCGCTCAACGCCGACACCGCTGTGTTGTAGGCACAACCAAGGTGCTCCTTGACGTTCCCCGCTGTGAACTCCTTCGCCACCCCACTTCTGGCCACCTGATAAATCGCTCGCTGCCGCTCTGTCAGCCGATCAAAAAAGCCCGAACAGGTCAGCCAGTGCTCGAAGTTTTCGCTGTACGCCACACTCTTGCGATACACCTCGGTAAACCCCTCCACCGCCCGCAGAATCACCGAACACTGAAACTCGATGAAGTACGTCAGATCGAGCTCATCGGCTTCGCTGTGCAAATACGACCGCCCGTACTTCACCGGCGCGTTGCGCAGTAAAAGACTGATCGCGATATAACGGAAGGCCGAAAAATCATGCTTGAACATGAACCAGTAAAACAGCGCCCTGGCGACCCGCCCGTTGCCGTCGCGAAACGGATGTTCGTAACCCAGGGCAAAGTGCAGCGTGATCGCCTTGATCAGCGGATGCAGGTAGTTTTTTTGCCTAGGTGAGCCCTGTGATTGATTGATCCACTGCGAGAGCAAATCCAGCCGCCTCCCCAATCCGGCGGCAGGCGGAGGCGTGTGCACGGTATTCCCTTCGCCATCCTGCACCACCACTTCATCGTTGGTCCTGAAAAGCCCGGGGTCATACCGCTCGTCATCAATGCCTTCGACACCGACTCGATGGATCGACGCTATCAACTCCACGCTCAATGGCTCGTAACGTTTTTCCCAGGCGAAATTCATCATCCGGTAATTACCCATGACCATCCGCTCATCCGGCGTACGCGGCTGACGCCGTTGCTTGAGCATGTCCTTGGCAACACGGGTAGTGGTCGCGGCGCCCTCCAACTGACTGCTGCTGATCGCCTCATCCTCGATCAGACCGTTAAGCAAATAACTGAAATGCGCCCGCTCGCCTATCTGGCTGGTCATGTACTCCAGCGACGCCGTCGTAGTTTGCCGATCAACCACTGAAAGTGCCTTCTGCGCGGTGGGCGTCGGCACAAACTTCCCCCACTGCGCCGGTTCCCCCAAAGGCAGAAGATGAATGTACTGAGCGACCCGCGCCATCTTGACCAACGCCCAACACAAACGCGAATCCAGCCCGCTGGCCCAGCGATACCGCAAATCCTCAAAAGGCAGATACCGCCCCTGATCATCCAGCGGCTTGAGCAACGCAAGATAATCCGCCAGACGCTGCTTGTGAGGCGCGCGCATCAACAACTCAAAGACCGGATCTGCCCGACCCTTCAATACCGGCGGTTTCTTCATCAACGCTGACTCAAACAAGGCTGAAAAACAGCCTCGAGTACAGCACCGCCAACACAGCGACTCAATATCGGAGCCGTCTGAAAAAAACGTAGGAGACGGCGCAAGGTCCTACAAAGCTGCTTGCTCCCAAAAGAAATGGGGTGCCCCCAGCCCCCATCGCTAGCAAGCTAGCTCCCACAGTTGAAACGTGCTCCCCAAAAATGTGGCATAGCCACCCCACTCAACACGATGAGCGTTAGCTCGAGTACCACTTTTGACGTGCCGGCCCCTTCGGCCGGCTGAGTGGAGGGATTTATCCGGGGGTAGGCGCGTAGCGCCGTTCGACGAAGTCGAACACATCGAGAGGAGGTGCAGCGAAGCAAACCGTAGGCGATGCCCCCGGATGAATCCCGGAACGAAGGAACCCCGAGCCCCAGCGAGGGGCCGAACGCCGGGGCCAAGCGTTTTGCTTACTTTTGGGCGTCTGCAAAAGTGAGCCGCTGTAAGAGCGGAACCGCCAGCCGCAACACCCGCAGAAACGGATATTCACCCAAAACCCCAAGAGCCTGGTCGGCCCAAAGGCCGCCAAGCTCACCAAACCAAATCAAGACTCCTTGCGAACCCTGAACCAAGCCGCATACAACGCCGGCAAAAACAAAAGCGTCAAAGCAGTAGCAACAATCAACCCCCCCATAATCGCCACCGCCATCGGCCCAAAAAACACACTGCGAGAAAGCGGAATCATCGCCAACACCGCCGCCAAAGCCGTCAACACAATCGGCCGGAACCGCCGCACAGTCGCCTCGATTATCGCCTGCCACGGCTTGAGCCCGGCGGCGATATCCTGCTCGATCTGATCCACCAGAATCACCGAGTTACGCATGATCATCCCCGACAGCGCGATCGTCCCGAGCATCGCCACAAACCCGAACGGCTGACGGAACACCAGCAGAAACAGCGTCACCCCGATCAACCCCAGCGGTGCGGTCAGAAACACCATCGCCGTGCGTGAAAAACTGCGCAACTGCACCATCAGCAACGTCAGCACCACGACAATGAACATTGGTACGCCAGCGTTCACCGACTTCTGCCCACGCTCCGAATCCTCCACCGTACCGCCGACATCCAGCAAATAGCCGTCCGGCAATTCGGCACGAATCGGATCAAGCGTCGGCATGATCTGCTTCACCAGCGTCGCCGGCTGCTCCTTGCCATAGATGTCGGCGCGCACGGTCACGTTCGGCAGGCGATTGCGGTGCCAGATGATGCCTTCCTCGAAGCCATATTCCAGCGTGGCAATCTGCGACAGCGCGACGCTGCGACCGTTGTCGGTCGGCACCGCCAGACTCGGCAGCAACGACAGCTCGGTGCGCTCGTGCACGGTGCCGCGCAGGAGGATTTCGATCAGTTCGTTGTCCTCGCGGTACTGGCTGACGCTGGAACCGGTCAGCGAACTCTGGAGGAATTTCGCCAGATTCGCCGTGCTCACGCCCAACGCCCGGGCGCGATCCTGATCGATGTTCAGGTACACGACCTTGCTCGGCTCTTCCCAGTCCAGATGCACGTTCACCACATGCGGGTTCTCGCGCACCTTGGCCGCGACTTTCCGGGCCAGTGCACGCACTTCCTCAATGTGCTCGCCGGTGACGCGGAACTGCACCGGATAGCCAACCGGCGGGCCGTTTTCCAGACGCGTGACCCGCGAGCGCAGGGACGGGAACTGCTCGTTCAACGTGTCGATCAGCCACGTGCGCAGCGCTTCGCGCTCCTCGATGGTTTTCGCCAGCACGACAAATTGGGCGAAGCTCGCCGCCGGCAGTTGTTGATCCAGCGGCAGGTAGAAACGTGGCGAACCGGTGCCGACGTAAGCGACATAGTTGTCGATGCCGGCGTGATCCTTGAGCATCGCTTCCAGCCGTTTGACCTCACCCGTGGTATTGGCCAGCGAGGCGCCTTCGGCAAGCTTCAGATCGACCATCAACTCCAGTCGCCCGGAAGCCGGGAAGAACTGCTGCGGCACAAACCGGAACAACGCCACCGACGCCACGAACAGCAGCACGGTGAGCACGATCACGGTTTTGCGCCGACGTACGCACCACTCCACCAGACGCCGTACCCGCTGGTAGAACGGCGTTCCGTAAGGATCCGTCTGGCCGTCAGCCGTACCGTGTTTGGCTGCGTGAATCTTCGCCAGATCCGGCAGGAGCTTTTCCCCCAGATACGGCACAAACACCACGGCCGCTACCCAGGATGCGAGCAAGGCGATGGTCACCACCTGGAAGATCGAGCGGGTGTATTCGCCTGTGCCCGACTGCGCCGTGGCAATCGGCAGGAAGCCTGCCGCGGTGATCAGCGTACCGGTGAGCATCGGGAACGCGGTGCTGGTCCAGGCATAACTGGCAGCCTTGATCCGGTCGAAACCCTGCTCCATTTTGATCGCCATCATTTCTACGGCGATTATCGCGTCGTCCACCAGCAAACCCAGCGCCAGTACCAGCGCACCGAGGGAAATCTTGTGCAGGCCGATGCCGAGGTAATACATGCAGGCGAACGTCATCGCCAGCACCAGCGGAATGGTCAGCGCCACCACCATGCCGGTGCGCACGCCGAGCGAAAAGAAGCTCACCAGCAACACGATGGCCAGCGCTTCGACCAGCACCTGGACGAACTCGCCGACGCCGGTTTTCACAGCTGCGGGCTGATCGGAGACCTTGCGCAACTGCATGCCGGCCGGGAGGTTTTTCTGGATCCGGGCGAATTCGATTTCCAGGGCCTTGCCCAGCACCAGAATGTCGCCGCCGTCCTTCATCGCCACCGCAAGGCCGATGGCGTCTTCGCCCATGAAGCGCATGCGCGGTGCCGGAGGATCGTTGAAACCACGCCGCACGTCAGCGACATCGGAGATGCGGAACGTACGATCCCCGACCCGGATCGGGAAGTTCTTGATCTCGTCGACTGTCTGAAAATTCCCCGACACCCGCAGCTGCAAACGCTCGCTACCGGTTTCGAAAAACCCTGCGGTGGACACAGCGTTCTGTTCCTCCAGCGCCTGCTGCACGGCTGCCAGCGGCAAGCCGAGTGTGGCGAGTTTGACGTTGGACAATTCGACCCAGACCTTCTCGTCCTGCAAACCGAGCAGATCAACCTTGCCCACGTCCTTGACCCGTTGCAGCTGGATCTGGATGCGGTCGGCGTAATCCTTGAGCACCGCGTAGTCGAAACCGTCGCCGGTCAGCGCATAGATATTGCCGAAGGTGGTGCCGAACTCATCGTTGAAAAACGGCCCCTGAATGCCCGGCGGCAGGGTCTGGCGAATGTCGCTGACTTTCTTGCGCACCTGATACCAGAGATCCGGGATCTCCACCGAATGCATCGAGTCGCGGGCAATGAACGTGACCTGGGATTCACCGGGGCGGGAGAACGAAACGATGCGCTCGTACTCGCCGGTTTCCATCAGTTTCTTTTCGATGCGTTCGGTAACCTGACGCGAGACTTCCTGAGCCGTGGCGCCGGGCCAACGGGTCTGAATAACCATCGCCTTGAAGGTGAACGGCGGGTCTTCACTCTGGCCGAGCTTGGTGTAGGACAAGGCGCCGACGATCGCCAGCAAAAGCATCAGGAACAGTACGATCTGGCGATTGCGCAGCGCCCAGGCGGAAAGATTGAAACCCATCGGGGATTACTCCTTGTCCGCCAGATTGACCACGCGATTGGAGCGATCCACCGGACGCACCTGCTGCCCTTCCAGCAGCACATGCACGCCAGCGGCGACCACCCAGTCGCTGGCGTTCAGGCCTTCGAGCACCGGCACGGTTTTCTCACCGAAAGGGCCGGTGCGCACCGGGGTCTTTTTCAGGGTGTTGTTGGCGCTGACGACCCAGACGTAGGTCGCGCCGTTTTCGGCCGTCAGCGCCGAGAGCGGCACCGACAGCGGGATGACATCTGCGGTCTGCACGAAGACCCGCGCGCTCTGGCCCAGTTCTGCCGGAACCTTGCCGGAGGTGAACGAAATGCGTGCAGCGAAGGTGCGGGATTTCGGATCGGCGGCCGGCGACAGCTCGCGGATCTGCCCGGCGAAGCGCTGATTCTGTTGCGTCCACAGCTCCACCGAGACAGGCTGGCCGACCTTGAAGCGGCCGAAGCTCTGCTCCGGCAGGCTGATCAGCACTTCCCGCTCGCCATCAGTGGCGAGGGTAAAAACGGTCTGCCCGGCGGCGACCACTTGCCCGACTTCCACCGAACGCTTGGCCACCACGCCATCCTGGGGCGCACGCAGCACGGCGTAACTGGCCTGATTGGTCGAGACGTTGAATTCGGCTTTGATCTGTTTGAGGCGGGCTTCGCCGGAGCGGTAGAGGTTCTCGGCATTGTCGTAGGCCGAGCGGCTGACCATCTGCCGTTCCATCAAGGTCTTGTAGCGGTCACGCTCGGCGCGCACCAGGTTCAGGTTGGCTTCGGCGGCCGCGACCTGAGCCCGGGTGGCTTCCAGTTGCAGGCGTACATCCTGCGGATCGAGTTCGGCGAGTGGTTGGTCGGCCTTCACGCGCTGGCCTTCCTCGACCAGTCGTCGGCTGACTTTGCCGCCGATGCGGAACGCCAGATCGGGTTCGTAGCGGGCGCGAACCTCGCCCGGATAACTTTCCATCGCCTGCGCCGAAGGCTCTGGCTGCACCACCATGGCCGGTCGCACGCTGACTTGCGTCACCTCTTCCTTGCCACATGCCGACAATAAAAACGCCAGACTGACTGGCACCGCAAAGGACAACGCATGGCGGAACATGGTGAAGGACCTTTCGCTAAGGAGGCTTGGAATAATTATACTGGCCGGTATGTTATTAATAGCAAACTCACCAGTCCAGTATTAAAAGCGAAGAATGTCGAACAATCTTTCAGCTCCAAACGGCCCCGGCCGCCCGAAGGATCCGGCCAAGCGCCAGGCGATTCTCGAGGCGGCGAAAATCCTGTTTCTGAGTCATGGCTATGCCAACACCAGCATGGACGCGGTGGCCGCCGAGGCTGGCGTGTCGAAG
Source organism: Pseudomonas sp. GW458-11-26-14-LB4 (assembly GCF_059423925.1). Lineage (NCBI taxonomy): Bacteria > Pseudomonadati > Pseudomonadota > Gammaproteobacteria > Pseudomonadales > Pseudomonadaceae > Pseudomonas > Pseudomonas sp. GW458-11-26-14-LB4. The sequence goes on from NZ_JBWKYU010000008.1 coordinate 226,112, forward strand.
CTGACGGTCTACAGCCATTTCAACGACAAGGAGACGCTGTTCTCCGCCGCCGTGGTGGCCAAATGCGAGGAGCAATTGCCGCCACTGTTTTTCGAATTGCCGGACGGCATCGCGGTGGAAAATGTGTTGCTGAACATTGCGCGAGGCTTTCACCACCTGATCAACAGCGATGAATCGGTGAACCTGCATCGTCTGATCATGGCCTTGGGCAGTCAGGATCCCAACCTGTCACTGATCTTCTTCGAGGCCGGCCCTCAGCGCATGGTGCAGGGCATGGAACGTTTGCTGCGGCGGATTCACGAAACCGGCGTGCTGAGCATCGACAACCCGCACAACGCCGCCGAGCACTTCTTTTGCCTGATCAAGGGCGCCGGGAATTTCCGTCTGTTGTACGGCTGCGGTGAGCCACTGACCGGCGAGGCGGCAGAAAGTCATGTGCAGGAAGTGGTCGGGCTGTTCATGCGGGCCTATCGACCCTGAAAACAAAAATCCCACGCCATGCGTGGGATTTTCTTATGCGACAGCTCAGGCCTTGAGCGCTTTCTTCGGGTAGATGTCGTAACGGCTGGATTTGCCATCCAGCGCATGGCTCGGCTTCGGCCCTTCGATGCAAGGTGCCTTGCGCGGGCGCTTGACCACCACACGGTGTGTGGCCAGCGCCAACGCCGCTTCCAGCAAGGCCGGTGCATCCGGATCATCGCCTACCAGCGGGCGGAACAGGCGCATTTCCTTCTTCACCAGCGCGGTTTTCTCACGGTGCGGGAACATCGGGTCGAGGTAGATCACCTGCGGCGGCTCGCCCTCCCAATTGCGCATCACCTCGATGGAGTTGCCCTTGAGCAGCTTCATCCGCGCCACGATCGGCGCCACCTCGAAGTCTTCCGCCGCACGGGCCAGACCATCCTCCAGCAAGGCGCCGATCAATGGCTGGCGCTCGATCAGGCTCATCTCGCAACCGAGACTGGCCAGCACGAACGCATCCTTGCCCAACCCTGCCGTGGCATCCAGTACCCGAGGGCGTACGCCCTGGGCGATGCCTACCGCCTTGGCGATCATCTGTCCGCTGCCACCGCCGTACAACCGGCGATGGGCCGCGCCACCCTCGACGAAGTCGACCCGTACCGGGCCCGGCGCATCCGGTCCCAGTTGTTGCAGCTGCAAACCCTGCTCGCCGACCTGCAGGGCAAACTCACCGTCAGCCACCTGCAACGGCAGATCCAGGCGCTGCGCCCACTGTTCGGCCTGCGCTTCGAACGTCGGGCCGAGGGCCTCGACATGGATGCGGCAGGCCGCGGGTTGCTCAATCATGGAAAACACGCTCAAAAAAGTTAAGGATCGGCAAAAACCGCCGATAACCCAATCAACGCGCATTTTGCCAGAGCTGAGCGTCAACCGAAAAAAATGTCAGGCATTCTTCCCACATCGATTGGCTACCTTTCGCCCACAGGCGACTTCAGCCGTCATAACACTCAAGCATTGGGCGGCGTCAGCCACCTGTGGCAGGATTTCTTTGCCCAGGCACTGGCCGAACAATCGAGTGATGTGGTGCCGGCCTGCGGCACTTTCCCGCCGGTTGATCTGGAAAGCCCTGAAGAACCGACCGTCGGCAGCGAACTGCACGCGCACATCGTCAGCCAGCGTGAATGCGATGTGGTTGAAACCGAGGTGCGTCCGCCGGAGCCGCTGTTCCTGCCGATCGCCGAAATCGACATGACACTGGCCGAGCCGTACCCTCCGTTCCCGCCAGAAGAAATCAAGACTCAGCAAAAGCAGCAGGATTTCGACAGCAGCTGGGTTCGTCCGGTCGTGATCAACAACGGTCAGCCGATTCCGGAGCCGGGCCCTGCCCCGCAGAAAAAACCGCTGTACCTGCCGATTGCCGAATTCGATCTGGATCTGCTGCAGCCGTACCCGCCGTTCCCGCCGGAAGAAATCGTCGAGCAGCAGAAAGCCCTGGACTTCGATAACGGCTGGGTGCGCCCGATCGTTCAGCAGAACCTGCGCATCGCCGCCTGATCCCTCAGCGACACACGCTCCAGCGCCCGACATCGACATGAAAGTGATTGCGATGGGCGGCGTTGTAATCCGGACTCAACACCACACTGAACGCCTCGCAGGCACCGTCGCGCACCTGCCGTAGAAACTGCGCGTCCTGATTTTGCTTCGGCCAGTCCTTGAGCACGCTGATCGCGCGACCATCCGCAAGACGGAAGCCAGCGATGTCCAGCGCATCGGCGCTGGCATGGCGACTCAGGGCGCCGTTCTCGCGGTTGTAGACGTTGCGGCAGGCGAAACTGCCGAGGTGATCGACCCGAGCCACCGATTGACCGTAGACCTGCTGCGCCGCCGGTTGCAGCGTATGGCGCTCGAACATCGCAAACGCCACGGCCAACGGGCAACTGGCGAGAAAGCTGCTGCTGAGCCCCACCCCGCCGCCCTGCACGCGCAAGGCGCCGATCAGCGGGCATTTGGCATCGGGGCTGTCGGCCTGTGGCGAAACCCGCAGGCCGGAGCTACCCAATGCCTGCTCGCACAAGGCCGGATCGCTGCGCAGGCGCATCAACTTGTAGCCCGTGAGCCAGTTGGGCATCGCCTGCACGTCCAGCGGCGCCCACGGGTTCCACTGCGGCGGCACATCGAGCCAGCCGCGCCAGACGCCAATCAGGCTGCCACCGATGATCAGCAGCCCTGCCAACAGCAGCCAGCGCCCCATGCTCATCCCTTGAAGAATTGATTGGCCTTGGCGTACGGCATCGAACGGGAGGTGAAGGTGAACGTGCCGGACTGCTGGATCTCTTCCGCCGCGCGGAAAGACTCACCCAATGCCGCCAGTGCCAGCGCCGAACCGGTGCTGATGCGCTTCACGCCCATTTCTTCCAGCTGCTGCACGGTCAGTTTCAAGCCGCCGGACATCAACACATTGACCGGTTTCGGCGCCACCGCGCGCACAACCGCCAGAATTTCTTCGGCGGTGTGCAGGCCCGGCGCGTACAGCACGTCGGCGCCGGCTTCGGCAAAGGCCTGCAAACGGCGGATGGTGTCGTTGATATCGGGATTGCCGTGCAGGTAGTTTTCCGCACGGGCCGTCAGGGTGAAGGGAAACGGCAAGGTGCGCACCGCAGCGACGGCGGCTTCGATCCGCGCCACCGCGTGTTCGAAGCAGTAGATTGGCGAGTCTTCCCGGCCGGTGGCATCTTCGATCGAACCACCCACGGCGCCTGCCTCGGCTGCGCGGATCAGACTTTGCGCCGATTCGGCCGGGGCGTCGGCGAAGCCGTTTTCCAGATCCACCGCCACCGGCAAATCCGTGGCCGCGACAATCGCCCGGACATTGGCCAGCGTATCGTCGAGACTCAGGCCGCCATCGGGCTTGCCCTGGGAGAACGCATAACCGGCGCTGGTGGTCGCCAGCGCCTGATAGCCGAGACTGGCGAGCATCTTCGCGGAACCGGCATCCCACGGATTGGGAATCACGAATATCCCGGGGCGCTCGTGCAGGGCTTTGAAGGCTTCGGCTTTACGGGCTTGTTGTTGACGGGCTTGAGCGTCCATCGGCAGGCTCCTGGGCAGGAAAAGAATCCGCCTCAGAGCAGGCCAAGTTGCTCGGCGGCGGGTTCTCTGTATAGCTCAGGCAAAGGTCGCAGGCCAGGCAAACGTTGCATCAGTTGTGCGTGAAAACGTTGCGCCAGCTTCGCCGCGAGGAGGTTGTCGGCGGTGTGCAGGAAGATGTACGGCGTGCGGCCTTCTTCGATCCACTCGGCGATCTTCGCCACCCACGGCACCAGGAACGAGTCGTTGGCCTCAAGCTCCGGATGGCCGATGAAGCGCACCTGCGGGAACTGGGTGAACGCCGCCGGCCGCGTGGGTACGCGGGGCTTTTTCGATTGGGCGTGGATCACCGACGACTCGGTGGACAGGCAACTGAACAAGGCACGGGGATCGAGGCAGATGCGCTCCACACCGCGATCCAGTAACAGTCGATTGAGCAATCGCTCACTCTCACCCTTGGCGAAGAACTGTTCGTGGCGCACTTCCACCGCCAGCGGACAATCCAGCGCATCGATGAACGCGGCGAGCTCCGGCAAGCGATGCGGTGTGAAGCTTTTCGACAGTTGCAGCCACATTGGCGAAACGCGCTCGCCGAGCGGCTTGAGTAGCTGGAGGAAGGTTTCAGCGGCGGTCAGTTGATCGCGCAAGTCGCCGCTGTGGCTGATGTCACCGGGAAACTTGGCAGTGAAGCGAAAGTGCTCCGGCATCACCTCGGCCCAGCGCTGCACGGTGGCGGGCGACGGGCTGGCGTAGAAGGTCGTATTGCCTTCAACAGCGTTGAACACTTGCGAATAGAGTCCGAGGAAATCGGAGGTCTTGGCGTCTACCGGATACAGGTACTCGCGCCAGGCGTTTTCGCTCCAGGACGGGCAACCGAGGTAGTAAGGCAGATCCATCAGATGTACAGATCGAGGCCCAGCACGTCTGCATCCCAATCGACAAAACCGGCGGTGCTCAGGTAGCTGGCCAGGGCCATGGCCACGCTTTTCTTCATCGCGCGGTGATAAATCATGTCTTGTTGACGGGCGGGCAGATTGCTCAGGCGTTGGGCGGTGGCTTTGGCGGCACGGGCAGCCAGTTGCTCTTCGGTCGGGAATTCCAGCTCGCCGTCGATATCGTCGACGGACTCATCCAGCGCCGGATTGCCTTTGCGAGGCTTGCGCTTGATGGGGTAGGAATGAGTGGAAACGCCGTCTATACGCATAAATTCATGCTCGGTATCGATGATGGCAATTTAGCGGCACCTGACCGACTTAGCAAATCGCCGAGTGATAACTAGAACACATAAAAGACAAAAGGTTTAAAGCGCGGGGTTAGAAACGGACGATTGGCAGGAACGGGAGAACCCTGTGGCGAATGCCACAGGGTGAATGGCCTCAGCGGGCTTTCGGGGTGGCCACTTTGTCGCGCAGGTAAACCGGCTGGGCGTCGTCTGCCGGAATCGCTTCGCCGCGCTCCCAGGCAAATCGTGCCAGGGTCAGCAGGTCTTCGGCGTGGGGCAGCATGCCAGCGTCGGACCCGCTCAGGTTTACAGCGATGCGTTCGCCATAACCCCAGCCAGTCCCGGCACCGAACCAGTCACCCGAAGCATCGTCCGGCAGCGCGGCGACTTCCGGCGGCAGCACCGCCTCGGTGCCGACCAGACGCATCTCCCCGGCCGTCTCGCGGTAGCAGCCCCAATACACCTCATCCATGCGCGCATCGATGGCGGCCGCGACCTGGCTCACGCCGTGCTCGCGATAAGCCCGTTGCGCCAGCACGGCCAGGTTCGACACCGGCAACACCGGGCGATCCAGCGCGAACGCCAGGCCCTGCACCACACCGATGGCAATCCGCACGCCGGTGAAAGCGCCCGGGCCACGGCCGAAGGCGATGGCGTCCACCGCTTGCAGGGTGGTGCCGGCGTCGGCCAGCAGTTGCTGGATCATCGGCAGCAGTTTCTGCGCATGCAGGCGCGGGATCACCTCGTAATGGCTCGTGACCTTGCCGTCATGCAGCAAGGCAACGGAGCAAGCTTCAGTCGCGGTGTCCAGGGCCAGCAAGGTGCTCATCGATGTGTCCGTAAATCAGGTGGGGAAAAAGTGCGCCAGTATAAACAACTACGGCCCGCAAGCGGGCCGTGGATGATGCAGCGGATCAGGTTTTTCAGCTCAGCGCTTCAAGCACCTTGGCGGTGATCGCTTCAACCGAACCGACGCCAGGGATGTGGCTGTACTTCGGCTTGCCACCGTTCCTGGCGGACAGGTTCTGGTAGAACTCCACCAGCGGCTTGGTCTGCGAGTGGTAGACCGACAGGCGATGACGCACGGTTTCTTCGGTGTCGTCCTTGCGCTGTACCAGCTCTTCGCCGGTGATGTCGTCTTTGCCGGCCAGTTTCGGCGGGTTGTAGACGATGTGGTAAACGCGGCCGCTGGCCTCGTGAACGCGACGACCGGCGATACGCTGAACGATTTCTTCGTCTTCAACGGCGATTTCGACCACGGCGTCCAGCTCGACACCGGCAGTCACCAGCGCTTCAGCCTGAGGAATGGTGCGCGGGAAGCCATCGAACAGGAAACCCTTGGCGCAATCGGCTTGAGCGATACGGTCCTTGACCAGCGCGATGATCAGGTCATCCGACACCAGGCCGCCGGCATCCATGATGCTCTTGGCCTTGATGCCCAGCTCGGTGCCGGCCTTGACCGCAGCACGCAGCATGTCGCCGGTGGAGATTTGCGGAATGCCGAATTTCTCGGTGATGAACTTAGCCTGAGTACCTTTACCGGCCCCGGGAGCTCCCAGCAGAATGACGCGCATCGATGTGCTCCTCAATTTTTTATATAAAAAACAACGGATTCGCCTCGTGGGGCCAATCTCATAAAACGGGTCGTGGCCGCCCAAACGGCCAAAGGCTGATCAAGATACACAGCAGGCTGCGCCCACACAAGACGCCAAAAGTCGGAGAAACCGGCGCCCGCCGCGACCTTGCGACGCGGTTCCCCAAGTCGCAACCCCATCATTAACTGTCGCCTGACCGCATTTTTCCCACGGCCAATAAACGGCACCCGAGGTTCGCCCCGGGTGCCCCGCCCCACGCAGAAAACCTTAGCCGGTATTTCGCAAACCGGCGGCAATCCCCGCCACAGACACCAGCAACGCCTGTTCCACCGGGCTGCCCTGCTCGACATTCTGCTGCCGAGAGCGCGCCAGCAACTCGGCCTGCAATAGATGCAGCGGGTCGAGGTAGGTGTTGCGCAGACGGATGAATTCCAGGGTGTCCGGGCTATGTGCCAGTAGCTGCGACTGACCGGTCAGGCCGAGGACGACGGAACACGCCTGCGACAATAGGTCGCGTAAGTGCACACCCAAAGGCAGCAAGTCCGACTCCACCAGACGCTCGTCGTAGGACTGCGCAATGTCGGCGTCGGCCTTGGCCAGCACCATCTCCAGCATGTCGATGCGAGTGCGGAAGAACGGCCACTGCTCGCGCATCTGCCCGAGCAATTCGCCTTCGCCGCGCTCCAGCGCCTTGCTCAATGCGGTTTCCCAGCCGAGCCAGGCCGGCAGCATCAGGCGGGTCTGGGTCCAGCCGAAGATCCACGGAATCGCCCGCAGACTTTCGATCCCGCCGGCGCGGCGCTTGGCCGGACGGCTGCCCAATGGCAAGCGCCCCAACTCCTGCTCCGGGGTCGACTGGCGGAAATACTCGACGAACTGTGGATTCTCCCGCACCACTGCGCGGTAGGCGGCGACACCGTCAGCGGCCAGTTCGTCCATCAAATGCCGCCATTCAGGCGTCGGTGGTGGCGGTGGCAAAAGGGTCGCTTCGAGCACCGCCGCCAGATAGAGATTGAGGTTTTGCTCGGCGATGTCCGGCAGGCCGAATTTGAATCTAATCATTTCCCCCTGCTCGGTGGTGCGGAAACGTCCGGCCACCGAACCCGGCGGCTGCGACAGAATCGCCGCGTGCGCCGGGCCGCCGCCACGTCCCACGGTACCACCGCGACCGTGAAACAGCAGCAGTTCGACTTGCTGCTCACGGCAGATTTCCACCAGCCGTTCCTGCGCCCGGTATTGCGCCCACGCTGCCGCAGTCGTGCCGGCGTCCTTGGCCGAGTCGGAATAGCCGATCATCACTTCCTGCGGGCCTTGCAGCCGCGCGCGGTAACCCGGCAGCAGCAACAGACGTTCGATCACAGGGCCGGCGTTGTCGAGGTCGGCGAGGGTTTCGAACAGCGGCACCACGCGCATCGGCCGCAGTACGCCGGACTCCTTGAGCAGCAGTTGCACCGCCAGCACATCGGAAGCGGCGCCGGCCATGGAGATCACGTAGGAGCCCAGCGAAGCCCCCGGCGCGGCGGCGATTTCCTTGCAGGTGGCGAGCACTTCGGCGGTATCGGCCGAGGGTTTGAAATGCGACGGCAGCAACGGCCGACGGTTTTGCAGTTCGCGAGTCAGGAAGCTGATGCGCTGTTCTTCGTCCCACTCCTCGTATTTGCCGAGGCCGAGGTAATCGGTGATTTCGGTCATGGCCGCGCTGTGGCGGGACGAATCCTGACGCACATCGAGGCGCACCAGGAACAGGCCGAAAGTCACGGCCCGACGCAGGCAATCGAGCAACGGCCCGTCGGCGATCACGCCCATGCCGCATTCGTGCAGCGAGTTGAAACACAGCTCCAGCGGATCGAGCAGGTCGCGATTGTTGTGCAGCACATCCGCCGGGGCCGGCGTGGTTGCGGTCAGCGATGCATGAGCCCAGTTGCGCGTGGCGCGCAGCCGTTCACGCAATTGCTTGAGCACCGCCCGATACGGCTCGGCACTGTCGCCGGCCCGGGCCTTGAGCGCTTCGCTGGCTTGCTGCATCGACAGTTCGGCCGCCAGGTGATCGACGTCGCGCAGGTACAGATCAGCCGCCATCCAGCGCGCCAGCAACAACACTTCGCGGGTCACGGCAGCGGTCACGTTCGGGTTACCGTCACGGTCGCCGCCCATCCACGAAGCGAAGCGGATCGGCGCGGCTTCCAGTGGCAAACGCAAACCGGTGGCCGCAAACAGCGCCTGGTCGGCCTTGCGCATATGGTGGGGAATCGCCTGCCACAGCGAATGTTCGATCACCGCAAAGCCCCACTTGGCTTCGTCCACCGGAGTCGGGCGGGTGCGGCGGATTTCTTCGGTGTGCCATGCCTCGGCGATCAGGCGTTGCAGGGTGTTGTGGATCTGCTCGCGTTCGGCGGTGGTCAGGTCACGGTGATCCTGAGCCGCCAGTTGCGCGGCAATCGCGTCGTACTTCTGGATCAGCGTGCGGCGGGCCACTTCGGTCGGGTGCGCGGTGAGCACCAGTTCGATTTCCAGCCGCGCCAGTTGCCGGGCCAGTGATTCGGCGCTGTGCCCTTCGTTGCGCAGGCGGGCGAGCAGTTCCGGCAACACGCGGGATTCGAACGGCGCGGCCTGGGTCTCTTCGCGGCGATGGATAAGCTGGTACTGCTCGGCGATGTTCGCCAGGTTGAGAAACTGGTTGAAGGCCCGCGCCACTGGCAATAGTTCGTCTTCGCTCAATTGATTGAGGCTGGCGCTGAGTTCGGCGTCCATCGAGCCGCGCCGGTCGGCCTTGGCGCCCTTGCGAATCTGCTCGATCTTGTCGAGAAACGCCTCGCCGTACTGGTCCCGAATGGTGTTGCCCAACAGCTCACCGAGCAGGTGAACGTCTTCGCGCAAGCGTGCATCAATATCGGTCATCAGCATCTCTCCAGCAGTAATCGGTGACGGATCGCAAGTGAGTGGATGAACAGAGAGTGCCGCTCTGGAACGCTTCTTACAAGCAGACGACGAAGGGACTTTAAACCTTGAGGGTTGAAGCTAGTCTCAACAGTAAGCCGCACAACGGCTTGCCGCCGGCTGACGCCGGACACTCACCAAGACCTGCCATGAGCAGGTGCGACATGAGGTTTTTATGAAAATCCGTGAACTCGCCCAGCATTGGGAAGAAACCGCCAAGGGTCGCCTGACCGATACCGGCTACACGATTCATCTGGATGTGGAAGCTGCCGCACGCCTGGCGGCAATCGCCGAGATGTACCCCAAACGCCACGCCGAAGAACTGCTCGGCGAGCTGATCGGCGCCGCCCTCGAAGAGTTCGAAGCGAGCCTGCCGTATGTGAAAGGTTCGACCGTGGTCGCCACTGACGAGGAAGGCGATCCGCTGTATGAAGATGTCGGCCCGACCCCGCGTTTTCTCGCGTTGTCGCGGCGTCATCTGCACGACTTGTCGGCGGCTGCCGGCAAGCAAAAACACTGATCCCTGACCCTTCAAAACGGTGGGAATGGTTTGCCCTCGATGGCGTCAGTTCAGCCGCAAACGGGTTGAATTTGATGGCCTCATCGCTGGCAAGCCAGCTCCCACAGGGACTGTATTTCCCCTCCGCTTTTACGCCATTTTTCGCCCGCGCGTACCATTCTCCCCCGCCAAAGTTCCCGGTTTAGAGCCCTGTCCGTTTGGTCAAAGTTTTTTTTGGCGATGGGCCATCTTTTCTGAACTTTTGAAAAATGCCTTCGGTCGGAACAGGTAACCACGCCTGGAACGAGCGTTTCAAAACGCACTTGCACATGAAGGTTGCGGCTCCGCTACCAGGATGGATTTCGAAGCTTTCAAGGAGTTAACCAATGGAGTTGAAGACCATGAAGACCCAAACCTCGTTTTCCCACCTGCGCGGTCTGAAACTGGCCGCTCTCGCCATCGGCACCAGCTTCGTGCTGGCCGGTTGCGCTGGCAATCCACCGACCGAGCAGTACGCCGTGACTCAATCGGCGGTCAACAGCGCGGTCAGCGCCGGCGGTACCGAGTTCGCCGCCGTGGAGATGAAGCAAGCTCAGGACAAGCTGAAGCAAGCCGAAATCGCCATGCACGACAAGAAATATGATGAGGCCCGCACCCTCGCCGAACAGGCCGAGTGGGACGCCCGCGTCGCTGAACGCAAGGCTCAGGCGATGAAAGCCGAACAAGCTGTGAAGGATTCCCAGAAAGGTGTTCAGGAACTGCGTCAGGAAAGTCAGCGCACCGTGCAGTAAGCGCGCATCCCGACCGCAAGGCTGAAACTCTTATCGATAGAAAGGACGAACGATTATGCGTAAACAACTGATGATCCCCGCTCTCCTGGCCGCAAGCGTTGCCCTGGCTGCCTGCTCGACGCCGCCGAACCCGAACCTGGAACAGGCGCGCACCAACTACGCCGGGCTGCAGGCCAACCCGCAGGCCAGCAAAGTCGCGGCGCTGGAAACCAAGGATGCCAGTGATTACCTGGACAAGGCCGACAAGGCTTATCTGGACAAGGAAGACCAGCACAAGGTCGACCAACTGGCCTATCTGACCAACCAGCGCGTGGAAGTGGCCAAGCAGACCATCGCTCTGCGTACCGCTGAAGCCAATTTGAAGAACGCCGCCGCCCAACGTGCCCAGGCCCGCCTGGACGCTCGCGATCAGCAGATCAAACAGCTGCAGGACAGCCTCAACGCCAAGCAGACCGATCGCGGTACTTTGGTGACCTTCGGTGACGTGCTGTTTGCCACCAACAAGGCCGACCTGAAATCCAGCGGTCTGGTGAACATCAACAAACTGGCGCAATTCCTTCAGGAAAACCCTGATCGCAAAGTGATCGTCGAGGGCTACACCGACAGCACCGGTACTGCGAGCTACAACCAGTCGCTGTCCGAGCGTCGCGCGACTTCGGTGCAGGTTGCGCTGATCAAGATGGGTGTAGACCCTTCGCGTATCGTCGTACAGGGTTATGGCAAGGAATACCCGGTGGCGGACAACACCTCGGTCTCGGGCCGTGCGATGAACCGTCGCGTGGAAGTGACCATTTCCAACGACAACCAGCCAGTGATGCCGCGTTCGGCCGTGAGCTCGACCGCGCACTGATTCGCTGAGCGGTAAATGAAAAGCCCCGCCTGATTTGATCAGGCGGGGCTTTTTTGTCCGTCGCACATTTACTCTTCGAGCTTCTGCGGCGTCTCTTGGCCCATGCAGCGCACAGCCTTTTTCTGACTGTTGACCAGCACCCCGGTCAGGCCTTTCTGTTCGGTGTCGAACAGCACCAGCACGCCATCGATGCACTGCGCCACTTGCGGCGCCGGGGTCAGGGAAACTTTGTAGTCTTCGCCGGGAACGGTCTTGAGCATGGTGAATTCGTTGAGCAGCAACGCATCCTCGGGTTTGGCGAAGTGCAGGTAGCCGTAGTACCACAGGGCACCGACGGTGCCGAGGATGCTGCAGATGCCGGTGATGATCAGCGGGATGGCGTTACGTTCTTCACTCATTGCGGACTCTCTGGTGGTTCGTCTTCAGAATTCGGGGGTGTCGGATAATTCGGGATCTCGCCGAGGCGGCGCAGGCCGTTGAAGTGTTCGGGGTCGTCAAGGTAACGCAGCATCACCTGACGCCAGACCGGATCGCCGAAGGTCTGCACATGGCCGCCACGAGTCAGTTGCAGCACGCGCGGTGGCGGCGCAGCTTGATACAGACGGATGCCGTTGGAAAGGGGCACCAGCGGATCGTCGAGGCTGTGGAAGATCAGTTTCGGCACGCCGTTGAGCTGCGGCATCGCGTTGATCGCACTGTCGCCGTCCGGCACCAGCCACGACAACGGCACCTGAAACGGCCACGTCAGCCATGAGGTGCTGAGGGCGTATTGGCCGACGCTGCGGTAACTGGCGGGCACGCCGTCGAGCACCAGCGCCTTGAGCTGTTTTTGTCTTTCCGGATGTTGCACCAGCCAATGCACCGCCATCGCGCCGCCGAGACTCTGGCCCAGCAGCACCAGCGGTTTGCCTTTGACCTCAGGCGCCTTGTCCAGCCAGGCGAAGGCGGCATCGATGTCCTGATAGATCGCCGGCAGGCTCGGTTCGCCCTCGGACAAGCCGTAACCGCGATAGTCCACCAGCAGCACTTGATAGCCGTTTTTCGGCAACCACCAGCTTCCGCCCAGGTGCATCGGCAGATTCCCGCCGTTGCCGTGCAGGTGCAGGACCGTACCCTTGACCTCGACCCCGGGTTTGGCCGGCAGCCACCAGGCATTCAGCTTGAGGCCGTCGGCGGTGGTCAGGGTGACGGTGCGGTATTCGAGTTTGGCCTTTTCCGGGGTGAAGATCTGCCCCGGTTCGGGGTAGAACAGCAAGGAGCTGCAACCGCCGAGGGTCAGGAGCAGGCAAAGGATGCCGAGGATTCTCATCCGGTGAAACCTCGCAGGGTTCGGATTCCCGCGCGCAGCGCGGGAATGATCAATGGGCCTACAGGATGTTGGAGTAATCGGCCTCGATCCGGTCCAGGCTCAAGTGGTTGAGGAAGTTGGAGAAGCACATCCACGCCGACAACGCGTTCATGTCGCGGAACTGGTCCGGCAGGTACTTGGGCGGCACCACCAGGCCTTCGTCCACCAGCTGACGCAGGGTTCGCATGTCCTCAAGCGTGGTCTTGCCGCAGAACAGCAACGGGATCTGCTCGAGCTTGCCCTTGCGCACGGCCAACTGAATGTAGTTGTAAACCATGATGAAGCCCTTGAGGTAGGACAAGTCTTTGGTGAATGGCAGACCGGTCGGCGTCGATCCACGGAAAACCCGACTGGCGTTGCCGTAGCTTTCCGCCATCTCGAAGCCCTGCTCGCGGAAGAACTCGAAAATCTGCAGGAAGTCTGCGCCCTCCTCGACCATGTGAATGGCGCGGGTGCGGTTGGTCAGTTTGCGCAGGCGGCTCGGGTAGGAGGCGAAGGTGATGATTTCCATCAGGATCGCCAGGCCTTCCTGGGTCACCGTCGACGAGGGCGGGCCCTTGGACAGGAAGGTGCAGATCGGCTGGTTCAAGCCGTTGAGCGTGGTGCCGACGTGCACCAGGCCTTCGTGGACTTCCAGCGCACGCACGTCGCGGTCGTTGAACATCGCGTCGGTGCGGATCTTGATGTAGTCGGCACCCGCCGCCGCGTCGGCGACGATACCGTCGGACTCAAACACGCGGATGGTTTCTTCAGCCTCGCCGAACACCTTGTTCAGGCGGGTTTGCAACAGGTGAACGGCGTCCTTGGCGGTAAGGGTCTTCGGTTCGTCCTTCAGATCGCCACGACCGTCGATGTTGTTCAGATAGTCCGACATCATCAGGCCAAGGTCGGCCAGGGTCGGGTCACCGGCGTGGAACGCATCGGACGCGGCGCCGTACAGTTCCTGGGAAATCAGGCCGAAATCCTCGGTGCCGCGCGCTTCGAGCATGCGCACCACCATCCGGTATTCCTTGCACATGCGACGCATGATCTGGCCGACCGGGTTGAACTGGCCGAGCTGGCGGGTGATGTCCCGCTCGATGTTCTGGAATTCCAGCTTGACCTTGCTCGAATCAAAGGACAGCGGCCGGTTGAGGTAGTAGTCACGATCCACCGCCGGCAATTCCTTGCCCTTGGCCTTGAGGAAGCCCTTGCGGATGTTCTCGTCCCACTTGACCGCGTCGAGCACGCGGATCGGCGTCTGCGCCAGCACTATGCGATCGGACAGAATGCGTATCGTCTGCTGGTAATCGTCCACCCGAAACTCCTGTAGAAAACGTGACGAACTGAATTATTTGGCTTTGGCCTGATGCTGATAGCGCGCCGCTTCGACGAAAACGTCGGAATTGGCCGGGTCGTCGAGGTAAGCAAAGACCTTTTCAAGCGGGCTGTCGACCTGCACGCCCTCGCCGTCATCGGTCTGGAAGCCCTGGCCGTCGAGGGCTTTCTGGGCGATGGCCTGGTTGATCTGTTCGAGGTCGAGGTTGTAGATCACCAGCTCGCGCTTGTCGGTGATCTCGAAGCCGGCGATGGTGAAGTGCCCGCCGTATTGCGCCGGCACCTTCGCCGACAGGTACCAGCGGTTGCCGTGGCGCGACACCGTGAACGGATAGGCTTCACGCTCCCGGGGTTTGGCTTTGAAATACGCAACAGCCTGATAGCGGTCGTTGCCCAGGCGCGTCAGCTCCAGATTCATCGGCTCGCCCCACGCATTGGTGCTCGACCATTTGCCGAGCAGGCCCTTGGGCGCCGGTTCACTGGCGGGCAGCGGCTCCTTAAAGGTCACCAGACATCCGCTGAGCAGCAGGAACGACAAGGCGATCAGCACGCCACGCCAGGCTTTCATTCGACACTCCCTAGAACACCCGTTTCTTCTGATCGTTCCTACGCTCCGCGTGGGAATGCATACAGTGACGCTCTGCGTCACAGTGGACGCTTTGCGTCCATGGCGGCATTCCCACGCAGAGCGAGGGAACGATCAGGGTCGAGAATTACACCGACGCGAGTACCAGGTGCATATAGCGCGTCAGAATGCCGAGCATGTCCTCTTCAGCCAAAGGCTCGGCGTCGTTGAGCAGGCCCTGATATTCCATCCGTCCGATAATCGCCGTCAACACCTTGGCATCCTGCTGCGGCTCGCGCGAGCCCAATACCTGGAACAACTGGCAGGTGCCCTGCAACAGAATCTGCTGATGGGAACGCACCAATTCCGCCAGACGCGGGTTGAGCAGCGCCTCCTGACGGAACGCCTGCTCGGCCATCAAATGCTCGCGACGGTTGACCAGTTGCCGATGCACGTAATCAGCCATCAACCGCGCGATATCGTCGGCCAGTTGTGAGCGCGACTCCGGGCTGCCGTCACCGCTGACCACCATTTCGCGCAGCAGGCCTTCGTTGTTGATCCACAGCTTGGCCATGTAGGCCGCACTGCGTTCGACGTACTGGGCGAAGGTATCGGTGAGCAGGTCATCGATGTCCTTGAAGTAATACGTGGTGGCCGACAGCGGCACACCGGCCTCGGCCGCCACCGCCCGGTGACGCACGGCGCGTACGCCGTCGCGTACGACAATGCGCATCGCCGCATCGAGAATGTCCTGTCGACGCTGTTCACTGCCCTGCCGGCTGGCCTTGCGGCCCTGGTACTGAACACTTTCAGCGACCGCAGTGGCGATTCCCGCTGCACCCTCTTGAGCCATTGCACCGATCACGACAGGCATACCTCTGTTGTTTTCTTCAAAATTAACCATTTGATACGTTTGTACCAGACAGGCAATAAAAAGCCGCCCATTTCAGGCGGCTTTTTTATTGAAACACTTACGCTTGTGGCCGCATGTGCGGGAACAGGATCACGTCGCGGATCGACGGGGAGTTGGTCAGCAGCATCACCAGACGGTCGATGCCGATACCTTCGCCGGCCGTTGGCGGCATGCCGTACTCCAGCGCACGAACGAAGTCGGCGTCGTAGTGCATGGCTTCGTCGTCGCCGGCGTCCTTGTCGGCCACCTGCGCCATGAAGCGCTCGGCCTGGTCTTCCGCGTCGTTCAGCTCGGAGTAGGCGTTGGCGATTTCACGGCCGCCGATGAACAGCTCGAAGCGGTCGGTGACGTTCGGGTTGT
Organism: Pseudomonas sp. GW458-11-26-14-LB4; assembly: GCF_059423925.1. Lineage (NCBI taxonomy): Bacteria > Pseudomonadati > Pseudomonadota > Gammaproteobacteria > Pseudomonadales > Pseudomonadaceae > Pseudomonas > Pseudomonas sp. GW458-11-26-14-LB4. Next base: position 242,058 of record NZ_JBWKYU010000008.1, read on the forward strand.
CGTCGTTGCGACGGGCCAGCGGCGACACTTCGAACGGATACTGGGTAATGAAGTGCGGCTGTTCCAGCTTGTGCTCGACCAGCTCTTCGAAAATCATCACCTGCAGCTTGCCCAGACCTTCGAAACCCAGCACCTTGGCGCCGGCCTTCTTGGCGATGGCGCGCGCCTTGTCGATGTCGTTCAGGTCATCGGCGGTCAGCTCGGGGTTGTACTTGAGGATCGAGTCGAACACCGACAGGCGTACGAACGGCTCGCCGAAGTGGAACACCTTGTCGCCGTACGGCACGTCAGTGCTGCCCAGAACCAACTGCGCCAGTTCACGGAACAGTTCTTCGGTCAGGTCCATGTTGTCTTCGTAGTCGGCGTAAGCCTGGTAGAACTCCAACATGGTGAATTCAGGGTTGTGACGAGTCGAAACGCCTTCGTTACGGAAGTTGCGGTTGATCTCGAACACTTTTTCGAAGCCACCAACCACCAGACGCTTGAGGTACAGCTCTGGCGCGATACGCAGGAACATTTCCATGTCCAGCGCGTTGTGGTGGGTTTCGAACGGCTTGGCCGCGGCGCCGCCAGGAATGGTCTGCAGCATCGGCGTTTCGACTTCGAGGAAGTCGCGCTTCATCAGGAAGCTGCGAATGTGTGCGATCACTTGCGAACGGACGCGGAAGGTCTGACGCACGTCTTCGTTGACGATCAGGTCAACGTAGCGCTGACGGTAGCGCTGTTCGGTGTCGGTCAGGCCGTGGTGCTTGTCCGGCAGCGGGCGCAGGGATTTGGTCAGCAGGCGCACGCTGGTCATCTCGACGTACAGGTCGCCCTTGCCGGAACGGGCCAGGGTGCCTTCGGCGGCGATGATGTCACCCATGTCCCAGGTTTTCACCGCGGCCAGGGTTTCTTCGGACAGGGTCTTGCGGTTGACGTAGACCTGGATGCGACCGGTCATGTCCTGGATCACCATGAACGAGCCACGGTTGAGCATGATGCGACCTGCAACCTTGACCGGGATCGCAGCCTCTGCCAGCTCTTCCTTGGTCTTGTCCGCGTACTGTTTCTGCAGTGCTTCGCAGTAGTTTTCGCGGCGGAAGTCGTTCGGGAAGGCATTGCCCTTGGCGCGCTCGGCAGCAAGCTTTTCCTTGCGCAGGGCGATCAGGGAGTTTTCTTCCTGTTGCAGGGCTTGCGGATCGAGTTGTAGGTCGCTCATGTCTTTAAATTTTCCATCACAGGTTCGTTGCCCCCGGGCCTTTCGGCCCGGGGATCGCCAGCAGGCTGGCTCCTACAGAGATCGAGTTGAATCAGCCGATCCTGTATTGCGTTTCTTACAGGCCCGATTTCAGGCTGGCTTCCAGGTATTCGTCGATGTCGCCGTCGAGCACCTTGTCGCAGTCACTGCGTTCGATGTTGGTGCGCAGATCCTTGATCCGCGACGCATCGAGCACGTACGAACGGATCTGGTGACCCCAGCCGATATCCGACTTGGTGTCTTCCAGCGCCTGGGACGCCGCGTTGCGCTTCTGCATTTCCTGCTCGTACAACTTGGCCCGCAGCATTTTCATGGCGGTGTCCTTGTTGGCGTGCTGGGAACGTTCGTTCTGGCAGCTCACCACGGTGTTGGTCGGTACGTGGGTGATACGTACGGCCGAGTCGGTGGTGTTTACGTGCTGACCACCGGCACCGGAGGAACGATAGGTGTCGATCCGCAGGTCTGCCGGGTTGATTTCGATTTCCACCTTGTCGTCGATCTCTGGCGAGACGAAAACTGCGGAGAACGAGGTATGGCGACGGTTGCCGGAGTCGAACGGGCTCTTGCGCACCAGACGGTGCACGCCGATCTCGGTACGCAGCCAGCCAAAGGCGTATTCGCCCTTGATGTGCACGGTCGCACCCTTGATCCCGGCGACTTCACCGGCCGACAGCTCCATGATGGTCGCGTCGAAACCGCGTTTGTCGGCCCAGCGCAGGTACATGCGCAGCAGGATGTTGGCCCAGTCCTGTGCTTCGGTGCCGCCGGAACCGGCCTGGATGTCCAGGTAGGCGTTGTTCGGGTCCATCTCGTGGCTGAACATACGGCGGAATTCGAGCTTGGACAGGGACTCTTCGAGACCTTGAAGGACTTCGACGACGTCGTTGACCGCGCCCTCGTCGTTCTCTTCAACGGCCATGTCCAGCAGCTCGCGGCAATCGGCCAGGCCACCGTTCAGTTCGTCGAGGGTATCGACGATCTGCGCCAGCGCAGCGCGCTCGCGGCCCAGTTCCTGGGCGTATTCAGGTTTGTTCCAGACTGCAGGATCTTCAAGCTCGCGATTGACTTCGATCAGACGCTCATGCTTTTGATCGTAGTCAAAGATACCCCCGAATAGTTTCGGAGCGCTCGGACAGGTCCTTGATGGTGTTCAGGATCGGGTTGATTTCCATGACGGGCAGCACTCGTTGGCGAACTTTTGAAAGCCGGCGAGTATAACGTAATCAAGCTGTCACGGCAGCCCGTCTGGCGGCTCTTGAGGCGAATGAACCCGATGGTTCATTCGATCCCCACCTGATTGCGCCCGTTGTTCTTGGCCAGGTACAGGCCACGGTCCGCCGCCGAGATCAGCAACCGGCAGTCGCTGCCCGACTCCGGCACCATGGTCGCCAGGCCGATGCTGATGGTCAGGCTCGAGCCTTCGGCTGGGGCATTGTGCGGAATCTTCAGCGCCGCGACCGTCTGGCGCAGCTTTTCCGCCACCAGTCGGGCCCCGCCAGGCGAAGTGTTCGGCAGCACCAGCGCAAATTCTTCGCCGCCATAACGCGCCGGCAGATCGGACGGCCGGGCACTGGCCTCGCGGATTGCCGTGGCGACCTTGCGCAAGGCCTCGTCACCTTCAACGTGGCCGAAGGTGTCGTTGTAGGACTTGAAGTAATCGACGTCGATCATCAGCAACGACAACTGGCTCTGGTCGCGCAACGAACGACGCCATTCCAGTTCCAGGTATTCGTCGAAGTGCCGGCGGTTGGACAGCCCGGTCAGGCCGTCGGAGTTCATCAGCCGTTGCAGGACGAGGTTGGTGTCGAGCAATTGCTGCTGGCTGACCCGCAACGCGCGATAGGCCGCGTCCCGTTGCAGCAACGTCATGTAGGAGCGCGAGTGATAGCGGATGCGCGCCACCAGCTCGATGTTGTCCGGCAGTTTCACCAGGTAATCGTTGGCCCCGGCGGAGAACGCCGCGCTCTTGATCAGCGGGTCTTCCTTGGTCGACAGAACGATGATCGGAATGTCCTTGGTCGCCGGGTGATTGCGGTATTCGCGCACCAGACTCAGGCCGTCGAGGCCGGGCATCACCAGATCCTGCAGGATCACGGTCGGCTTGATCCGCACCGCATGTGCCACGGCAAGATGCGGGTCGGAGCAGAAGTGGAAGTCGATGTTCTCCTCATTCGACAGCCCACGGCGCACGGCTTCGCCGATCATCGCCTGATCGTCCACCAACAACACCATGGCGGCGTTCTCGTCGGTTTTGATGTCATCGATCTGTAAGTCATTCATGGGCGGTCACCTGAGTGCTGCGGGGGCCAGGATTGCGGATGGATGTGTTCATTTGGGGAAAATCTCCAGCAATCGTGGCGCTATCTTTTCCAGTGGACGGATTTCTACGGCCGCGTCGATGGCTGCGGCAGCCTTGGGCATGCCGTACACCGCACTGCTCTGCTGATCCTGCGCGATGGTCAGGTAACCCTGTTGGCGCATGAGCTTAAGCCCTTGCGCCCCGTCGCGTCCCATCCCTGTCAATAAAACCCCTACTGCGTCACCGTTCCAGTAACTGGCGACGCTTTCGAAAAATACATCGATCGAAGGGCGGTAGATCTCGTTGACCGGCTCGGCGGTGTAGGCCAGCGTGCCGTTCTTGAGCAAACGAATATGGTGGTTGGTGCCGGCCAGCAGCACCGCGCCGGCCTGCGGCGGTTCGCCTTCGCGGGCCAGACGCACGTCGAGGCCGCTGGCGCTGGCCAGCCATTCGGCCATGCCGGCGGCAAACACCTGATCGACATGCTGCACCAGCACGATGGCCGCCGAAAAGTGGCGCGGCAGACCTTTGAGCAAGACTTCCAGCGCGGCCGGGCCACCGGCCGAAGAGCCGATCGCCACCAGCCGCTGGCGCGAGGCGGTACTGCGCGGTGTCGCAGGTGCCGGGCGTGAGCGGGCGGTTTTCTCGCCGATCAGCCAGCCGATATTGAGGATTTTGCGCAGCAGCGGCGCCGCCGCTTCCTGAGGATTGCCGCCGCCGATGGCCGGGGTATCTACCACGTCCAGCGCGCCGTGGCCCATGGCTTCGAACACCCGGTGCACGTTCTGCTGACGGTCCACGGTGACGATGACAATCGCGCACGGGCTCTCGGCCATGATCCGGCGGGTGGCCTCGACGCCATCCATCACTGGCATGATCAGGTCCATCAGGATCAGGTCCGGGGTGTTCTCCGCGCACAGGCGCACCGCTTCGGCGCCGTTGTTGGCGACCCACACCACCTGATGCGCCGGCTCGAAGGCCAGCGCGCGACGCAGGGCCTCCACCGCCAGGGGCATGTCGTTGACGATTGCGATCTTCATGCCCGCGCTCCTCCGATGAGCTCAACCACCGCGTCGAGCAGGGCGTCGTCATGAAAACTGGCCTTGGCCAGATAATAGTCGGCGCCGGCGTCCAGTCCACGGCGGCGGTCTTCCTCGCGATCCTTGTACGACACCACCATCACCGGCAGCGATTGCAGACGGTTGTCGCGGCGCAACAACGAGACCAGTTCGATGCCGTCCATGCGCGGCATGTCAATGTCGGTGATCAACAGATCAAAATCCTCCGAACGCAAGGCGTTCCAGCCGTCCATGCCATCCACCGCGACGGCCACGTCGTAGCCGCGATTGAGCAGCAGCTTGCGTTGCAGTTCGCGCACGGTCAGCGAATCGTCGACCACCAGAATCCGTTTGCGCGCGGCTTCCGCGGCCTGATTACCGTGGCGGGCAATGCGCTCCAGACGCCCGGTATTGAGCAGTTTGTCCACCGAACGCAGCATGTCTTCAACATCGACGATCAGCACCACCGAGCCATCGTCGAGCAAGGCCCCGGCGGAAATGTCCTGCACCTTGCCCAGCCGTTCGTCCAGTGGCAGCACCACCAGCGTGCGCTCGCCAATGAAACGCTCGACCGCCACGCCGTAGATCGCATCGCGCTCGCGGATCACCACGACTTTCAGGGTCTCGCCGCTGTTCTGGCTGGCCGGACGTTGCAATAACTGACTGGCCGCGACTAGCCCGACATGCCGGCCTTCGTGCCAGAAATGCTGGCGCCCTTCGACCTGCACGATGTCCTCCGGCGCCAGATCGCACATGCGCTCGATGTGCGCCAGCGGGAAGGCGTAGGCCTCGTCGCCGACTTCCACCACCAGGCTGCGCACCACCGACAGGGTCAGCGGCACTTCGAGATAGAAACGACTGCCCTCGCCCGCCGTCTGCTCCAGCACCACCGCACCGCGCAACTGGCGGACCATGTGCTGAACAGCATCGAGACCGACGCCACGACCCGACACTTCGGTGACCTTGTCGCGCAGGCTGAAACCCGGCAGAAACAGAAAGGTCAGCAGTTCCTCTTCACTCAACTGGGCGGCGGTTTCCGCGGGCGACAACTGACGTTCGACGATGCTGCGGCGGACCTTTTCCAGATCCACACCATTGCCGTCGTCGCTCAGTTCCAGCACCAGCAGACCGGCCTGATGCGAGGCGCGCAGACGGATCAGGCCTTCCTCGGACTTGCCCTTGAGCAGGCGTTCCTGTGGGGTTTCGATGCCGTGATCGACCGCGTTGCGCAGCAGGTGCGTGAGCGGTGCTTCGAGTTTTTCCAGTACATCGCGGTCGACCTGAGTCTTCTCGCCCTCGATCTCCAGCCGCACCTGTTTGCCGAGACTGCGACCGAGGTCGCGCACCATCCGCACCTGACCCGACAGCACATCGGCGAACGGCCGCATGCGGCAGGCCAGCGCGGTGTCATAGAGCACTTGCGCACGCTGACTCGCCTGCCAGGCAAACTCGTCGAGTTCGGCGTTTTTCTCTGCCAGCAACTGCTGGGATTCGGCGAGCAAACGGCGCGCGTCTTCCAGCGCCTCTTGAGCTTCAAGGCTCAGGGCGTGTTCCTTGAGATGAACGTTAAGACTTTCCAGCGCCCGCAGGCCGTTGTTCTGCATGCGTTTGAGGCGCTGCATCGTGGCCAGGTGCGGCTTGAGGCGCTGGGTTTCCACCAGGGATTTGCTCGACAGATCGAGCAGGCTGTTCAGGCGTTCGGCGGTGACCCGCAGCACCCGCTCGCCACCTTCGGTGGTGCGTTTGCTCTTGCGAGGCGCGGGTTCCGGCTCGGCAACCTCGACCGGAATTTCAACCGGCGCCGACTCAACCACCGGCGGTGGCTGAAGCTGCAACTCGGCCATCGGTGGCGCACTCGGAGCGGCGGGCACCACGGCCGGTGCCGCCGGGTCGAGCAAACCGCCCATCAACGCCACGTAAGCCTCGATGTCCGCCGGTTGCGGGCCATTGGCCGGGGTGGCGATGCGCATCAACAGATCGGTGCCCTGCAACAGCGCGTCGATATGCTCGGGGCGCAGGAACAACCGCCCTTCCTGGGCGCTGACCAGACAGTCCTCCATCACGTGGGAAACGCTGACGCCGCTGTCGATGCCGACAATCCGCGCCGCGCCTTTCAGCGAGTGCGCCGCACGCATGCACGATTCGAGCTGATCGGCCTGGGTCGGGTTGCGCTCCAGCGCCAGCAGCCCGGCGCTGAGCACCTGGGTCTGGGCTTCGGCTTCGAGGCTGAACAGCTCGAGCAAGGAGGCGTCGCGCATTTGCTCGGGGGTCATGTGAGGCTCCGGGACACGGCGGACAACAGCTGCTCTTCATCCAGCCAACGCAGGCTGCGACCTTTGAAAGGCAGCACGCCTCGGGTGTATTTGGCGCTGGCCTGTGCGCCGGACCGCGATGCGGCATCGAGAATTCGCTCGTCGATGGCGTGAATCCCGTCGACCTCGTCCACCGGTACCACCACCGGCCCGCCCTGGGCCGAGATGATCAGCATGCGCGGCATGATTCGAGCGCCGGTCGCCGGGGCCGCATTGTTGTCGAGGTCCAGCAGTTCAACCAGCGACAGGCACGCCACCAGCGCACCGCGCACGTTCGCCACCCCGAGCAAGGCCCGGGAGCGCTGGTGCGGCAGCGAGTGAATCGCCTGCAACGGCGCGACCTCCACCAGACTGCGCGTGGCCAGGCCGAGCCATTCTTCGCCGAGGCGGAACATCAGCAGCGACCGGGTTTTCAGCTCGGTTTCGACCTGGGTCGCCACCGGATCACGCTCATCCTGCTGCAACGCATAGCGGTCGAGCAAACGCGTGGCCGCGGCGGAATACACCGAGCAATTGCGGCAATGGATGTGCTCGTCCAGCAGCGGACAGGACTTGTCGCCGTGGATGCCGATGCGGTTCCAGCAATCGTCGATGGCCCGGGCGTCTTCGTGGGTGACGTTCAAGGTGTCGGACGGGATCATCGTTTACGCTCACTGTCGGCGGTGCGGTCGCTGCGGGCGGCGCGCTCCTGCAATCGCCTGGCGCCGGCCGTGTCGCCCTGGGCTTGCAGCAGCGCGGCGAGGTGCATCAAGGCTTCGGGGTGTTGCGGTTCGAGGTACAGCGCCTTGCGGTAAAAGCCCTGGGCTTCGAGGGCGCTGCCGGCGACATCGCTCAGCAGGCCGAGCCAGTAGAACACCTGGGCCACCGGCTCATGGCTGCGCAAATACTGTTGGCACGCGGCCCGGGCCTCGGCACTTCTGCCTTCGTTGGCCAGGGCGGCGATGTTGGCCAGCAAAGTCGCGGCGTCGGGGTTGGTGCTTTTAGCCGTCGCGGGCAACGGCGTCACGCCAGCAAACGGACGGTTGCGCACCGGCGGTGGTGGCGTGCTGCGCAGCGGTTGGCGCACAGGTAACGGCAGCGGAATCGCGGTCGGCGCCGGCAACGGTTCGGGTTGTGGATCGCTGTGACGGCTGAAAGCAAAGGACTGTGGAATCCCGATCGAGCGCATGCCCAACCGCCCAAGCAGACTACCCTCGGCCGGGCCGATAAACAGCACGCCATCGACATGGGTCAGGCGCTTCAGCACCGCGAATACCTGCTGCTGGGTCGGCTGATCGAAATAGATCAGCAGGTTGCGGCAGAACACGAAATCGAACGGCGGCTCGTTGACCAGCAATGACGGATCGAGCACGTTGCCGACATGCAAGCGAACCTGCTCGCGGACGATTTCATTTACTCGATAACCCTCGTTCTCGGCGAAAAAATGCCGCTCACGAAAGTCCAGCTCCTGGCCACGAAACGAGTTCTTGCCGTACAGCGCCCGCCGCGCCTTGTCCACCGACAACGGGCTGACGTCCATGCCATCGACCTTGAACTGATGGGGCTTGAGGCCCGCATCGAGCAAGGCCATGGCAATCGAATAGGGTTCTTCACCGGTGGAACACGGCAGGCTGAGGATGCGCAACGCGCGCATGTTGTTCAGCTCGCCCAGGCGTTTGCGCGCCAGTTTGCCCAAGGTGGCGAAGGATTCCGGGTAACGGAAAAACCAGGTTTCGGGGACGATCACCGCTTCGATCAGCGCCTGCTGTTCATCCCGCGAGCCTTGCAGGGTCTGCCAGTACTCATTGGCATTCACCGTTTGCGACAGGGTGATGCGCTGGCGCACAGCCCGTTCGATGATCGCCGGCCCGACCGAGGCGACATCGAGGCCGATGCGTTCCTTGAGAAAATCGAAGAAGCGCTGGTCGCTGCTCATGGCTGCTCCTCAAGCCGCGCCGGATCCAGCGGTGGCGTCGGGAACAGCAGCGTACGCACCGACTCGTCCAGCAAGTCGTTGACCCGCACCCACTGCACCAGCCCTTGGGCGTCTTCACGCACCGGGCCGAGGTACGGCGCCTGACGATTGTCGAGGCCGTACGGCCGGAAATCCTCCGGTTTGCAGCGCAGGGTGTCGGTGGCCTGCTCAAGGATCAGACCCAGCCATTGCGAGGCTTGCGAGTCATCCGCGCGGTAATGCACCAGCACCAGCCGTGTGCTGGTGCGCGCTTCGGCAGCGTGGCCGAAGGTCAGGGCACTGAGGTCGATCACCGGCACCACCGTGCCGCGATAGGCAAACACCCCCGCCACCCAGTGCGGCGCCCGGGCAATCGGCTTCAACGGCAGGCGCGGCAGCACTTCGGCCACTTCCGTGGCGCGCAAGGCGTAGCGTTCGCTGCCGATGCGAAACAGCAGGAACAGCGCCTGCTTCGCCACCGGTGCAGCGCTGCGTTTGGCGGTGATTTCGCTCATCAGACTTTGAATCGCGAAACGCCGCTGCGCAGGCCCACGGCCACCTGGCTCAGTTCGTCGATGGCGAAACTGGCCTGACGCAACGACTCGACCGTCTGGCTGCTGGCATCACCCAGCTGCACCAGCGCGTGGTTGATCTGCTCGGCACCGGTGGCCTGGGCCTGCATGCCCTCGTTGACCATCAACACCCGCGGCGCCAGCGCCTGCACTTGATGGATGATCTGCGACAGCTGCTCGCCGACCTGCTGCACTTCGGCCATGCCGCGACGCACTTCCTCGGAGAACTTGTCCATGCCCATCACCCCGGCAGACACCGCCGACTGGATCTCGCGGACCATCTGCTCGATGTCATACGTGGCGACAGCCGTCTGATCCGCCAGACGCCGCACTTCAGTGGCGACCACCGCGAAACCACGGCCATATTCACCAGCCTTCTCCGCTTCAATCGCGGCGTTCAGGGACAGCAGGTTGGTCTGGTCGGCGACCTTGACGATGGTCACCACCACCTGATTGATATTGCCGGCCTTCTCGTTGAGGATCGCCAGTTTGGCGTTCACCAGATCCGCCGCGCCCATCACCGAGTGCATGGTGTCCTCCATGCGCGCCAGGCCTTGCTGCCCGGAACCGGCCAGCACCGAGGCCTGATCGGCGGCGGTGGAGACTTCGGTCATCGTGCGTACGAGGTCGCGGGAGGTCGCGGCGATCTCGCGGGACGTAGCGCCGATTTCAGTCGTGGTCGCAGCGGTTTCGGTGGCGGTGGCTTGCTGTTGTTTGGAAGTGGCCGCAATCTCGGTCACCGAGGTGGTGACCTGCACCGACGAGCGCTGGGCCTGGGACACCAGCGAAGTGAGCTCGGTCATCATGTCGTTGAAGCCGGTTTCCACGGCGCCGAACTCGTCCTTGCGGTCGAGGTTCAAGCGGCTGCTCAGATCGCCGGTGCGCATGATGTCGAGGATCTGCACGATGCGGTTCATCGGCGCCATGATCGCGCGCATCAGCAGCAGACCACAGAACCCGGCGGCCAGCACGGCCACCAGCAGCGAGACGAACATGCTGACCTTGGCCGCCGCCACGGCCTCATCAATGTTGGCCATGGCCTTGTCAGCGACTTTCTTGTTCTCGCCAATGATGTCGTTGAGCTTCATCCGGCCCGAGTACCAGGTCGGAGTCAGTTGTTCGTGGAACAGCTTGACGGCGTCGGCTTCCAGATTGCGTTTGTGCAGATCGAGCACCGCATCCTGAATTTTCAGATAGGCGTCGTGATATTTCTCGAACGCCGCGAATTCGAGCTTGTCCTCGTCCGTCACCACCGTGCCACGGTAATTGGCCATCTGTTCCTGAAGCCGGGATTCGAAAGCCTTGTAATCGGCCGCATCTTCACTGCTGACGCCCTGCCCCTCCTTGAGGCCCAGCAGTTCCTGGGTCTGCAGGTAACTGTCGACCCACGCGCCACGAATCATCGAGCTGTAATAGACGCCGGGAATCGCGTCGTCACGGACGCTGTTTTCACTGGCCTCGATCTTCAGCAGCCGCGAATACGAGACGACCACCATCAGCAACATGATGGCGATAATCACCGCAAAGCTCGCCAAAATGCGTTGGCGCAACGTCCAGTTCTTCACAGTCAGTCCTCGGGCGGGTCGAAATGCGGGGGAGTATAGCTGAGGGCGGTGTTTCATTTATAAGACGGTTTGCCGCGCTCTGGCCTTCCGGCATTAAACGGGGTGGGCTCTGGACAGGGACTTTCAAGGAATCGGAGGGTGGCGTGCCAGTGACGCAATGGCAAAAAGGGGCGATGGATTGGCCATTTCGGGTTTAGATGATCTGCAGGCACGGTAGCCATGTGCCATGGTGCGCAACTTCTTGCGCACTTGTTTCGCGAAATCGCCGCCTGACTTCGCTACAGCCCCCGGTTACCGTCGCCTGTAGCCGAGTGCGCAACTTCTTGCGCAGTACTGCGCAAGAAGTTGCGCACTTTTGCTTTCATTGCTGTTCAAAAAACGCTCAAACCCGCGGGCCAGAGCGGCGAAGTCCCCGGCTACCGGGGACGTGGCAAAAGCTGGCACGCTCCTTGATAACAGTCAGCCACCCACCGGGCGATTTCGCCTCCCGGGCACCCTAACTTTATCCGCAAGGAGCACCTCCCATGGCAACACCAGCGTACATGTCGGTTACCGGCGAAAAACAAGGCCTGATCACTGCCGGCGCCTTCACCGCCGACTCCGTTGGCAACACCTACCAGGAAGGTCACGAAGACCAGGTCATGGTTCAGGCGTTCAGCCACGACGTGATCATCCCGCGTGACCCGCAATCCGGTCAGCCAACCGGTCAGCGCGTTCACAAGCCAGTGATCATCACCAAGGTCTACGACAAGGCTTCGCCTCTGCTGCAAGCGGCTCTGACCTCCGGCGAGCGCATGAGCGAAATCGTTATCCAGTGGTACCGCACTTCGGCTCAAGGTACCCAAGAGCACTACTACACCACCAAACTGGAAGACGCGATCATCGTCGCCATCAACAACAAAATGCACAACTGCCAGGATCCATCGAACGCCCACTTCACCCACCTGGAAGAAGTGCAGTTCACCTACCGCAAAATCACCTGGACCCACGAAGTATCCGGTACTTCGGGTTCCGATGACTGGCGTGCTCCAGTCGTTTAATTACGGCTGATCGTTTCAAGCATCGGCCAGCTCTGCTGGTCGATGTTGTTTACGCCCCTCCAGAATTTCGCGTGCGTTGAACCGCTTGACGGTCATCGACGAACGCCGCTGTACAGCACGAGGAACAAGGGATGTTCGCGCCGGCCAATGAAACCCACTTTGCCCTGACCATCGAAGGTCTTTCCGCCGATTTTCAGGTATTCACCCTGACCGGCCGGGAAGCCATCAGCCAGCCTTTCGTATTCGAGGTGGAGCTGGTCAGTGAGCAGCCGTCGCTGGACCTCGAAACCCTGCTGCACAAACCGGCCTTCCTGCAGCTGTCGCCCGACGGCAGCGGCATCCACGGCCTGATCTACCGCGCCGCGCAAGGCGATTCCGGCAAGCGCCTGACGCGCTACTCCGTGACCCTGCGCCCGCAACTGGCGTATCTCGCGCACCGGATCAACCAGCGGATCTTCCAGAACCTCAGCGTGCCGAAAATCATCGGCAAGGTCCTCGAAGATCATGGCATCCAGGGCAACGCCTACGCCTTCCAGACCGGCTCGATCTACCCGGAGCGCATCTACTGCGTGCAGTACGACGAATCGGACCTGCATTTCATCCAGCGCCTGTGCGAAGAAGAAGGCATTCACTACCACTTCCAGCACAGCGCCACGGGCCACAAACTGGTGTTCGGCGATGACCAGACGGTGTTCAAGAAACTGGCGCCGGTGGCCTATCAGCAGGACTCCGGCATGGTCGCCAGCAACCCGGTGATCAAGCGCTTCGACCTGCGTCTGGAAACCCGCACCAGCCGCACCACCCGCCGCGACTACGACTTCGAAAAACCGCGCCTGACGCTGGAAAGCGAAAACCGCGGCGACGCCCTGCCCGACCTCGAGGACTACGATTACCCGGGCCGTTTCGTCGACCGCGAACGCGGCAAACACCTGGCCAAACGCGCCCTCGAACGCCACCGCAGCGACTTCCAGCTCGCGGAAGGCAAGAGCGACCAACCTCTGCTGGTCAGCGGCCATTTCCTCGCGCTGAAAGAACACCCGAAGGCCAAGTGGAATGACCTGTGGCTGCTCACCGAAGTCCACCACGAAGGCAAGCAGCCGCAGGTGCTGGAAGAGTCGGTGACCAGTGACACCACCGCGCTGAAAGACGATTTCCATCAGGGTTACCGCAACCGCTTCCAGGCCACCCCGTGGGACGTGCCGAACCGCCCGCCCCTGCGCCACCCGAAACCACGCATCCTCGGCAGCCAGAGCGCCGTGGTCACCGGCCCTAAAGGTGAAGAAATCCACTGCGACGAATACGGCCGCGTGAAAGTCCAGTTCCACTGGGATCGTGAAGGCCAGGCCGACGACAAGACCAGCTGCTGGCTGCGCGTGTCTTCCGCCTGGGCCGGCGCCCAATACGGCGGCATCGCCATCCCGCGCATCGGCATGGAAGTGCTGGTCACCTTCCTCGAAGGCGACCCCGACCAGCCGCTGATCAGCGGCTGCCTGTACCACAAGGAAAACACCGTCCCGTACGCCCTGCCGGCGAACAAGACCCGCACCACCTTCAAGACCCTGAGCTCGATGGGTGGCGGCGGCTTCAACGAACTGCGCATCGAAGACAAGAAAGGCCAGGAACAGATCTTCCTCCACGCCCAGCGCGACTGGGACGAGAACATCGAACACGACCAGAAAATCCGCGTCGGCAACGAACGCCACGACGTCGTGGAAAAGAACAGCTACACGGAATTCAAGGCCGAAGAACACCACACCGTCTACGAAGACCGCAAAGTCGAAGCCCGCGCCAACGATCACCTGACCGTGGGCGTGAACCAGCACATCAAGATCGGCACCGGGCAATTCATCGACGCCGGCCAGGAAATTCACCTGAGCAGCGGCATGAAAGTGGTGCTGGAGGCTGGGGCTGAACTGACATTGGTCGGCGGTGGCAGCTTCATCAAGATCGATGGCGGCGGCGTGACCATGAGCGGGCCGGCGATCAACATCAACTCGGGTGGTGGACCGGGGAGTGGCACGGGGGCCGCCCCACTGCTGCCGGGCGTGTTGAAGCAGGCGGATGCCGACAAGGCTGGCCAAGTCGTCAAACCCTCCCTCGGCGCCTTCAAGGCACAGTCAAAGGCAGGCGTGCTGTTGCCGACGCCGTCATGTCATCTCGACGCGACCGGGTGCTGTCCGGTTCACCAGACGGGAGCGTCAGCATGATTAACTCCATCCAGTCGCCTTTCGAGCAGCCTGCGACAACCGAGGCAATGTGCCTGATTCTGGATCGCAGTTTTGATCCGGACCTGCTGAGCCACCTGTTTCGAGGTGAAGAACAATCCAGGCCCAGCTGTATTCCATTGTTTACAAACACGCTTTACGCCGAGCTCCAGCCTGCTGGCCCCTACGTCGTCATGTACCCGGAAAAGCATTCGGCTGCGAGTTACGCCAGCGAACTGCTGGAGCAATCCGATGCAGGGTGTGTCGCCTGGTTGAGTGATCCGGCCTTGCTGGATCAGGGCATTGAACACTGGCGCAGTCTGCTGACCGTGAAAACCGATGAAGACCCTCAGCAAATGATGCGTTTCTATGAACCGCGCTGGCTGGAGCCTCTGCTACTCAGCCTCAGCGAAGCTGAAAAAGCTCAATTCATCGGCCCCTTCAGTGGCATAGCCTGGCGCAACGAGATCGGCTGGAGGTATTACGCCAAGTCGCCTCAAAGCGCTTCAACGGAAACTCAGGCTCCGGGCTGGCTGTATTTGAGCCAAGAGCGCCAGGCGCTGATCGAGCAGGGCCGGCTGAAGGTGATAGCGACTCGTTTTGCCGACGATTATCACGAAGTCTTGCCCACGGAGGACGCCGTCGAATTCGTCCACCGCCAATTGCTCGCCGGCCAGGACATGGGCTACGAGCAAATGGCCGACCAGGAGCGATGGCTTCGAGTCGCCATCCAGCGTGGGGACAGTTTCTGGGATCACTCACCGGCCGCCGAATTACTGGCGCGTGACGACGTCGCGCTGGGCGACAAGCTGATGCAATTGGAAAGCCTGTGAATCACAAGGACGATGCGCAATGAGCAACACCTACACCGTTAAGAGCGGCGACACTCTTGGCAGCATTGCCGCCGCCAACAAATGCTCCGTGGCGGATCTTCGGGGACTGAACCCGATCATCACAGATCCCAATCACATCAAGGTCGGCTGGGTACTGAAATTACCTGCGGCCAAAGCCCTGCCACCATCCAAACACGCCGACAACCAAAGCACGACGGCTGTCAAAGGTGCCGTCGAGTGCAAGGACGAACTGGTCGATGTCGTACACATCACCGGAGATGAACACTTTTACGTACTGACTGAAAAAGAGTCGAAAGACCTCAAGCAGCAGAGCGACCTCGTCAAAAAACTCATGGACGAGCTGCATCAGAATCTGGCCAAGGCGACCGAAGCCAGCAAATGCGCCAAGACCAAGGATCCGCAGGCTGGCTGCTCCTGCTCGCGTTGTGTCAAAGATGACTGGAACGCCAAGGCCGAGGAAGCAGGCCTGCTGCAACGTTCCCCTCCCCCAGTGGAAAAACCGAAAACTGTCATCGAGCGCAAGGAGGATCTGCAAGGCCAACTGGCGACCGTGCAAAAGGCCCGTGACTGGTATCAGCGCTACAAGCCGCAGCCCGCGTTCGAAGGCAACTATCTGGAGACCAACTGGGAAGGCCTGCAAGCCAAAAAAGTTGCCGAGCTCAACGCGGAGATTCAGTCACTGCGCAACCGGATTGCCGCACAAGGCAAAGCTGAAGCCGGCGACAGCTCCACCAGTGCCAACGGTGCAGCACCAGACATCAAACATGGCAAAGGGAAAGCCTCGGACACCCAGAAAGGCAAGCAGGTCAAAACCGGGATTACGGTGGTCGAATACATTTCCTTCCGTGACCCGTCTCGCCGCCACTACATCCCGGTGCGCACCCGAGAACAACTCACCTGGAGTGTCAAAGTCCCTACCAGGGTGATGCAAGGCAAACCACTGGACAAGAATCTGGCCAAGGATCTGATCAAGGACATTCGTACGGCGGTCAATGATGGTCGCAAGACCAGCCCTCTGGGCAGCCTGGAAGCCAAATTCACATCGTGGACGAGCAAGGACGACAACCTGCTCAACGCTCTGCACAAAGAATGCTCCTGGACCTCCAACGAAGCGGACTCCGCGATGTACGCGGTGTCGGCCGAAGCCCACGCGTTCCGTTTCGCTGCCACGGCCAGTGCCGGTATCAACAGTTGGGAACCCGGCAAAGGCAACATCGAACTCGGCGTCAAAGGCAGCGCAGCAATCTCTCTGGCTGAAGGCTCCGTTGCACTCAAGAGCTACTTTCCCGACCAGGGTGGCTACGTGGTGCGCATGCCGTACCGCAATGCCGAAGGCAAGGAAGTGGTCAGCGACATCGGCATCTTCCGGCTCGACGGCAAGGTGGAATTGTCTTGCTTCCTTGGCGCCACCGCGCAAGGCCAGGCAGGTGCCAAAGCCCAATACAAACCCAAGGAAGCAGAAGCCTCCGGTGTGACCGCGCTGTTGAGTACGCCCGACCTGGCCGTCGACAAGAAACGCGGCGGCAGCCTCGGCCTGAAGGGCAACGCATTCGCGGGCGTTCAAGGTGGCGGAACCATAACCGGAACGTTGAAGTGGCTTGATTCCACCAAACAAGGCGTGGGCAAGATCACGCCCGGACAGGCGAATGACAGTGGGAGTACGGACTGGTCGAGTCTGGTGGAAATCAAGGCGGAGGGGAATGTCGCACTCGGAATCGGAGCGAGTTTTGATTTTGGTATCGAAATTCGCGCCGACCGGTTGGCAATTAATTGCAAGGCAAGCTTAGTTTTCGGACCGGGTGCAGGTGGTGGCTTTGGTACGTCGATAGACTTAGAAAAAATTGGTGATTTGATCTATGTCTTTTGCAACGCGCTATCAAAAGCAGACTTCCACTATCAGTTGGCGGTGAGTAAGGATGCCTTCAACTATATGGCAAGAGGAATGTTCAGAATAGCTACGCAGCCAGGCGAAGCATTTGATGAGGGCTTTCGGAAGATTGGACTTTGGTGGGACGATCGACAGGCAACTAAGGTAGAAGCCCAAAACCTCGCAAAATATCTAATCAACAACCAGGCCATTAAAATAAAAAACAAGAAAATACCACTTGAAATTTTACCACCTGAAACCATTGGCCCGATGCTTCATTTATTAACCGAAAGCTTTGTGGAAAGCTGGGCTGAAGACCAGGAAAAAGCTGCTGTATTATTACTTTCCCATCTACGCAGCTGGAGACACTTCATTGAGGTATTAGAATGCTGCTCAAAAGATGGCAGCAAGGTTAATGCAATGAAAAGCCTGAATCGACTAAACTCCTTACTTGATGGGAAGGAGCAGCAACAATTTAACCGTTTCATTGGAACGTTAGCAGTAAATACCGACAGCAGGGCGCAGGAATATGGAATGCTTGCGTGGAGCCCCGGCCAGCCTTGGCGTAAAGAAAAGACGTTGATAGCAGCAAGACGGAGCAGCCACTTTGACAATTTGGCTTAATTAAAGGCGCTTTCAGCGCCTTAACTTCTATACTAATTTAATGATACTGACTGAACAGCACATCGAAAACCTGCGTCACCCGTATGATATTTTTGCATTGGGCTCACAGCCCAGCGACGGACCATTGGCGCGGCAGATAATGGAGCTTCCAAGACCGTTGAGCCGCGCCTGATTTTTTGAGTACCAAATTCTGGTCCTTGCGGATTTTCAAGAGGAGAGACTTTGTAATAGTCTTTACCGTACCAGTCACTAACCCAATCAGTCGAGTTACCAGAAAAACCATATATCCCCAATGGATTAGGTGCGAAGCGATCCACTGGAAAGTTATTCTCCTCGTCTTCGACTGGAAAATTCCTCCCAAAGTCCAGACTTCCACTGTCCGTAGGAAACAAAAACTTTTTCCCACGACTGCGCGCAGCGTATTCCCATTGAGCTTCAGTCGGCAGCCCCACCGCATAGCCACTTAGGTCCCCCAGCCACTGGCAATAATCTCTGGCCTCCTGCCAAGTTTGAGTTGGCGCAGGTAAATTAGGCTGATATCTAAATTTTAAATCTTCACGCTCTCGGTACTCCTGATCGAATAGAGACTTTTTGTTTACAAAAAAATACAAATCAAAATCACCCAGAACCACTTGAAACTTAGAAATGTAATACCCACTCAGCACTACCGAATGCACAAAATCATCATCACTATCAGGACTTATACTGCAAAGCTGATCCGAATCTTGCCCGCATGGCCAAGCACATACATTTCTTTCGTCATACTCACACGCCCAGCCAAAGTCACCCATATCAAACTGGCCTCCCTCGACAAAAATCATATTATCAATCGACTGAACTACCATATTGAGTACTTTCCCCCGCAGTTCAGTGGAGAGATTCGGGTAATTAGTCTTTATAGTTTCCGCGATCGATGCGACCTTTTCCGAACTGAGGCTCTTACTGACTGGCAGCGAATCATGTTCTGCTTTGCAGCCGAAAATTATAAAAAACACTGCAAAGACGAATACCCACCGACACAAAACTGACAACATCCTTATCATCCTAAAACATCTAAGAGCATCGCTACCGCCAGACCAACATTGTCATCTTCACCAATGCAAAAAACGCTTGAAAAAGCAGTCATTGCAGACGTCCCTCTGACTGAATAGCGCAGCGAAAACCAGTACCAGGATAATAGGCTTCCTGTTCTGGTTTATCCGGCCAGCGTCTAACTATAGATGCGGCGGACATTGGGCCTTCTGGATAGTAGGAGCCTCGCTTAACCTTATATGTACCTTTGTCCGGTCCTTGAGGATTTTCCACTGGTGACTGTCGGTAGTATTCCTCATCGTACCAATCATTAACCCAGTCAGTCGCGTTACCTGCAAGACTGTAAATACCCAGTGGACTGGGTGGAAATTTAGCAATTGAAAACGTTCTACCCCCTCCTTCCACAGGATAGTTTTTCCCAAAATTCAAACTACCTGTATCAGTAGGAAAAAGAATATGTTGGCCGCGATTACGGGCAGCAAACTCCCACTGCGCCTCGGTAGGCAAATCCACCGAATAACCGCTAAGACTGGCAATCCAGTGACAATAATCCTTGGACTCTTGCCAAGTTTTGGTAAATGCAGGCAAATCACGTTGATAGCGAAACTTCAAATCCTCACGTTCGCGTTTTTCAGCATCAAACAGAGGTTTTCCGTTTGCAACAAAGAACAAATCGAAATCACCCAGCGAGACTTGAAACTTTGAAAAATAATAGGAACTCAATTTGACCGGATGAACAAAGTCATCATCGCCAGTACTGCTGATATTACAAAGCTGGTCCGGATCCTGTCCGCAAGGCCAAGTACAAACATCCGTTTCGTCGTATTCGCAAGCCCAGCCAAAGTCGCCCATATCAAACTGGCCACCTTCGACAAACACCATATTGTCAATCGACTGCACTACGGTGTTGAGGACCTTTTCACGCAGATCGGTGGAGAGGTTGGGATACTTGGTTTTGATGGTTGCCGCAATCGACGCGACCTTTTCCGGTGTCAGACTTTTGCTGACTGGCAATGGGCCGGATTCGGCCTCGCAGCCGGCCAGAAAAAACAGGGTCGGGAGGGCAAGCACAAACTGACGTAGCACGGGCAATTTCCTTATAGGGTGCGTCAAAGGCCAAACCTTAACATCCCCTGCCGTATCTCACAAAAACCTGAATACCTCTGCTTACAACAAAGCCAATCCTTCCCTGCCTCTCCAACTCAACCTTCAACCCCGGCCCCAGCTCAAATGCCGAGCCAGCTCATCCAGATACCACCTCTCCATTCCTATCATCACGCTCTGCACATACACCTCCCCTGCAATCTCCGACGTGTTCGCCATGCGCAACGTCGGCAGGCTCAAGGGGTGATTGGGTTTGGTGTGATGCCAGGGTGTGAGTTGCTGATCATTGTCGAGTTTGGTGAATTCGTCGATCAGTTGACGTGCGTGATCATTGATGAGGCTGTCGGCTTAGTCAGCGGCCACAAGGACTTCGACGATAAAAAAGATGACTGATTGACACATTTAAAATAAACCTTCGCCTTTTGTTGTTTAAAGCGGCTTATCTGTTTGAATTGCACAGCGAAAACTCGTGCCCGGATAATACGCTTCCTCATTTGGATTCTCAGGCCAGCGCCTAACAACAGCAGCGGCCGACAATGGCGCCTCCGGGTAATTTGAGCCGCGCTTTACTTTCTGCTTCCCGATTTCTGGACCTTGCGGATTATCGACTGGAGAGTTTTCATAGTAGTCCTTACCATACCAATCATTTACCCAATCGGTTGCATTGCCGGACATATTATAAAGACCTAGCGAATTGGGAAGAAACCTATCAACGAAGAACGTCTCCCCCACCCCTTCAATCGGAAAATTCTTACCGCAATCCAGACTTCCACTATTAGTTGTAAACAATATATGCGCACCCCGACTCCTGGCAGCAAATTCCCATTGCGCTTCGGTTGGAAGATCTACTGTATAACCACTAATACCACCTATCCACAGACAGTAGTCCTTTGCTTCTTGCCATGTTTTGGGCGGCGCAGGAAGCCTGGGAGAATACATACTCTTTAAATCTTCTCTCTCTCGAAATTTAACATCAAACACCTCCTTGCCCTGCGCTATAAAAAACACATCAAAATCACGCACAGTAGTTTGATATTTAGAGAGATAGTAAGAGCTCAAATTTACCGAATAAACAAAGTCATCATCGCCATTACTGCTGATATGACAAAGCTGCTCCGGCTCTTGCCCGCAAGGCCAGGTGCAAACATCCGTTTCGTCGTATTCACAAGCCCAGCCAAAGTCGCCCATATCAAACTGGCCACCTTCGACAAACACCATATTGTCAATCGACTGAACTACGGTGTCGAGTACCTTTTCGCGCATCTCGCTGGACAGGTTCGGATACTTGGTTTTAATAGTTTCCGCAATCGACGCGACTTTTTCCGGTGTCAGGCTCTTGCTGACGGGCAATGAGCCGGACTCGGCCCGCAACCGGCCAGAAAAAACATGGCCGGAAGGGCGAGTAAAAACTGACGTAACACGGGCAATATCCTTATAAGGTGCGTCAAGGGCCAAACCTTAACATCCCCTGCCCTGTCTCATAAAAACCTGAATACCTCCGCTTACACCAAAGCCACCCTCACCTGCCTCTCCAACTCCACCTTCAACCCCGGCTCCAGCTTCAGCTGCCGCGCCAGTTCATCCAGATAGCTCTTCTCCATGAAGTTCTCCTCATCCACCATCATCACGCTCGCCACGTACATTTCGGCGGCCATCTCCGGCGTGCTAGCCGCGCGGGCGACGTCGGTGGGGTCGAGGGGTTTGTTGAGTTCGGCGTGGAGCCAGTGTTTGAGTTCCTGATCGTTGTCGAGTTTGGTGAATTCACCTTCGATCAGTTGGCGTTCGCGGTCGTCGATGTGGCCGTCGGCCTTGGCGGCGGCGACCAGGGCTTTGAGGATGGCCTGGCTGTGTTGTTCGACTTGCGCCGGTGGCAGGCGATCGACCGTTTGCGGTTCGCTCTGCGGGGCGGTGCCTTTCTGGGCGTTCCAGTTGCCGTACGCTTTGTAGGCGATCACGCCGAGGGCGGCGAGGCCACCGTAGAGGGCGACTTTACCGCCAACCTTGCGGGCCTTTTTGCTGCCCAGCAGCAGGCCCATGGCGCCGGCCGCCAGAGCACCGCCGCCTGCGCCTGACAGCAAACCGCCGAGTGCGCCATTACTGGAAGATCCGCCCAGCAAGCCGCCCAAACCACCGGCGGCCGGTTTGTTCTGCGCTCCGCCCGCCTTGTTCTGCAGTAGATCCTGGCCGGACTTGAGGAGTTGATCGAGCAATCCACGGGTGTTCATGTTCCGTCTCCAAACAGGGGTTATCCGGATCAATAAGGCCCTCAGCCTAGTTCGAAAGTGCCCGTCACTTGGGTGCGAGTGTGCTTCCAGATGTTGCCTGGCCCACCGCAGCCCTTCGCGAAAATAGATATACACTCGAGGCAATCTATAAAAACTGCCCACCGGGTAATCCTTCCATGATGACCTTGCGTCAGATCCGCCATTTCATCGCCGTGGCCGAGACCGGCTCAATCTCCGCCGCCGCGCAAACCGCGTTCATTTCCCAATCGACCCTGACCCTGGCCATCCAGCAACTGGAGGAAGAAATCGGCGTCAGCCTGTTCAATCGCCACGCCAAGGGCATGACCCTTACCCATCAGGGCCACCAGTTCCTGCGCCAGGCGCACCTGATTCTGGCAACCGTGGACAACGCCAAACGCAGCCTGCAACAGAGTACCGATCAGATCGCCGGGCAGTTGATCGTCGGCGTGACCAGTCTGGTGGCCGGTTATTACCTGGCGGATTTGCTGACCCGATTCCAGCGCGCCTACCCCAATGTCGAGATCCGGGTGATGGAGGACGAACGGCCGTACATCGAGCATTTGCTGGTCAGTGGCGAGATCGATGTCGGTGTGCTGATCCTCTCCAACCTCGAAGACCGCCACGCCCTGCAGACCGAAGTATTGACCCACTCGCCGCACCGTTTGTGGCTGCCGGCCCAGCATCCGCTGCTGGAACACGACAGCATCAACCTCGCCGATGTCGCCCGGGAGCCGTTGATTCAGCTGAACGTCGACGAGATGGATCGCAACGCCCAACGTCTATGGCGCGGCGCCGGACTGCAACCGAAGATCACCCTCAGAACCGCGTCCACCGAAGCAGTACGAAGTCTGGTGGCGGCGGGCCTCGGCGTTTCGATCCAGCCAGACATGACTTATCGCCCATGGTCACTGGAAGGCGACATCATCGAGGCCCGGCCAATCGCCGACCTCAACCAGACCCTCGATGTCGGTCTGGCCTGGCGTCGCGGCACCGCCCGCCCCGCGCTGGTCGATCCTTTCCTGACCGTGGCCCGCGAGCAGCCTCACGGCGGACGAAAGCCATCTATTTAATCGAATGCCACCTTCAGTATTTAGAATTTGTCGACCCCGGAGCCGCGCACTAGTCTTGCTGCATCTATAAGACGGTCGGCTCCCGGAACAGGGAGCAACATGGCCATACAAGAAAAGAGATCACGGAAAATGGCTGGCGCGCAGACCCACATGCACACCGCGTTGCTGATCGACGGCGAACTGGTCGCAGGACAGGGTTTTGTCGAACCGATCCTCAACCCGGCCACCGGCGAAGTCCTGACCCAGATCGCCGAAGCCAGCACCGAGCAAGTCGAAGCCGCCATCCTCGCCGCCCACCGCGCCTTTGCCGAGTGGTCGCGCACCACCCCGCAACAACGCTCGAATTTCCTGCTGGAAATCGCCAACGCCGTCGAAAAACACGCTGACCACCTCGCCCGCCTCGAAGCCCTGAACTGCGGCAAGCCGCTACATCTGGCACGGCAGGATGATTTGACCGCGACCGTCGATGTGTTTCGCTTTTTCGCCGGCGCCGTGCGCTGCCAGACCGGCCAGCTCAGCGGCGAATACTTACCTGGCTACACCAGCATGGTGCGCCGCGATCCGATTGGCGTCGTCGCGTCGATTGCGCCGTGGAACTACCCGATCATGATGGCCGCGTGGAAGATCGCCCCGGCCCTCG
Organism: Pseudomonas sp. GW458-11-26-14-LB4; assembly: GCF_059423925.1. NCBI lineage: Bacteria > Pseudomonadati > Pseudomonadota > Gammaproteobacteria > Pseudomonadales > Pseudomonadaceae > Pseudomonas > Pseudomonas sp. GW458-11-26-14-LB4. The sequence continues at coordinate 265,718 of NZ_JBWKYU010000008.1, forward strand.
CCGCCGGCAATACGCTGGTGTTCAAGCCTTCCGAGCACACGCCGCTGTCGATTCTGGCGCTGGCCCCGGCGCTGGCCGAGATCCTGCCGCGCGGGGTGATCAACATCGTCTGCGGTGGCGGCGAAGGCGTTGGTAGTCACTTGGTCGGGCATCCGAAAGTACGGATGGTGTCGCTGACCGGCGATATCGTCACCGGCCAGAAAATCCTTCAGGCCGCCGCCAAAACCCTCAAACGCACGCACCTCGAACTCGGTGGCAAGGCTCCGGTGATCGTCTGCAACGATGCGGATCTTAAAGCCGTGGTCGAAGGTGTGCGCACTTATGGCTATTACAACGCCGGGCAGGATTGCACGGCGGCTTGCCGGATCTACGCCCAGGCCGGGATTCACGACAAATTGGTCGCTGAGCTTGGCGCGGCAGTCAGCAGCCTGCGCTTCGCCGGAAAACGCGACGCCGACAACGAAATCGGGCCGCTGATCAGTACCCGCCAGCGCGACCGCGTGGCCAGTTTCGTCGAGCGCGCCCTCGGTCAGCCGCACATCGAACGGGTGACCGGCGCAGCGGTGCATTCCGGCGCAGGGTTCTTCTATCAGCCGACGCTGCTGGCCGGTTGCAAACAGAGCGATGAAATCGTCCAGCGCGAAGTGTTCGGCCCAGTGGTGACCGTGACCCGCTTCGATGAACTGGCGCAAGCGGTGGACTGGGCCAACGACTCGGAATACGGCCTCGCCTCGTCGGTCTGGACCCAGAACCTGGACAAGGCGATGCAGGTTGCCGCACGGCTGCAATACGGCTGCACCTGGATCAACAGCCATTTCATGCTGGTCAGCGAAATGCCCCACGGCGGGTTGAAACGCTCCGGTTACGGCAAAGACTTATCCAGCGATTCGCTACAGGACTACAGCGTGGTGCGGCACATCATGGCCCGCCACGGCCAGCATCTCTGACTACGCTAATAACAAGCCGACCACGGCATGCTTCATCGCGTTCACAACTGCCCCGACCATAATTTGAAGAAGAGGGTTCACCATGTTCGTGCACAAGACCGCACTGCTCAGTGCAATCACCATGGCCCTGCTGGCCAGCGCCAGCCTGCAGGCCGCCGAGCCGCTGAAAGCCGTCGGCGCCGGCGAAGGCCAGCTGGATATCATCGCTTGGCCGGGCTACATCGAACGCGGTGAAAGCGACAAGGCCTACGACTGGGTGACCGGTTTCGAGAAGGAAACCGGCTGCAAGGTCAATGTGAAAACCGCCGCCACCTCTGACGAAATGGTCAGCCTGATGGCCAAGGGCGGTTACGACCTGGTGACGGCGTCGGGCGATGCGTCGTTGCGGTTGATCGTCGGCAAGCGTGTGCAGCCGATCAACACCGCGTTGATCCCGAACTGGAAGTCCCTCGACCCTCGCCTGAAAGACGCGCCGTGGTATGTGGTCAACAAGGAAACCTACGGCACCCCGTACCAGTGGGGCCCGAACGTGCTGATGTACAACACCAACGTGTTCAAGAACGCGCCGACCAGCTGGAACGTGGTGTTCGCCGAACAGAATCTGCCTGACGGCAAGTCGAACAAGGGCCGTGTGCAAGCCTACGACGGCCCGATCTACATCGCCGACGCGGCGCTCTACCTGAAATCCACCAAGCCTGAGCTGGGGATCAAGGATCCTTACCAGCTCACCGAAGATCAGTACAAGGCTGTGCTGGAATTGTTGCGTGCCCAGCAGAAGCTGATCCACCGCTACTGGCACGACACCACGGTGCAGATGAGCGACTTCAAGAACGAAGGCGTGGTCGCGTCCAGCGCCTGGCCGTATCAGGTCAACGGCCTGATCAACGAGAAACAGCCGATCGCGTCGACCGTGCCGAAAGAAGGCGCCACCGGCTGGGCCGACACCACGATGCTGCACGCCGAGGCCAAGCACCCGAACTGCGCCTACAAGTGGATGGATTGGTCACTGCAGCCGAAAGTCCAGGGTGATGTGGCGGCATGGTTCGGTTCGTTGCCGGCGGTTCCGGCGGCGTGTCAGGGCAGTGAGTTGCTTGGCGCTGAAGGCTGCAAGACCAACGGGTTCGATCAGTTCGACAAGATCGCGTTCTGGAAAACCCCGCAGGCTGAGGGTGGGAAGTTTGTGCCGTATAGCCGGTGGACGCAGGACTACATTGCGATTATGGGCGGTAGATAAAACTTGGAACAACGCGGTCTGCTCCCTTTCCCCCTCGCCCCCCTGGGGGAGAGGGCTGGGCGGGCGGCGTGCCGATGAGGGGGTGGCTTTTGACTTTGCTTTTGAAATTGGAGCAATGGCTGAAATAGCTGCCCTCACCCCCCGCCCTCTCCCGGAGGGAGAGGGAGCTAAAAGCAGATCGCGGCGTATCGACCAGATGAGTTAGCCAAAAACCATCGCATACACCGCCAAACGATCCAGTTTTTTCAGAAGTCCAGGCAGGGCCGCTGCGACGGCCCTCGCCTTTTCGGAGCACCGCACCATGACGCTTGCAGTCCAGTTCACCAACGTTTCCCGGCAGTTCGGCGAGGTGAAGGCCGTTGACCGGGTTTCCATCGATATCCAGGACGGCGAGTTCTTTTCCATGCTCGGCCCCTCCGGTTCGGGCAAGACCACGTGCCTGCGCCTGATCGCCGGGTTCGAACAACCGAGCGCCGGCTCGATCCGCATTCACGGCGCCGAAGCCGCCGGACTGCCGCCCTATCAACGCGACGTCAACACGGTGTTTCAGGATTACGCGCTGTTCCCGCACATGAACGTGCTGGACAACGTCGCCTACGGTTTGAAAGTCAAAGGCGTGAACAAGAACGAGCGCCACAAACGCGCCGAAGAAGCGTTGGACATGGTCGCCCTCGGCGGCTACGGCGTCCGCAAACCGGTGCAGTTGTCCGGCGGTCAGCGCCAGCGTGTCGCCCTCGCCCGCGCCCTGGTCAATCGCCCGCGAGTGCTGTTGCTCGACGAACCTCTGGGCGCCCTCGACCTGAAGCTGCGGGAACAGATGCAGAGCGAACTGAAGAAGCTGCAACGCCAGCTCGGCATCACTTTCATCTTCGTCACCCACGACCAGACCGAAGCGCTGTCGATGTCCGACCGCGTGGCCGTGTTCAACAAGGGTCGCATCGAGCAGGTCGATACGCCGCGCAATCTGTACATGAAACCCACCACGACTTTCGTCGCCGAATTCGTCGGCACCTCGAACGTGATTCGTGGCGATCTGGCGCGCCAGCTCAGTGGTCATCCGCAGCCGTTTTCGATCCGCCCGGAACACGTGCGGTTCGCCGAAGGCCCGCTGGCCAGTCACGAGATCGAAGTCAGCGGCCTGCTTCACGACATTCAATATCAGGGCAGCGCCACGCGCTATGAACTGACCCTGGAAAACGGCCAGACCCTGAGCATCAGCCAGGCCAACAATCAATGGATCGACAGCAGCGCGCAGCACCAGACCGGTCAGCGAATCAGCGCACGCTGGGCGCGGGAAGCGATGATTCCGCTGCACGACACCGTTGCGAGCGGGGTGTGACATGACCGCCCTCGCCCTCCCTCAATCGGCGCCGTTGCGCAGGTTTTCCAACCTGCTCTATCGCAAGCCGAATCTGTACCTTTCGATGCTGCTGGTGCCGCCGCTGCTGTGGTTCGGCGCGATCTATCTGGGCTCGCTGCTGGTGCTGTTGTGGCAAGGTTTCTACACCTTCGACGACTTCACCATGGCGGTCACGCCCGACCTGACCCTGGCCAATTTCGCCGCACTGTTTCAGCCGTCGAACTTCGACATCATCCTGCGCACACTGAGCATGGCCGTCGTGGTGTCGATCGCCAGCGCCATCGTCGCGTTCCCGATTGCCTACTACATGGCGCGCTACACCACCGGCAAGACCAAGGCGTTTTTCTACATCGCGGTGATGATGCCGATGTGGGCCAGTTACATCGTCAAGGCCTACGCCTGGACGCTGCTGCTGGCCAAGGGCGGCGTGGCGCAGTGGTTCGTTCAGCACCTGGGACTGGAGCCGGTTCTGCAGTTCATTCTGGGGATTCCCGGGGTCGGCGGCAGCACCTTGTCGACCTCGCATCTGGGGCGCTTCATGGTGTTCGTCTATATCTGGCTGCCGTTCATGATCCTGCCGATCCAGGCCTCGCTGGAACGCCTGCCGCCATCCTTGCTGCAAGCCTCCGCCGACCTCGGGGCCAAGCCGCGCCAGACCTTCATGCAAGTGATTCTGCCGCTGTCGGTGCCGGGCATCGCAGCCGGTTCGATCTTCACCTTTTCGCTGACCCTGGGCGACTTCATCGTGCCGCAACTGGTGGGCCCACCGGGCTACTTCGTCGGCAGCATGGTGTACGCGCAGCAAGGCGCGATCGGCAACATACCGATGGCTGCGGCATTCACGCTGGTGCCCATCGTGCTGATCGCCATCTACCTGTCCATCGTCAAACGACTGGGGGCCTTCGATGCACTCTGAGCGCGCGTCATTAGGTTTGCGCATTGCAGCCTGGGGCGGGCTGGTGTTCCTGCACTTCCCGATCCTGATCATCTTCCTCTACGCCTTCAACACCGAAGACGCGGCGTTCAGCTTTCCACCGAAAGGCTTCACGCTGCACTGGTTCAGCGTGGCGTTTTCGCGGCCGGATGTGCTGGAAGCGATCAAGCTGTCTTTACAGATCGCGGCCATCGCCACGCTGATCGCGATGGTGCTCGGCACCCTCGCTTCGGCGGCGTTGTACCGCCGGGACTTCTTCGGCAAACAGGGCATTTCGCTGATGCTGATCCTGCCCATCGCACTGCCGGGGATCATCACCGGGATCGCGCTGCTGGCGACCTTCAAGACGTTGGGCATCGAGCCTGGGATGTTCACCATCATCGTCGGCCACGCGACCTTCTGCGTGGTGATCGTCTACAACAACGTCATCGCTCGTCTACGCCGTACCTCGCACAGCCTGATCGAAGCGTCGATGGATCTCGGCGCCGACGGCTGGCAGACCTTCCGCTACATCATCCTGCCGAATCTCGGCTCGGCGCTGCTCGCCGGCGGCATGCTGGCGTTTGCGCTGTCGTTCGACGAAATCATCGTCACCACCTTCACCGCCGGCCATGAACGCACCTTGCCGCTGTGGCTGCTCAACCAGTTGAGCCGCCCACGGGACGTACCCGTGACCAACGTCGTGGCGATGCTGGTGATGCTGGTGACCATGCTGCCGATCCTCGGCGCCTACTACCTGACCCGGGGTGGCGAGAGCGTGGCCGGCAGCGGCGGCAAATGATTTCCCTGACCTTTCCCACCCTGAATTTGCAGTAGAAAGAGGACAACAACATGCAAACCAAACTCTTGATCAACGGCCAACTGGTCAACGGAGAAGGCCCGGCGCAACCGGTGCTCAACCCGGCGCGCGGCGAAGTGCTGGTGGAAATCAACGAGGCCACCGAGGCCCAGGTCGATGCCGCCGTGCGCGCCGCCGACAGTGCCTTCGCAGACTGGTCGCAGACCACGCCGAAGGACCGTTCGCTGTTGCTGCTCAAACTCGCCGACGCCATCGAAGCCCACGGCGAAGAGCTGGCGAAACTGGAATCGGACAACTGCGGCAAACCCTACAGCGCCGCGCTGAACGACGAGATTCCGGCGATTGCCGACGTGTTCCGTTTCTTCGCCGGCGCCAGCCGTTGCATGAGCGGTTCGGCCGGCGGCGAATACCTGCCCGGCCACACTTCGATGATCCGCCGCGACCCTGTGGGTGTGATCGCCTCCATCGCGCCGTGGAACTACCCGCTGATGATGGTCGCCTGGAAAATCGCCCCGGCTCTCGCCGCCGGTAATACCGTGGTGCTCAAGCCGTCGGAACAAACCCCGCTGACTGCGTTGCGTCTGGCCGAACTGGCGTCGGATATTTTCCCGGCCGGTGTACTCAATCTGGTGTTCGGGCGTGGGCCGAGCGTAGGCAGCCCGCTGGTGACCCATACGAAAGTGCGCATGGTCTCGCTGACCGGCTCCATCGCCACTGGTTCGAACATCATTTCCAGCACCGCCGACAGCGTCAAACGCATGCACATGGAACTGGGCGGCAAAGCTCCGGTGATCATCTTCGACGACGCCGACATCGATGCGGCGGTCGAAGGCATTCGCACGTTCGGCTTCTACAACGCCGGCCAGGATTGCACCGCCGCGTGCCGGATCTATGCCCAGCAAGGCATCTACGACAAGTTCGTCGAGAAGCTCGGCGCGGCGGTCAGCAGCATCAAGTACGGCTTGCAGGATGATCCGTCCACCGAACTCGGGCCGTTGATCACCGCCCAGCATCGCGACCGCGTGGCCGGGTTTGTCGAACGCGCCGTGGCGCAACCGCACATTCGTTTGATCACTGGCGGCAAGGCTGTCGAAGGCAACGGCTTCTTCTTCGAACCGACGGTGCTGGCCGATGCGCAGCAGGACGACGAAATCGTCCGCCGTGAAGTGTTCGGGCCGGTGGTGTCGGTGACCAAATTCACCGATGAAGCCCAGGCACTGGAATGGGCCAACGATTCGGACTACGGCCTGGCGTCCTCGGTGTGGACCGCGGATGTAGGACGCGCCCATCGCCTGTCCGCGCGGTTGCAATACGGCTGCACCTGGGTGAATACGCACTTCATGCTCGTCAGCGAAATGCCGCACGGCGGTCAGAAACTGTCCGGCTACGGCAAGGACATGTCCATGTACGGGCTGGAGGACTACACCACGGTTCGGCATGTGATGTTCAAGCACTAAAAGCATCGCTGGCAAGCCAGCTCCCACAGGGTTCAGTGCAGCTCTTGTGGGAGCTGGCTTGCCAGCGATGGCGTCACTCCGGTTTCAGGAAGAAAACCGGCATTACGCATCACCAGGCATTCAAAACAATAACTACCGATCCGGGCGGCGCTTACCAAGCCCCGCCACGGTTTCGGCCATCCGAAATCTGCCGATTTCACGGAGCAAACACACATGAGTGCATCACCCGATCTCTCAGCCGCCGTTGCCGACAGCGATGCCGAACAACTGCGCCAGCTGGGCTACACCTCCAACTTCAACCGCAGCATGAGCCTGTGGGAAAACTTCGCGCTGGGCTTCACTTATCTGTCACCGGTCGTAGGGGTTTATACCTTGTTCGGCCTGTGCCTGGCCGCTGGCGGGCCGCCGATGTTCTGGGCCTATTTGCTGGTCGGTTGCGGTCAATTGCTGGTGTGCCTGGTCTTCGGCGAAGTGGTGTCGCAGTTCCCGATTTCCGGCGGTGTCTATCCTTGGGCGCGTCGCTTGGTGGGTAAGAAATGGGCATGGATGGTCGGCTGGATCTACTCCATCGCCCTGTGCGTGACCATCGCCGCCGTTGCGGTCGGCGCCGGCCCGTACCTCGCGGCCATGCTGGGTTTTGAGCCGAGCAACAACACCAACATCGTGATCGCCCTGGTGCTGACCCTGTTCGCCACCCTAGTGAATCTCAGCGGCACCAAAATGCTGGCGCGGATCGCCATGTTCGGCTTTCTCTGCGAACTGGTGGGCGCGGTGATCGTCGGCGTGTACCTGTTGATTTTCGAGCGCCACCAGCCGATCAGCGTGCTGTTCAACACCTTCGACATCAGCGTCGACGGCTCCTACCTACCGGCCTTCCTCACTGCCTCGCTGGCCGGGATGTTTCTCTACTACGGCTTCGAAGCCTGCGGCGACGTGGCCGAAGAAACCCCGAATCCGAGCGCAAAAATCCCGGTGGCCATGCGCATGACCATCTACATCGGCGGCATCGCGGCGATGTTCGCTTGCCTGGCGCTGATCCTCGCCGTGCCGGACATGCAGGCGGTGATCAACGGCACCGACAAGGACCCGGTCACCACCATCCTCAACAACGCCTTCGGCCCGGTCGGCTCGAAAGTGGTGATGGGTGTGGTAATGATTTCCTTCATCTCCTGCGTCATCAGCCTGCAAGCGGCGGCGAGTCGTCTGCTGTATTCCTACGCTCGCGATGAAATGGTCATCGGCAGCCGACTGCTGAAAAAGATTTCTCCTACGACCCAGGTGCCGGTTGCCGCACTGTTCGTGTCCGGCGTCCTGCCCGGCCTGATCATCGCCCTCGGCTTCTTCCTGCAAGACGCCGTGGCGACCATCGTCAGCTTCGCCGCCATCGGCATCTACCTCGCGTTCCAGATGATCGTCCTCGCCGCCCTGTACGCCCGCAGCAAAGGCTGGAAACCGAGCGGCAAATTCACCCTCGGCGCCTGGGGCTGGCCGGTGAGCATCGGCGCGCTGGTGTACGGCGTCGGCGCAATCATCAACATGGCCTGGCCGCGCACGCCGGATGCGGCGTGGTACATCAACTACGCGATGGTGCTGAGCACGGCGATCGTGATTGGGCTGGGGTTGATTTATATGTGGATTGGCAAGCCGTATGACCATGGGAAGGCGCCGGCTGGGGATGCCTGGAAAGTTAGTCGCTAAGAAAAACAGCCCCGGATTTATCACAATTTCGGGGCTGATTTCTTTCAGCGTCAGTTACTCGCTTCCTACAGACCGAACCCTCAGCATTCAGTCCCCTTTCCTACAAATGGCGTCAGCAGAGTAGACTTGGCGCCGCTAGCGCCTGACCGATAGGCTTTGTCCCGTTGCAGCCCAATTATTAGCTGAGGTCGAAGCCGGAAATCTGTCAACACGGTGTTTGCCCTTCATTGAACTGTGGTTATTCCGAACCTCAGTTCTGCGTTATGGCGGGCCGCGTGGCGCGGGCCTTCCGGGTTTGCCGTGTTGACGGGAAGTAACCCGACTTCGAACGCCACTCGGTTCGCCACCCAACTTGTCGAAGGGGTGGATGCAACCGCAGTATCCCCGGTAAGTCTCAAGAATGAAAAAGGGGCGAACTTCACAGTCCACCCCTTTGGTTTTTCACTTCAAAACCGCGAAACACTCCTCATCGCATCCACCAGATACCGCATCGCAATCCGGTCGCTCTCCGACAACTCCCGGTAACGCTCCACCAGTTTCAGTTCGTCAGGACTGAGCCGGCGTCTTCGCCGGACGTTGGTGAGGCAGGGAAAGATGCCCAACATTTCGGTGATGCCTTGTCCTTTTGTCATGGACGATGTCCTTTTCCAGTACGTCAGAAATTTTCGAAAACCGCATCGCCCTGCTCCTTTAAGCAGCGATTTGAGCCCTGCCGGTCGGATGAGTCGTGACCGGCGATGCCCATAGAATAGAAATTAAATCGGCGCTGAAAAGCTGTTTTTAGAGTAATTAGTCGAAAAAAGCAGATATGCCCTATAAATCAGAAAAGTCTGTGAGATAAATAACCGTAACGTCTTGTTTCATTGAGACGCTGTCGCCGTGCTATCAATGAATTTTGCAAAATCGGCGAACCGATTAAGCTAGCGGGCATCTGTTACTAGTCCGTAGCGTTTGGCCGAAGGCTTGTCCGAACCGTAATTTCTGATCCAGTACGTGCCAGGAACGGCGCGGGATTGTCCACGACAGGTTGTATTTATGCACCGCAGGAATTTGCTCAAAGCGTCCATGGCCATTGCGGCTTACACCGGCCTTTCCGCCTCCGGCCTGCTCGCCGCACGCGCCTGGGCCGCCTCTGGCGGTGCCGCCGACGGTGAGGCCTTGGCCTTCGACTTCGAAACGCTGAAGCGCCAGGCCAAGCAACTGGCCGGCAGCGCGTATCAGGACACCAAACAGGTGCTGCCGCCGACCCTGGCGACCATGACCCCGCAAAACTTCAACGCGATCCGCTACGACGGCGAGCATTCGCTGTGGAAGGAGAACAAGGGTCAGCTCGATGTGCAGTTCTTCCACGTCGGCATGGGTTTTCGCCAGCCGGTGCGCATGTATAGCGTCGATCCGAAGACTCGCACGGCCCGCGAGGTGCATTTCCGCCCTCAGCTGTTCAACTATGAGAACACCTCGGTCGACACCCAGCAGCTCAAGGGCGATCTGGGGTTTGCCGGTTTCAAGCTGTTCAAGGCACCGGAGCTGGATCGGCATGACGTGGTGTCGTTCCTCGGCGCCAGCTACTTCCGCGCGGTGGACGCCACTGGCCAATATGGCCTCTCCGCCCGTGGCCTGGCGGTCGACACCTACGCCAAGAAACGCGAAGAATTCCCTGACTTCACCAAATTCTGGTTCGAAACTCCGGATCAGAACGCGACCCGCTTTGTGGTCTACGCCCTGCTTGACTCGCCGAGCGCGACCGGCGCCTATCGCTTCGACATCGACTGCCAGGCCGAGCGCGTGGTGATGGAAGTCGACGCCCACATCAATGCCCGTACCGCCATCGAGCAACTGGGCATCGCCCCGATGACCAGCATGTTCAGCTGCGGCACCCACGAGCGCCGGATGTGCGACACCATTCACCCGCAGATTCATGACTCGGATCGTCTGGCCATGTGGCGCGGCAACGGCGAGTGGATCTGCCGACCGCTGAACAACCCGGCGACCCTGCAATTCAACGCCTTCGCCGACACCGATCCGAAAGGTTTCGGTCTGGTGCAGACCGACCATGAGTTCGCCAACTATCAGGACACCGTCGACTGGTACAGCAAGCGTCCGAGCCTGTGGGTAGAACCTACAACCGCATGGGGCGAAGGCTCCATCGATCTGCTGGAAATTCCTACAACCGGCGAAACCCTCGACAACATCGTTGCGTTCTGGACGCCGAAGAAACCGGTAGCGGCCGGCGACTCGCTGAACTATGGCTACAAGCTCTACTGGAGCACCCTGCCGCCGGTCGGCACGCCGCTGGCGCGGGTGCATGCGACCCGTTCGGGCATGGGTGGATTTGTCGAGGGTTGGGCACCGGGTGAGCATTACCCGCCGGTCTGGGCCCGTCGCTTTGCTGTGGACTTCACCGGTGGCGGCCTGGATCGCCTGCCGCAGGGCACCGGGATCGAACCGGTGGTGACTTGCTCCAACGGTAAGGTGCAGGACTTCAGCGTGCTGGTGCTGGATGACATCAAGGGTTACCGGATCCTGTTCGACTGGTACCCGACCAACGACAGCGTGGAGCCGGTTGAGCTGCGACTGTTCATCCGCACCAACGATCGCACGCTGAGCGAAACCTGGTTGTACCAGTACTTCCCGCCGGCACCGGACAAGCGCAAGTATCCTTAATGATTCTCTGGCGTCAGATCGGGCCTCATCGCTGGCAAGCCAGCTCCCACATGGATATCGATTGATCACAGCGTTTGTGTACAACCGAAACCTGTGGGAGCGAGCTTGCTCGCGATGGCGTCAGTCCAGGCGACAGTAAAAGTGGATATCGTGAGGTTCGAGTGCAAACAACTCGGGATCCGGTTGTGCCAGCAACCGGCAGCCCTGGCGCTGGTAGAACTCCACGGTATTGCGCGACTCGGTCGCCGACACGTACAACGCCGCTGCACCGACCTCCCGACCATGCTCGCAGGCCAGGGCAAACAATCGCCCGCCAAGCCCCTGCCCACGCCAGGCACGGCTGATGTGCAGAAACTTCAACTGCCGCATGTTCAGACCCTGATTGTGAATAACCCGGTTATCCACAACCACCGCCGCCACCAGTGTCTCTCCATCGAAAATCCCGTGTAGCCACCCGCCGCTGCGCCAGCACTTTTCCAATACCCGCGCATTTTCCGCCGCCTCCCCTTCGGGCCAGCCGCGCATGTCGAAACGCGCCGGATACAGAATCAGCTCACCGTTTTCCACGCGATAGCACTCTTCGACCAGTTCACTGCGGTCGATCAACGCAAGCAGCGGCAAGTCCGATTCAGTCAGCTCTCGTTCGATCAACATTGCGATCCATTCCTTCGCGATTCCAAACGACAGGCAAGAAAAAACCCGCCGGTTCAATGGCGGGTTTTATAGGCTTTGCGACCAGTCGGAATCAATCCCGCAGATCAGACTCGTGAATCGGCTGATCCCGATGAGTCGCACGTTGATACTGCGCCGGCCACACCGCTTTGCGTCCGCCCAGGTCATCGTCGGCATGCAGCGGCCAGTAAGGATCACGCAGCAACTCACGGGCGAGGAAGATGATGTCGGCCTGACAGGTTCGCAGGATGTGCTCGGCTTGGGCCGGCTCGGTAATCATTCCCACGGTGCCGGTGGCGATGCCTGACTCCTTGCGTACACGTTCGGCGAAGCGCGTCTGATAACCCGGCCCCACGGGGATTTCGGCATTGACCGCCGTGCCACCCGATGACACATCGATCAGATCAGCCCCCAAGGCTTTCAGGCGTCGCGCCAGCTCCACGGTTTCATCCGGATTCCAGCCGTCCTCCACCCAGTCGGTGGCCGACAGGCGCACAAACACCGGCAGTTCTTCCGGCCACACCGCGCGTACCGCCTCGGTCACTTGCAGCACCAGACGAATGCGATTTTCGAACGAACCGCCGTACTGGTCGCGGCGCTGGTTGCTGAGCGGCGACAGAAACTGGTGCAGCAGATAACCGTGCGCCGCATGCACCTCGACCACACTGAAACCGGCGGTCAGCGCACGTTTGGCTGCGGCCACGAAGTCCTGAATGACCTGGGCGATCTGCCCTTCATCCAGTTGTTTCGGCTGGGTGTGTTGCGGGTCAAAGGCAATCGGCGAAGGCCCGACCGGCGTCCAGCCACCGTCCTCCGGTTTGACGCTGCCGTGCTTGCCGATCCACGGCCGGTGGGTGCTGGCCTTGCGCCCGGCGTGGGCCAGTTGAATGCCGGCCACTGCGCCCTGCGCATTGATGAAACGGGTGATGCGTTGCAGCGGTGCGATCTGTTCGTCGTTCCACAGGCCCAGGTCTTCGGCGGTAATCCGCCCGTCGGCCGTGATCGCCGTGGCTTCGGTGAATACCAGGCCAGCGCCCCCCACGGCACGGCTGCCGAGGTGCACCAGATGCCAGTCGTTGGCCAGGCCATCGACGCTGGAGTACTGGCACATGGGCGACACGGCGATGCGGTTGGACAGGGTCAGTTGGCGAAGGGTAAAGGGTTCAAGCAGCAGACTCATGGGGCACCTCTCAAATCAGTGGGCAGGCTCCAGGGTTCTGTTTGAAAAGTCGACGAGTGACAGGAAAAAGGTGCAGCACCCGCCCCCGCGGGCAAAAAATTCGACAAGACGTCACAAGGCCAATCAAGCAGTGCTTAGAGCCTAGTCGACATCCGGGGATGAGGGAGGGTTCAGAAATGAAACAGCACAATTGAAGCTTCCTGCGCCCCTTCAGTTAAGGGGCGCAAAGTCCTTTAGCGCGGTTCGATGTGGGCGATCATCAACTGCACGGTCTCATTGCCGCGAAACTCGTTGAGATCGAGCTTGTAGGCCAGTTCGACCCATTTGATCGTCGGGTTCGGCCAGATATCGCGATCGATGCCGAAGGCGATGCCATCGAGCTTCACCGAACCGCATTCGGTCTTCAGTACCACTTTCAGGTGCCGCTCGCCGACCACTCGCTGCTCGACCAACTGGAACACCCCGTGAAACAGCGGCTCCGGGAAATGCTGGCCCCACGGCCCGGCGTGGCGCAGGGCGCGAGCCAGTTCCAGATGAAATTCCTCGACCGCCAGCGTGCCGTCCGATAGCAGACGCCCTGTCAGATCTTCCTCGCGAAGTTGCCTACGCACTTCGGCGTCAAAGGCCTCGGCGAACAACGGAAAATTCTCCTGCGGCAAGGTCAGACCGGCCGCCATCGCGTGGCCACCGTACTTACTGATCAGATCCGGATGTTGTGCCGCGACCACGCTCAGCGCGTCACGAATATGGAAACCCTGCACCGAACGCCCCGAGCCCTTGAGCAGGCCGTCACCGGCATCGGCGAAGGCGATGGTCGGGCGGAAATACCGCTCCTTCATCCGCGAAGCCAGGATACCGATGACGCCCTGGTGCCATTCCGGATCGAACAGGCAAAGACCGAACGGCATCGACTCAACCGGCAAGTCCTTGAGCTGGGCCAGCGCTTCACGCTGCATGCCTTGCTCAATGGATTTGCGGTCCTGATTCATGCCGTCCAGTTGTGCGGCCATTTCCCGGGCCAGCGCAGGGTCGTGGGTCAGCAGGCATTCAATGCCCAGGCTCATGTCATCCAGACGCCCCGCCGCGTTCAGACGCGGGCCGACGATAAAACCGAGGTCGGTAGACGTAATGCGCGAAGCCTCACGCTTGGCCACTTCCAGGATCGCCTTGATCCCCGGCCGCGCACGTCCGGCGCGAATTCGTTCCAGGCCCTGGTGCACCAGAATCCGGTTGTTGGCATCCAGCGGCACCACGTCGGCGACGCTGCCCAGCGCCACCAGATCCAGCAGTTCGCCGATGTTCGGCTGTGGTTTGCTCTCGTACCAGCCGAGGCTGCGCAGGCGTGCGCGCAAGGCCATCAACACATAGAAAATCACCCCGACCCCGGCCAGCGCCTTACTCGGAAACTCGCAGCCGGGCTGGTTCGGATTGACCAGCGCATCTGCATGCGGCAGCTCATCGCCGGGCAAGTGGTGGTCAGTAATCAAAACCTTCAGGCCATGGCGCTTCGCGGCCGCTACACCTTCAACGCTGGAAATACCGTTGTCGACGGTGATCAACAGTTGCGGCTCGCGGGTCATCGCGACTTCGACGATTTCCGGGGTCAGGCCGTAGCCGTATTCAAAGCGGTTCGGCACCAGATAATCGACGTGCGCCGCGCCCAGCAGGCGCAAACCGAGCACGCCCACGGTGCTGGCCGTCGCGCCGTCGGCGTCAAAGTCGCCGACGATCAGGATCCGCTGACGCTGCTCCAGCGCCGTCACCAGCAGGTCCACCGCCGCATCGATCCCTTTGAGCTGCTGGAACGGAATCAACCGCGCCAGGCTCTTGTCCAGCTCCGCCTCGGACTGCACGCCCCGCGCCGCGTACAGGCGGGTCAGTAGCGGTGGCAGTTCACCGAGAAACGGCAGAGTGGCGGGCAACGGGCGAGGATCGATACGCATGGGGTGACAGAAGCTTCTCTTGAATACGTGGGATTTTTCGGGAGTAACGCGGACTTAGCCGCGATCGCCTTGCAGCCAGGTGAGCTGGACTTCGTGCTGGCCACGGTCGTCAGTGACGAAGATCGTGCCTTCGCTGATCATCACGTCCCACTTGATGACGCGGGGCATGTCCTGGGCCAGGGTTTCCAGCACTTCCTGCGGCACGGCGGCAATGTTGACGTTCTTCAGATTTTTGATCGCCGGGATCACCTTGCCTTCCCAGACACGCAGGCTGCCGTAGGCCAACAGGCTGGTGCGCTCGGTGCGACGGGAGCACCAGGTCAGGCGATCCGCGTCCGGCTGGCCGACTTCGATCCAGTGCAGGACACGATCATCCAGGCTCTTTTCCCACAGCGCAGGTTCGTCCACGTCCGACAGACCACGACCGAACGACAGTTGCTCGTTGTACCAGAGCGCGTAGGCCAACAGGCGTACGGTCATGCGTTCTTCGGTTTCCGAAGGGTGACGGGCGATGGTCTGCTTCACGTTCTCGTAGACGCTGCGGTCGAGATCGGTGAGGTTCAGTTCGAATTTGTAGGTAGTGGACGGCTGGGCCATGAACGGGCTTCTTGATACGAGGAAAGTCGGCAAGTCTAACCGATGCTGTAGGCAATCCACGAATTGATGGCGATCAACCTTGCGCGACTGACAGCCGGCTATGTTAAAACGCTGTATCTGCTCAGCCTTGTCCTACAGGATCTCGCATGCCGTTCGCCAACAAACCGCTCAGCGGTCTGAAAGTCATTGAATTGGGTACTTTGATTGCCGGGCCGTTTGCCTCGCGCATCTGCGGCGAGTTCGGCGCCGAAGTGATCAAGATCGAGTCGCCGGACGGCGGTGATCCGCTGCGCAAATGGCGCAAGTTGTACGAAGGCACCTCGCTGTGGTGGTTCGTCCAGGCGCGCAACAAAAAGTCCCTGACGCTGAACCTGAAACACCCCGACGGCTTGGCGATCCTGAAAAAACTGCTGGTTGAAGCCGACATTCTGATCGAGAACTTCCGCCCCGGCGTGCTGGAAAAACTCGGCCTGGGCTGGGAAACCCTGCATGCGCTGAACCCGAAACTGGTGATGGTGCGCCTGTCCGGCTTCGGCCAGACCGGGCCGATGAAAGATCAGCCTGGGTTCGGCGCGGTCGGCGAATCCATGGGCGGCCTGCGCTACATCACCGGTTTCGAAGACCGCCCGCCGGTGCGCACCGGGATTTCCATTGGCGATTCGATTGCTGCTTTGTGGGGCGTGATCGGTGCGTTGATGGCCCTGCGTCATCGCGAGGTCAACGGCGGTCTCGGCCAGGTGGTCGATGTGGCGTTGTACGAAGCGATCTTCGCCATGATGGAAAGCATGGTGCCGGAGTTCGATGTGTTCGGCTTCATTCGTGAGCGCACCGGCAACATCATGCCGGGCATCACACCATCATCGATCCACACCAGCGCCGACGGCAAACACGTGCAGATCGGCGCCAACGGCGATGCGATCTTCAAGCGCTTCATGCTGATCATCGGCCGTGAAGATCTGGCCAATGATCCGGCGCTGGCCAGCAACGACGGGCGCGACACCCGCCGCGATGAGTTGTACGGCGTGATAGACCGCTGGGTCAATTCGCTGCCGCTGCAAACCGTGCTGGACCTGCTGAACCAGGCTGAAGTCCCGGCCAGCCGGATATTCAGCGCCGAAGACATGTTCAACGATCCGCAGTACCTGGCCCGGGAAATGTTCCTGCACGCCAAACTGCCGGATGGCAAACCCTTCAAGATGCCGGGCATCGTGCCGAAACTCTCTGAGACACCCGGCACGTCCGAATGGGTCGGACCGCAGCTCGGTGAACACAATGCGCAGGTACTCCACGATCTTGGCTACGACGAGAAGCAGATCGCCCGCCTGCGCGAAGACGGAGCCATCTGAGCTGAAGCGCCTGATGCCCTCGGCTTCGAACCGCGCCCACCATTGGTGGACCTGGCGGTTGTTTGGCCTGTTATTCCTGCTGGTGCTACCGGCGTGGGTGCAGGCCAAGCCAACGCTGATCTGGCTATTGCGCGACCTGCCGCCGCTGACGATCTTCGAGGGTCCGAAAAAAGGCCAGGGCGTTATCGATCAATTGATGCCGATGCTGATTGCCGGCATGCCGCAATACGAACACACCTTGATGCGGGTCAATCGCGCCCGTGGCACTCAAATGCTGCATGAACATCTCTTCGCCTGCGATCCGTCGCTGATCTGGAACAAGGAACGGGCACAGTGGATCGCGTTCTCCATTCCCGCGTTTCGCGCGGTCAGCAATGGTCTGGTGGTGCGTCAGAGAGACCGCGAAGTGCTGGAGCCGTTTCTGGTCGAGGACGAAGTCGATCTGTCGGCGTTTCTGGCCAACGGCGAGCGAAAAGTCGGAGTGGTGGCGGAACGCAGTTATGGCGAGTACATCGATACATTGCTGCATCAGGCACCAACCGGCGCGCTGACGCCGCACTACGGCAACGATGCGCTCAGCAGCCTGCTGTCGATGCAGCGTCTGGGGCGTTTGCAAGTGGTGCTGGGTTACTGGCCGGAGATCCGTTATCAGGCGCGGCAGGCCGAGATCGCCGAGGACGAACTGCTGTTCTTCCCGATTCGCGGCACGGGCAAGTACCTGTCGGGCCATGTCGGCTGCACCGACACCACGGCGGGTCGACAGGCGATCACGGAAATCAATCAGTTGTTACGCACCCTGCCCCACGAGCATCTCAACCAGCTCTACGCCGACTGGCTCGACCCCGAGAGGCGCCAGGATTATCTGGAACAGGCGCGGATTTTCTTCGAGCAACAGGCCGCGCAGTGAAATCCGGGCAAAAAGAAACCCCGAGAAGTGGGGAGACGACTCGGGGTTAAACGTGGTCTGTATCAAAGACCCGTAGCAGCAAGCGACAAGCACCGGAGCACAATGCTTGATCCTGCTGTTACGGGGTCTGACTGACTTGGGTGCAGGAAGGTTCCCACAAATGAAAAATCAGTTTCAGAGG
This sequence comes from Pseudomonas sp. GW458-11-26-14-LB4, assembly GCF_059423925.1. Taxonomy (NCBI): domain Bacteria; kingdom Pseudomonadati; phylum Pseudomonadota; class Gammaproteobacteria; order Pseudomonadales; family Pseudomonadaceae; genus Pseudomonas; species Pseudomonas sp. GW458-11-26-14-LB4. The sequence continues at coordinate 283,637 of NZ_JBWKYU010000008.1, forward strand.
GTCGGGTGCTTGTCGAGGGCTGCGTTTCGCAACGCCGCGATCACACAGGGTTCCAGCCGGCCTTCGGCAATCAGGATGTCACGGTGCAGGCCGTCGACCACATCCGTCAGCTGGCGCTTGTCGCTCAATTGCGCCTGATTGAATTCGCGCTCCACCACGATCGCGCCGCTGCCGTTCTTCAAGGTCACCAGGCATTCGCCATGGCGACCGCGAGGGGTCAACGTCACTTGATACGGGCTCAGAGCCTCACCGAGCAATAGACTGATACTTTCCATCTCGATCTCCACTCAATAGTCCGAAAACACAGTGTCTGGGGCGTGTTCACAGTAAATGACCACCGGCCCGAGAAGAAAGTTCTGCTTGTCACCGGCCTCTCCCGGAGCGTCACCGGCCTATCGGAGCATGCATGGTGAAGATGACAGAAAAATAACCGTGGGGGTCAAGCGTCGACGGAATGCCTGGGGATGGTCATGTAGGTGTCCAGCAGTGCCCTCATCAATACCGCCGAAACGGGAGTGTGCAGGCGGCCCAGCAATATGATCCGGTGCTCGCCCAGCAAGGTTTCCAGATCGTCCAGCAGGGTGGGTGCCACAGCCCCCAGCAGAATCAGTGCACGTGCTTCCTGCCGGTCGGCCATATGCCGGATCAGCGCCAGCCCGTCACCGTTCTGCAATTGTGGATTGCACAGGGTGATGTCGACGGCTCCGCGACGTTCCAGTGAGCGCTTTGCCGAGCCCAGCGACGGTGCGGTCAGAACATCGTAGATACCAATGGCGTTGAGCATCTGGTGCAACGCCATCAGCTGGAACGGATTGGGTTCTAGAATCAGGATCTTGAGCGAGCGCATGGGACGACCTCTGGAGCGACAATCGCGGATTCACGCCGCAGTGGCCTGTCACTCTAGGGCAGTGGTCCTAAGCCTCCCATCAGAAAAGGAATCGCTGCTTATAGGACTTTTCCCATCTTTAATGCAGACATCGACACCCGCTCTCCTTCCGCCGCTCGGTGATGTCCGTCCAGCCCCCGAGCAGGCCTCGCAGTTTTCCATCGACACTATAAAACGGCACCGTCCATTGATAGATCTGACGGGGGCCGCTCTTGAACATCAGTTGCCGCTTGCTGAAGCGTGTTTTACGCGTACCCAGCTGCGCCATGAATTCGTCGTGCAGCATCAATGCCGTGGCCTGTGGAAGTGCATCGAACTCGAACAGCATCCGGCCCTGCACCTGCTCCTGCCGGACCGACAGCGCATCTTCGTAACTGCGGTTGCACATGATCAACCGACCCTGCAGATCGCGCACGAACACGGGGTCGGGCATCGCATCGATCAATGCATGTTGAAAGGCCAGTTGATCACCCAGATTCTTTTCGGCTGCCCGTCGCTGCTTCACTTCTGCCGCCAGTCGACGGTTCCACATCAAAGGCAATAGCCCGAACACGCCAAGCCCGCCCATCGCCCAGCAACCCCACTTGATCAGGAGCGAGCCGATCGAGGGTGTCGGCGCAGGAGAGACGCCATCCAGCCACTTCAGGCGCATGGAACGAAGCTCCGCCGCGGAGAAGGCGCCCAATGCCTTGTTGAGGATGCTCACCAGCTCGGGCAAGCCTTTGCGTACTGCCAGATGGTCGGCCTCCCACTTGCCCTCCACGAGACCACCGACCTTGAGCAGGCCGGAGGGAAACAGCTGAGCGCCGATCTCGTTTTCGATGGTGGCATAGGCCTCGCCACTTTCCACCAGCGCCCGAGCCTCGGCATAGGTCTTGACCGAACGAATCGGGATCGATGGGTAGTCGCGTCGAATGCCGTCCTCCAGCGCATGCCGGGCCGGCAGCACCAGGACTCGCTTGGACAGCATATCGAGCGACCGTATTGCCGGTTCGCCTGAATGACCGACGAACACCCACCCTGCACCGCCGAACGCGTGACTGAAGTCCAGAAATGCCTTGCGCTCCTCGTTCATTGCCAACGTCGTGCTGATGTCGGCCACGCCACTCTGGAGCCGTTCCAGCATGTGGTCGGTGGAAAACGATTCCTGATGAACGAACTGCAATCCGGTCATGGCGCTGATGTGCTTGAGCACATCGTTGTTCAGGCCGCTCCATTGGCCATGTTCGTCCTGAAACAGATACAACGGGTATTGCACAGAGGCGACGGTCACACGAGGGTTATCTCGAATCCACTGACGCTCATGCTCATCCAGCTCGATGGGCTGAATAGCCTCCACCGTGTCGGGGTGTCTCGCCAGATGGGCGGCTTCGACCCACTGTGACAACCCGAAGCTCCCCGATAAAAACAACCAGCACAGGGCTGGTTTCAATCCTGAAAAAAACCGCATTGCCACATCCTTCGTCATCGACTCGCCCGTCCTTCGTGGGCGAAACGCGCGCAGTGTGGCATGCAAAAACAAGAAAGCCCGTCAGGAGACGGGCTTCAAAATGTGACAGCTTTGCGGTCTTAAAGAGGCTTGCCGCGGTTGCCATGCTGGCTGACAAAGGCTTGTACGGCTTTGAGCTCGTTCGCCAGCACAGTGCAGCGCTCTTCTCTCTCAAACAAATCAGAAAGATGTGCAGGCAGTTCGAGAGCTTTTCCTACACCGGCTTTCTCCACCGCGTCCGGGAACTTGACCGGATGCGCCGTGCCCAGAATCACCATCGGGATGTCCAGGCTGCGACGACATTCACGAGCGGCCTTCACGCCGATGGCCGTGTGCGGATCCAGCACTTCCCCGGTCTGCTCGTAGACTTCGGCGATGGTTTCGCAGGTTTGCGCATCGTCCACAGCCAGCGAGTCGAACAGTTTGCGTGCCTCGGTCCAGCGTTCCTGTTCGACGCTGAAGCCGCCGCCCTGCCTGAACGAATCCATCAGCCCGGCAATCGCTGCGCCGTTGCGACCGTGCAGGTCGAACAGCAGGCGTTCGAAGTTCGACGAGACCATGATGTCCATCGACGGCGACAGCGTCGCGTGCAGGGTTTCCTTGACGTACTGGTTGCCGCTCATGAAGCGGTGCAGGATGTCGTTGCGGTTGGTGGCGACGATCAACTGGTTGATCGGCAGGCCCATGTTGCGCGCCAGGTAACCGGCGAAGATGTCGCCGAAGTTGCCGGTCGGCACCGAGAACGACACCGAACGCGCCGGGCCGCCCAATTGCAGCGCTGCGTGGAAGTAGTAAACGATCTGGGCCATGATCCGCGCCCAGTTGATCGAGTTGACTGCCACCAGACGGGTGCCCTTGAGGAAGCTCTGGTCGGCGAAGCTGGCCTTGACCATTTCCTGGCAGTCATCGAAGTTGCCTTCGATGGCGATGTTGTGGATGTTCTCACCGAGAATGGTGGTCATCTGCCGACGCTGCACTTCGGACACACGGTTGTGCGGGTGCAGGATGAAGATGTCGACGTTTTCGCAGTGCTTGCAGCCTTCGATGGCGGCCGAACCGGTGTCACCGGAGGTGGCGCCGACGATGACCACGCGCTCGCCGCGCTTTTCCAGCACGTAGTCGAGCAAACGACCGAGCAGTTGCAGGGCGAAGTCCTTGAACGCCAGGGTCGGGCCGTGGAACAGCTCCAGCACCCATTCGTTGCCGTTCAGCTGACGCAGCGGCGCAACGGCGTTGTGGGCGAACACACCGTAGGTTTCTTCAAGAATCTTTTTGAAATCGGCGTCCGGAATGCTGCCGGTGACGAACGGGCGCATGACGCGGAAAGCCAGCTCGTGATACGGCAGGCCGGCCCAGGAAGCGATTTCTTCCTGGGTGAAACGTGGCAGGTTTTCCGGGACGTACAAACCGCCGTCGGTTGCAAGACCGGCCAGCAGGACGTCTTCGAAATTCAGGGCCGGTGCCTGGCCGCGGGTACTGATGTAACGCATAGGGGCAAACCTTCGGTTTGAGCCTCAAGCTACGAGTTACAAGCTTCAAGTAAAAGCCGGACTGCTTTTCTCTTGCTGCTTGCAGCTCGAAGCTTGCAGCTGTTTCTGTTTAGTTCAAGTGCTCGACGCGGATCCGCACAACCGGACCGACCACGCCCGCCAGCGCTTCGAGGGCGGCGATCGCATCGTTGATGTGCTGCTCCAGCACGCGGTGGGTCAGCAGGATCATCGGCACCAGGCCGTCGTGTTCCTCGACTTCCTTCTGCATGATCGACTCGATGTTGATGCCGCGCTCCGAGAGGATGCTCGCCACCTGAGCGAGTACACCCGGATGGTCCTTGGCCTGGATGCGCAGGTAGTAGGCGCTTTCGCAGGCTTCGATCGGCAGGATCGGATGGGCCGACAGCGAGTCCGGCTGGAAGGCCAGGTGCGGCACGCGGTTTTCCGGGTCGGAGGTCATGGCGCGAACCACGTCCACCAGATCCGCGATCACCGACGAAGCAGTCGGCTCCATGCCGGCGCCGGCGCCGTAGAACAGGGTCGAACCGGCAGCGTCACCGTTGACCATCACCGCGTTCATCACGCCGTTGACGTTGGCGATCAGACGATCGGCCGGGATCAGCGTCGGGTGTACGCGCAGCTCGATGCCGGCGGCGGTGCTGCGTGCCACGCCCAGGTGCTTGATGCGGTAGCCCAGCGCTTCGGCGTAGTTCACGTCGGCGGTGGTCAGCTTGGTGATGCCTTCGGTGTAAGCCTTGTCGAACTGCAGCGGAATACCGAACGCGATCGATGCCAGGATCGTCAGCTTGTGCGCGGCGTCGATGCCCTCGACGTCGAAGGTCGGGTCGGCTTCGGCGTAGCCCAGCGCTTGCGCCTCGGCCAGCACGTCTTCGAAGGTGCGACCCTTCTCGCGCATTTCGGTGAGGATGAAGTTGCCGGTGCCGTTGATGATCCCGGCGACCCAGTTGATACGGTTGGCGGACAGGCCTTCACGGATCGCCTTGATCACCGGAATGCCGCCGGCGACCGCCGCTTCGAATGCCACGATCACGCCTTTCTCGCGTGCCTTGGCGAAAATTTCATTACCGTGAACGGCAATCAGAGCCTTGTTCGCGGTGACCACATGCTTGCCATTCTCGATGGCCTTGAGTACCAGCTCGCGGGCAACGGTATAGCCGCCCATCAGCTCTATGACGATGTCGATCTCAGGGTTCGTGGCCACTTCGAAGACATCGTTGGTAATCGCAATACCGGTCGTCTGGAACTGAGGCTTTGGCGTGCGCATGGCAATTTGTGCCACTTCGATTCCACGCCCGGCACGACGAGCAATTTCCTCGGCGTTGCGCTGAAGTACGTTGAAGGTTCCGCCACCGACGGTCCCTAACCCACAGATGCCTACTTTGACCGGTTTCACTGTGAACTCCCCATAAAACGGCCGACACGAGGCCGGCCGTGAAAACAACCGCAGGTTCGCGGCTCTCTGTTGATGGCCCGGCAATCCTGCCGCCGGACCACGCTCGTCACACCAGGGCGTGACGATGCGAATTACTTCGCGCCCAGCGCCAGTTTGGCGACTTGTGGCGCAGGCTGGTAGCCCGGAATGACTTGTCCGTCAGCCAAAACGATGGCCGGCGTACCGTTCACACCGATCGACTGGCCTAGGGCGAACTGTTTGGAAACCGGGTTCTCGCACTTGGCGGCCTTGATTTCCTTGCCATCGACCATTTTGTCCATGGCGGCTTTCTTGTCTTTCGAGCACCACACGGCTTGCAGTTGCTCGTCACCCGGCGAGCCTAGGCCCTGGCGCGGGAACGCCACGTAACGCACTTCGATGCCGCGCTTGTTCAGCTCAGGCACTTCGGCGTGCAGCTTGTGGCAATACGGGCACGTGGTGTCGGTGAAAACGGTGATGTGCGACTTGGTTTCGCCCACGGCCGGGTAAACCACGGTCTCGGCCACCGGAATCGCATTGATCAGTTTGGAAATGCCCAGGCGCTCGGTCTTCTCGGTCAGGTTGACCGGTTTGCCGTCCTTGAGCTGGAACATGTAGCCCTGAACGATGTACTGGCCGTCGGCGCTGGCGTAAAGCACGCGGCTGCCCTTGAGCTTGACTTCGTACAAGCCCGGCAGCGGGCTGGCGGTGATGGTGTCCACCGGCACGTCGAGCTGGAGGTTTTCCAGGCTTTGGCGAATCGCTTTATCGGCCGCGTCATCGGCGACGGCAAAGGTGCTGACCAACGCAATGGCTGCGGCGGCGAAAATCTGGGTCAGACGCATGAGAACTCCTGAAGGCGGACAAATGGAACGATCAGAACGCCCGTGCCGGAACACCGGGTCATAACCGCCCATCGTGCAAACCGGCAAAGCCTACCACATAAGGCTCCCGTGGCCGAATGCGCCTGTCGCAAGACAAATGGCGCTCAGCCGCGCGGGTGATGTTTGGCATGCAGATCCTGCAAACGTGCCCGGGCGACGTGAGTGTAGATCTGCGTGGT
>NZ_JBWKYU010000009.1:0-119737 GCF_059423925.1 Pseudomonas sp. GW458-11-26-14-LB4
AGGACATCGCGCTGAAGGAAGTGGCTGATGACGTGTGGGAGCTGTACCTTTGCAACTTCTGTTTAGGCAGGCTTGAGCGCGGTGCCAACCGCGTATCAAGCCTGTAAAAGGTGTAAACGATGTCCCCGGTCTAATGTGTAAAGGATGTACCGGTCTCTACAGTGAGGGGCTCTTGGATCAGACATAAAAAACGCCCGACCTTCACAGGCCGGGCGTTTTTTTGAGCCCTGAAAAATCAGGACTGACTGGTTGGCGTCGACGGCGTCGATGCAGCAGTCGGAGCAGGCGCCGGGGTTGGAGCCGAGGCGGAGTTCGACGTGCTTGCCAGTGCTTGCGGTGTGGTTACCGGTTTTGGTGCTGCAGCTTTCGGTGCAGCGGCTTTCGGCGCGGCCGGTTTTTTCACTGCAGGCTTTTTCGCCGCAGCCGGTTTGGCGGCAGGCTTGGCAGCGGGTTTGGCGGCAGCCGTTTTCGCTGCAGGCTTGGCCGCCGGTTTGGCAGCTGGTTTTGCTGCCGTTTTTGCAGCCGGCTTGGCGGCGGCCTTGGCGGCAACCGGTTTGGCCGCGGCTTTCGCTGCAGGCTTGGCGGCAGCAGTTTTGGCTGCTGGTTTTGCGGCCGGTTTGGCGGCGGCTTTAGCCAGTGGCTTGGCAGCGGTTTTGGCCGCAGGCTTGGCTGCTGCGGTTTTCGCCGCGACAGGCTGAGCTTTCAGGCCGGTGAGTTTTTCGATCTGCTTGGTCAGGGTATCGACCTTCTTGTGCAGATCCTTCACCTCGTTGCGGCTCGGTACGCCCAGGCGCGAAATCGCACTGTTCAGGCGCTTGTCGAAAGCCCCTTCCAGCTGATCCCAGGTGCCCAGTGCGCGATCTTTCACGCCGCTGATGCGCGATTTTGCCGAGCTTGCAGAATCCTTGGCAGCATCGACTTTCTTGCCGACTGCAGCCTTGGTGAGCTTCTCGGCTTTCTCGCCGTCTTTGACCAATGTATCGAAGAGCTTGCTGCCGTCAGTGTCGATCTTCGAGTACACGCCTAAACCAGCCAGCCAGATCTTGCGGGAATAGTCTTCGACTTTTCCGATCCACGAGCTGCCTTCTTTATCGGTGTTCTTTTTACCAGCCATCCCGTTCTCCTTAAGATTTACGCGCGACGCGTTCGAGCAATGCCGTCAGCTCATCGAGCTTAGCAGAGAGTGCCTCAACGTCATGTTTAGACGGAATGCCGATACGATTCAAGGCACTGGCGACACGCGTGTCGAACGCCTTCTCGACCTTGTCGAGCTGAACTTCGACCCGGCCTTTGAAAGAGCTGACTTCGCTCTTGGCTTCATCGATCTCGGCGTTGGCCGCTTCGAGTTTTTCGGTGACGGCTTTTTTGCCTTTCTTTTCAACAGTTTGACCAGCCTTGATCAACTCCTGAAAGTACTCGCTGCCCTCCTGACCGACCTTGGTGTAGGCACCCAGGCCTGCCAGCCAGATCTTGCGGGCATAGGATTTGACGTCGCTCAGAGCGGAAGTCGAAGCGTCGATTTTTTTCTTCAAAATGACTTTGGCCATGGTGCACCTCACGCGCAGAAGGTTTGAGGAACTGCCCTGACGAGTGTCGGGCTCAGGCACAAAGTAGGGAGAAAAATTAGAAACGGCACCCTAACAACTGACATAAAAGGCAGGTGCTCAGGAAAAAAACGGGGAGCCCGAAGCTCCCCGTTTTGTCCTGATCAGACCAGCGCTTTATCCAGCGCCTTTTCGATCTCGGCTTTGATCATGCCGCTCATGGCCGACATCATCAGGCCCAGTTCCACGTCGACCCGGATCGAATCCTCGGCCACATGCACCGCGCCCTTCACGCCCGAACGCTTGAGGTTCAGGACATCGCCCGACCACTGCGGCTCCAGGCCATATTGATCGGAGAGTTTTTGCGCCAGTTTGTCGGCTTTCTCGCGGGCCGCTTCCTTGCCCAGGCTGTGGGCACGCTCAACACTGATATGGGCCATTGAATGACTCCTGCTTTTTGAATGGGGCTATGAATGCCTGCAACGAATCTTGACCGCCACTGCGGCAAATCGTCCCGAAGGTTGCCCATCTTACCTTTAGCCATTCCAAGACAAAGCATGGCTTGGGGATTAGAATGTCGCGCATTCTCTTTTGGTGACAGCGATATGACTGATCAGCACAAAGGCAGCGATGCCGAACCCACCACTCACTTCGGCTTCAAAAACGTTCCGGAAAGCCAGAAAGCGGAAAAAGTCGCTGAGGTGTTCCACTCCGTGGCCGCCAAGTACGACCTGATGAACGACCTTCTGTCGGGCGGCATGCACCGTCTGTGGAAGCGCTTCGCGATCGAACTGTCGGGCGTGCGCTCCGGCAACCGCGTACTGGACATCGCCGGCGGCACGGGCGACCTGACCAAAAAATTCTCGCACCTGGTCGGCCCGACCGGTCAGGTGGTGCTGGCCGATATCAACGAATCCATGCTCAAGGTCGGTCGTGACCGCCTGCTGGATGTCGGCGTGTCGGGCAACGTCGAGTTCGTCCAGGCCGACGCTGAAAAGCTGCCGTTCCCGGACAACCATTTCGACTGCGTGACCATCGCCTTCGGCCTGCGCAACGTGACGCACAAGGAAGACGCCCTGCGTTCGATGCTGCGCGTACTCAAGCCGGGCGGCCGCCTGCTGGTGCTGGAATTCTCCAAGCCGACCAACGCGCTGATGTCCAAGGCCTACGACGCCTACTCGTTCGCCTTCATGCCGCTGATGGGCAAGCTGATCACCAACGACTCGGAAAGCTATCGCTACCTGGCCGAATCGATCCGCATGCACCCGAATCAGGAAACTTTGAAGTCGATGATGGTCGACGCCGGTTTCGACCGCGTGACCTATCACAACATGACCGCAGGCATCGTCGCCCTGCACCGCGGCATCAAACCCTGATGCTGCTGACCGGGCTGCTCGCCAGCGTCGAACTCGGCCTGAACCGCGTGCTGCGTCTCGACAGCACGGCGCTGCCGCGACTGGCGCATCTGACCGGCAAAGTGATTGCCGTGGATTGCCGCAGCCCGGCGCTGCAACTGTTCATCCTGCCGAGCGACGAAGGCCTGATGCTGGCGTCCCACTGGGAAACCGGCGTCGACTGCACCCTGCGTGCCCCCGCTTCGAGTCTGGTGAAACTGGCCCTGAGCAAGGACAAGACCGCGGTGCTGCACGCACCGGAAGTCGAACTCGACGGTGACAGCGGCGTGCTGCTGGAACTGGCGGGCGTGCTGCAGGATCTGGAGCTGGACTGGGAGTACGAACTCTCGCGCTGGCTGGGACCTGTCGCCACGCAACTGGTCGGCGGTCACCTGCGCAGCCGCGCCCGCTGGTATCAACAAGGATTTGCCAGCCTCAACCAGAACCTCGCCGAATACCTGGCCGAAGAATCGCGCACCCTCGTCGGGCAGCGCGAAGCCGAAGCCCGCTTCAGCGAACTGGACCGGATCAAACTCGATCTGGAACGTCTCGAGGCGCGCTTCGAGCGCCTTTCCCGATCCCTCGACCCAAGCGATAACGCATGAAGCTGCTCGCCGTCCGCCGTCTGTTGCGCATCCAGCGCGTCGTGATCCGCTACCGCCTCGATGACCTGCTGTTCGATCTGCCTTTGCCGTGGTTCCTGCTGGCGCTGCGCTACGTCTTGCCGTGGCGCTGGTTCCCGCGCAAGCCGCTGGACCTGAGCCGTGGCGCACGCCTGCGCCTGGCCTTGCAGGACCTGGGGCCGATCTTCATCAAGTTCGGGCAGATCCTTTCGACCCGCCGCGACCTGCTGCCAGAAGACATCGCCGATGAGCTGATGCGGTTGCAGGACCGCGTGCCGCCGTTCGATTCGCAGCTGTCGGTCAAGCTGATCGAAGAGCAACTGGGCAAGAAGATCAGCGAAGTGTTCAGCCGTTTCGACGTCGAACCGCTGGCCTCGGCCTCGGTGGCGCAGGTGCATGCCGCGCAGTTGAAGACCGGTGAAGAAGTAGTGGTCAAGGTGATCCGCCCGGGCCTGAAACCGATCATTGCCCAGGATCTGGCGTGGCTGTTCATCCTCGCCCGCGCCGCCGAAAAGGTCTCCGCCGACGCTCGTCTGCTGCACCCGGTGGACGTGGTCAGCGACTATGAAAAAACCATCTACGACGAACTCGACCTGTTGCGCGAGGCAGCCAACGCCAGCCAGTTGAAACGCAACTTCGAAGGCTCGCCGCTGCTGTACGTGCCGCAAGTCTATTGGGACTGGTGCCGGCCGAAAGTGCTGGTGATGGAGCGCATCTACGGGATTCAGGTGACGGATCTGGCGACCCTCGCCGACCAGCGCACCGACATGAAAATGCTCGCCGAGCGCGGCGTGGAGATCTTCTTCACCCAGGTATTCCGCGACAGTTTCTTCCACGCCGACATGCACCCGGGCAACATCTTCGTCAGCACCGTCAACCCGTGGAGCCCGCAGTACATCGCTATCGACTGCGGCATCGTCGGCAGCCTGACCCCGGAAGACCAGGACTATCTGGCGCGCAACCTGTTCGCCTTCTTCAAACGCGACTACCGCCGCGTGGCGCAATTGCACATCGATTCGGGCTGGGTGCCGGCGGAAACCAAGCTCAACGAATTCGAAGCGGCGATCCGTACCGTGTGCGAGCCGATCTTCGAAAAACCATTAAAAGATATTTCATTTGGCCAGGTGCTGATGCGCCTGTTCCAGACCGCGCGCCGCTTCAACATGGAAGTGCAGCCGCAACTCGTATTGCTGCAAAAGACCCTGCTGAACATCGAAGGCCTGGGCCGTCAGCTGTATCCGGATCTGGATCTGTGGAACACCGCGCAGCCGTTCCTCGAACGCTGGATGCGCGAGCGCGTCAGCCCGAAAGCCTTGATCGGCAACGTCCAGAGCCAGTTCGAACAACTGCCGCACCTGGCCAACATGGCCCGTGACCTGCTCGAACGCATGTCCCAACCTCACGCCAACGACCCGCCACCGCCGTGGAAAAAGCGCAAGGACGACTGGTTCCTGCGCCTGCTCGGCAGCGCCCATCTGGCGGGCGGTACGATCCTCGCCGCCGGTGGCCCGATGCACGAACTGGGGCATTGGCCCGCCGGGATCATGGTGGCCGTCGGCTTGTATCTGGTCGTTCGCCGATAGCCAGTTCCGTGATCGGCTGGCACACTGTTTCAACGCCTGAGCCCGACTATTGAAGTGTGGGTTCGCTGTCGGAGTCGAAGATGAAAAACTGGCTGGACGAGATCAAGTGGGACGCCGATGGCCTGGTGCCGGCGATTGCCCAGGATCACAAGACCGGACGCGTATTGATGATGGCCTGGATGAACCGCGAAGCCCTGGAGCTGACCGCGGCGGAAAACCGTGCCATCTATTGGTCACGTTCCCGTGGCAAGCTGTGGCGCAAGGGCGAAGAGTCCGGCCACGTACAGACGCTGCATGAAATGCGTCTGGACTGCGACGCCGACGTCATCATCCTGATGGTCGAACAGATCGGCGACATCGCTTGCCATACCGGCCGTCAAAGCTGCTTCTACCGCGTCTTCGAAAACGGCGACTGGAAAACGGTCGACCCGGTCCTGAAAGACCCGCACGCCATCTATTCCGCAGGACACAAACATGAGTGACACTCTGACCCGCCTTGCTCAGGTGCTGGAAGAGCGCAAAGGCGCAGCCGCCGACAGCTCGTATGTCGCCAGTCTGTACCACAAGGGTCTGAACAAGATTCTGGAGAAGGTCGGCGAAGAGTCGGTTGAAACGATCATTGCCGCCAAGGACGCCGCCGTCAGCGGCGACTGCAGCGACGTGATCTACGAGACCGCCGACCTGTGGTTCCACAGCATGGTCATGCTTGCCCAGCTGGGGCAGCATCCGCAGGCGGTGCTGGATGAACTGGATCGCCGTTTCGGCCTGTCCGGACACGTCGAGAAAGCCTCGCGCCCGTCCGCCTGAACAACTATTAGAGAGGAACAGCAACATGGGCATTTTTGACTGGAAACACTGGATCGTCATCCTGGTGGTCGTGGTACTGGTGTTCGGTACCAAGAAACTGAAAAACCTCGGCACCGACGTCGGCGAGTCGATCAAGGGCTTCCGTAAAGCCATGAACGACGACGAGAAACCGGCCGATCCGACCGTCACGCCTGCGCAACCGGTACCGCCGGTCCAGCCGCAACCCACCGCTCAGGCCAACCCGCCGCACACCATCGACGTGCAGGCGCAGAAAGTCGAAGAGCCGATCCGCAAAGACGTGTGAGCACTGACTAATGTTTGGTATCAGCTTCTCTGAACTGCTGCTCGTCGGCCTCGTCGCCCTGCTGGTGCTGGGCCCCGAGCGTCTGCCGGGCGCTGCACGCACCGCCGGCCTGTGGGTCGGACGGCTGAAGCGCAGCTTCAACGCGATCAAACAGGAAGTTGAGCGTGAAATCGGTGCCGACGAAATCCGTCGGCAACTGCACAACGAGCACATCCTGTCGCTGGAACAGGAGGCGCGGAAGATTTTCACGCCGGTTCAGCAGGAGCCGACGCCGGTCGAGCACGTGGGTGAGCAGACGATTCACAGCCCTGCCGCTCCAACGCCAGCGGCACCTGCTGTAGCGCCAACCGAACCAGCGCCTGTCGTCGCGCCAGCCTCGGTTGAACACGTAGCCCCAACCGCCGCGCCGACCACACCAGCGCCTCACGACACCACTCTGCCGCCGCGAGCCCCATGAGCGATCTCCCCGAAAACGACCAGCACATGCCGCTGGTTTCGCACCTCACCGAGTTGCGCACCCGCCTGCTGCGTTGCGTGGCGGCGATCTTCATCATCTTCGCCGGGTTGTTTGCCTTCACCCAGCAGATCTACACCTTCGTCTCGACGCCGCTGCGCGAATACCTGCCGGCCGGCGCGACGATGATCGCCACCGACGTGTCGTCGCCGTTCCTGACGCCGCTGAAACTGACGATGATGGTCTCGCTGTTCCTGGCGATCCCGGTGATCCTGCATCAGATCTGGGGCTTCATCGCGCCGGGCCTGTACAAGCACGAGAAGCGCGTCGCAGTGCCGTTGCTGATCTCCAGCATCCTGCTGTTCTACACCGGCATGGCGTTCGCCTACTTCTTCGTGTTCCCGCTGATCTTCAAGTTCTTCGCCTCGGCCACCCCGGCCGGCGTGGAAATGATGACCGACATCACCAGTTACCTCGATTTCGTCATGACGCTGTTCTTCGCTTTCGGCGTGGCGTTCGAAATCCCGGTGGCCGTGGTGCTGCTGGTGTGGATCGGCGTGGTCGACGTCAAATACCTGAAGAAGATTCGTCCGTATGTGATCATCGGCTGCTTCGTGGTCGGCATGATCCTGACACCGCCGGACATCTTCTCCCAGACCCTGCTGGCCGTGCCGATGTGGATGCTGTTCGAAGTCGGCATCCTGTTCGGCAGTCTGGTCAGCAAACGCGAGCGCCCGGAAGAAACCGTAGACGATCACAACGACCAGCCGCCAGCGACTCAGCCATGAACCTGCTGCTGCTCGAAGAGGCCGACTTCATTGCGGCCGACCGCGTCGTGCTGCGTGATCGGCGCCTGACCCACATGCAGGAAGTCCACCGTTCGGAAGTCGGCGACAGCCTGCGGGTCGGGCGGATCGGCGGGTTGATGGGCTCGGCCGAGCTGCTGCGCCTGGACGCGGGTGAAGCCGAGCTTCGGGTCACCCTCGATCAACCGCCACCGGCCAAACTGCCGCTGACCCTGGTGCTCGCCCTGCCCCGCCCGAAAATGCTGCGCCGGGTGTTCCAGACCGTGGCGACCATGGGCGTGTCGAAGGTGATCCTGGTCAACAGCTACCGGGTCGAGAAAAGCTTCTGGCAAACGCCGTTCCTCGAGCCGGAAGCGATTCGCGAACAGCTGATCCTCGGCCTCGAACAGGCCCGCGATACCGTGCTGCCGGAAATCATCATCGAGAAGCGCTTCAAGCCGTTCGTCGAAGACCGCCTGCCAGCCGTCACCGACGGCACCCTCGGCTTGGTCGGTCATCCGGGCAACTTCCCGCCCTGCCCCCGCGCCCTGAACGAACCGGTAACCCTGGCCATCGGCCCCGAGGGTGGCTGGATTCCCTACGAAATCGATCTGCTGACCAAGGCCGGGCTGCAACCGGTGCAACTGGGCGAGCGAATCTTGCGGGTCGAAACCGCCGTCACCGCACTGCTTGCCCGGTTGTTCTGAGCGCTTCTGTTCTAAGCACTTCGCCGGACAAAAGGCGTTACAGATTGCCATCATCCGGCCGATACCCTCTCCATAAGTCCAATTAGTGGTCCGAGGGAGTCGTCGCATGTACCGTTGGTTAGCCGAGAGTCTTGGAAACGTCAGCGTCAAACGTAAGCTTGGAATCGGTTTCGGCCTGGTGCTGCTGCTGACCCTGTTGATCACCTTCACCGGCTGGACCGGCATGAGCGGAATCATCAGCCGGGGCGACAAGCTCGGGTTCATCTCCGGCCTCAACGAGCTGACCAAAGACCTGCGCCTTGCGCGCCTGGACTATGAAGCGCGCCGTGGCGAACAGGGTCCTGGCGCGGTCAACGACCTGCTCGGCAAACTCGACAGCGGCCTGCAAAGCGCCCGCAACATGATCGAGCAACCGTCCGACGTGGCCATGATCGATCAGCAACTGGCGGCGGTCGCCGAGTACAAACGCGCCTTTGGTGACATGACTCAGGCCACCGTGCAGCGTGAAGACGCCCGCAGCAAACTCGGCGCCAGCGCCGACAATGCAGTGGCCAAGGTCAGTGAAGTCGAGAAATCCCTGCTGCAAGGCGACAGCGTCGCGCAATTCAACAGCGTGATCGAACTGAGCAAACTGCTGCAGCAGGCGCGCTATCAGGTGCGCGGCTACACTTACAGCGGCAAGGCCGAGGCCGAACAGCCGGCGCTGGATGCCATCGCCGCCGCCCTGAACAATCTGGAAAGCCTGCCGAGCAAACTGCCCGAGCAACACATCGCCAACCTGCAACAGGCCACCGAATCGCTGAAGGCTTACCGCGCTGCCGTCAGCCAGTTCCGCGACTCCCAGGTGAACAACGCCAAGGCGCTGGCTCGCATGTCGGCCCAAGGCGACATCCTGCTCGACGTCAGTAAGAAACTCACCGAATCCCAGACCATCGTCCGCGACACCGATGCCGCGCACGCCAAAAACATGCTGATGATCGCCACCCTGCTGGCCCTGGCCTTCGGTCTGCTCGCGGCTTGGGCGATCACCCGCCAGATCATCATCCCGCTGGAGCAGACCCTGAAAGTTGCCGAGCGTGTGGCCGCCGGTGACCTGACCCACAACCTGGTATCCCTGCGCCGTGACGAACTTGGCCAACTGCAACGCTCGATGCAGAGCATGACTCAAGGCCTGCGCGAACTGATCGGTGGCATCAGCGACGGCGTGACCCAGATCGCCAGCGCCGCCGAGGAGTTGTCCGCCGTGACCGAGCAGACCAGCGCCGGGGTGAACAATCAGAAAGTCGAAACCGACCAGGTCGCCACCGCCATGAACGAAATGGCCGCCACCGTGCAGGAAGTCGCGCGCAACGCCGAGGAAGCTTCGGAAGCAGCGGTCGCCGCCGACCAGCAGGCCCGCGAAGGCGACAAGGTGGTTGGCGAGGCCATCGCCCAGATCGAACGCCTGGCCGCCGAAGTCGGCCACTCCACCGAGGCCATGGGTGAGCTCAAACGCGAAAGCGACAAGATCGGCAGCGTGCTCGACGTGATCAAGTCCGTGGCCCAGCAAACCAACCTGCTGGCCCTCAACGCCGCCATCGAGGCCGCCCGTGCCGGTGAAGCCGGACGTGGTTTTGCGGTGGTCGCCGACGAAGTCCGCAGCCTCGCCCAGCGCACCCAGAAGTCCACCGAAGAGATCGAAGAGCTGATCGTCGGTCTGCAGAACGGCACCCAGCAAGTGGCGACGATCATGGACAACAGCCGCACCCTGACCGACAGCAGTGTCGAGCTGACCCGGCGTGCCGGTGGCTCGCTGGAAAGCATCACCCGCACCGTCTCGGCGATTCAGGCGATGAACCAGCAGATCGCTGCAGCGGCCGAGCAGCAGAGCGCCGTGGCCGAAGAGATCAACCGCAGTGTGCTGAACGTGCGGGATGTCTCGGACCAGACCTCGGCGGCCAGTGAAGAGACGGCGGCCTCCAGCGTCGAGCTGGCGCGTTTGGGCACTCACCTGCAAACGCTGGTGGGCCGGTTCAAGGTTTGAGGTGATTCACCCACCTCGGTTCGCTTGGGACCGAGGTGATGCTATCGCTGGCAAGCCAGCTCCCACAGGGTTTGTAGTCGACCACGAAGTTTGTGTTCAGCCCCATTAACTGTGGGAGCTGGCTTGCCAGCGATGACGTCCGAGCGGACGCCGCAGTTACAGAACCTGTCGAAGGAACGCCTGAGCTCGCGGATCCTTCGGTGCATCGAAGAACTCCGCCGGCGAGGCGTCTTCCAGCAGTTTGCCGTGATCGAAGAACAGCACCCGATCCGCCACTTCCCGGGCGAAGCCCATTTCGTGGGTCACGCAGACCATGGTCATGCCTTCCACGGCCAGGTTCTTCATCACGTCCAGCACTTCGCCGACCATTTCCGGGTCGAGGGCCGAGGTCGGTTCGTCGAACAGCATGACCTTCGGATCCATCGCCAGCGCCCGGGCAATCGCCACGCGCTGCTGCTGACCGCCGGACAGGCGCGACGGATATTCGCGGGCCTTCTGGGCGATGCCGACCTTCTCCAGCAATGCCAGAGCCTTGGCCTCGCTTTCTTTCTGGCCGCGTTTGCGCACGACTTTCTGCGCCAGGCACAGGTTTTCCAGCACGGTCATGTGCGGAAACAGATTGAAATGCTGGAACACCATGCCGACTTCGCGGCGGTAGGCGTTGACGTCGGTTTTCGGGTCGGCCAGTTGCAGGCCGTCGATGCTTACCGAGCCGGAATCGAATTCTTCCAGACCATTGAGGCAACGCAGGAAGGTCGACTTGCCTGAACCGGACGGGCCGATCACCACCAGCACTTCGCCCTTGGCCACGGAAGTGCTGACGTTATCCACCGCGCGCACCACCTGCCCACGGGTGTCGAAGACTTTTACCAGATCGCGGACTTCAATCACTTTGCGCGAGCCTCCGCTCAAGCCGGCTGGCGATTTTCGACAGCGGCAGGTTGATCAACAGGTACAGGCCGGCGACGCAGAACAGGATCTCGAACGGCGAGAACGACGTGGTGATGACTTCACGACCGCTTTTCAGCAGCTCGGTGATGGCGATCACCGACACCAGCGAGGTGTCTTTGACCAGACTGATGAACTGCCCGGCCAGCGGCGGTAGCACGCGTTTGAACGCTTGCGGCAGCACCACATGACGCATCGACTGGCCAGCGCTCAGACCCAGCGAACGCGCCGCTTCGTTCTGGCCGCGGGCAATCGACTGCACGCCGGAACGGATGATTTCCGCCACGTAGGCGCCGGTGAACAGCGACAGCGCGGCGATCCCGGCGAATTCCCGGGACAGGTTCATCACCGTGCCGATGAAGAAATAGAAAATGAAGATCTGCACCAGCAGCGGCGTGCCGCGCACCAGTTCGACATAGATCGTCGACAGGTCGCGCAGGGTCGGGTTGCTCGACAGCCGGCACAGCCCGGTCGCCAGACCGATCAGCAGGCCCAGCACGCCGGACACCACCGACAGCCAAAGCGTGGTCCACAGGCCCCACAACAGCGGACCCGCCGCCCAATGCCGCGTCACACCCACGACGTCGCCTTCGGCCACATCGTCGCCCTGAGCGAATTGCAGGCTGTTTTCGTCGACGGTCAGGTGCTGCTCGTCACCGGCATCGTTGCGCAGGGTGACCTGCGCGCTGCCGCCCTTGCGCACCAGTTCGCTGACGGTGGAAATGTCGGTCGCGCGCTGGGTTTCCTCGGCCTGATAGGCGAAGTACTGCGGCACACGGTTCCAGCGCCATTCGTAGGACATCAGCGACGTGGCGTAATACAACGCGCCAGCCAGGCCGACCAGCACCAGCACAGTCAGGACGTGCCAGGGCCATTGGGCTTTTTTCTGTTTCATTGAATGTTTCTCTGATTCGCTCGTTCCCACGCTCTGCGTGGGAATGCATCCTGTGACGCTCTGCGTCACGCTTGCTAAGGGACGCGGAGCGTCCCGGGCGGCGTTCCCACGCAAAGCGTGGGAACGATCAGCGGGCGGGCCTTATTCCATGTCCTTGAGCCACTCGGTGCTCTTGAACCACTTGTCATGGATGCGATCGTAGGTGCCGTCTTCGTGGATCTGGTGCAGGAAGTTGTTGATGAAGTTGATGCTGTCGTAGTCACCCTTCTTCAGACCGAAGGCCAGTGGCTCGTAGGTGAACGGCTTGTCGAGGAACACCAGCTTGCCGGCGCCGACCTTGTTCACCGCGACCACATTGTACGGGGCGTCGTAGATGAAGGCGTCAGCCTTGCCGTTGACCACGTCGAGCACGGCTTCCTGCTCGTTGTCGTAACCGTGGTACTTGGCCTTGGAGATCAGCTTCTTGGCGACCATCTCGCCGGTGGTGCCGAGCTTGGAAGTGATGCGGTAGTCGGCGGTGTTCAGGTCTTTGTAGGACTTGATGGTGCCTTCCAGCTCTTTACGGATCAGCAGGGTCTGGCCGACCACGATGAACGGTTCGCTGAAGTTCAGGCGCAGGTTGCGCTCCTGGGTCAGGGTCATGCCGCTGCCGATCATGTCGAACTTGTCGGTCATCAGCGCCGGGATGATCCCGTCGTAGCCGGTGGAGACCAGCTCCAGCTTGACGCCCATCGCCTTGGTCATGGCTTTGAGGATGTCGACTTCGAAACCGATGATTTCGCCGCGCTTGTTGGTCATTTCGAACGGCATGTAGGTCGGATCCATGCCGACTTTCAACGAGCCACGCTTGACCGCGTCGTCGATGGCGCCGGCCTGCGCCGCATTGACTGCAACCAGTGCCGTGACGCCGACCAGCAGCATCGACAGATACTTCTTCATCTTCAAGTCCCCAAAACCATTGCGTTTGCGGCGCGAAAACCGACAGAAATGGACAAGATTGTCCGGGTGCGCCAATTCGGGGACGGATGCTAACGCACTCGATTTTTTGCACAAGGTTTAATGGACGATTTGTTTAACATTCAAGAACCACCCCTCACCCCAGCCCTCTCCCCAGAGGGGAGAGGGGGAAAGGGAGCCGATCTTCGTTGTCTTCCAGACCGGAGTTCAACTCGGTATCTCACGTCGGCGTAACTCGAGCATTCAACTCGGTCAGTCCCCTCTCCCTCCGGGAGAGGGTTAGGGTGAGGGGGGCTCTTTTTCTGGACATAAAAAACCCCGCTTTCGCGGGGTTTCTTCATCAGGCCGGTTGCGCCTGCAAGCTCACCGGCTTGAGCGGCAGCAGCGGCGCGTGGGGATCGGCTTTCACCGAAGCCCGCCAGGCGTCCAGCCACTCGGCATGGCCTTCGGCCCACACCTGCTCGTGCAGACGGGCCAGGGCCACCGGATCGCTCAGCAGTTGCAGACGATCATGGTTGTTCAGCCCGGCCGGGCCGACCTTGATCGCGTGACGCACACGTTCCTGGCGCAGCCATTCGATCGGCTCGGCCTGACCGTGACGCGAGGTCGCCAGCGAGCACGCCAGGGCGTTCTGCTGTGGATCGACCACGGCGCGGACGAAGCCGTCGTTCAGCGCGTGCCAGCGGTTTTCGTGGGTGTACTGATCGGTGGCCAGCAGCTCCTGTGGCGGATTGTATTCCTCGGGGATGAGGAACAGGCTTTCGTCACGGGATTTGAGGCCCAGACCGACGCGGCTGGAAATCACCGACACCGGAATCGACAGCATCAGCGAACCGACGATCGGCACCAGCCACCACAGGAAGCTCGGGTTCAGCCAGATCACCAGCAGCGCCCAGAAGAAGCCCAGCAGGGTCTGCGGACCGTGACGCTTGACCGCTTCGCTCCATGGCGTGGAATCGTCGTCACGCTGCGGCGAGTTCCAGGTCGCGGCCCAGCCGAGGAACGCGGCCAGAACGAAACGGGTGTGGAAAATCATCCGCACCGGCGCCAGCAGCATGGAGAACAGCATCTCCAGCAGCATCGACAGGGTCACCTTGAACTTGCCGCCGAACTCTTTCGCGCCCTTGGCCCAGATCAGGATGATGCTCAACAGCTTCGGCAGGAACAGCAGCACGATGGTCGTCGAGAACAGCGCGATCGCCTTGTCCGGGTGCCATTGTGGCCACAGCGGATAGAGCTGACGCGGTTCGAGGAAGTACTGCGGCTCCATCAGCGTGTTCACCGCCAGCAGCGCGGTCGACAACACCAGGAAGAAGAACCACAGCGGCGCCGACAGGTAAGACATCACGCCAGTCAGAAACACCGCGCGGTGCACCGGGTGCATGCCTTTTACCAGGAACAGACGGAAGTTCATCAGGTTGCCGTGGCACCAGCGACGGTCACGCTTGAGTTCATCGAGCAGGTTCGGCGGCAGTTCTTCGTAGCTGCCCGGCAGATCGTAGGCAATCCACACGCCCCAGCCGGCACGGCGCATCAGCGCCGCTTCAACGAAGTCGTGAGAGAGGATCGCACCGGAGAACGCACCCTTGCCCGGCAACGGCGCCAGAGCGCAGTGGTCGATGAACGGCTTCATGCGGATGATCGCGTTGTGACCCCAGTAGTGGGATTCACCCAGCTGCCAGAAGTGCAGGCCGGCGGTGAACAGCGGACCGTACACGCGAGTGGCGAACTGCTGCATGCGTGCATACAGCGTGTCCATGCCCGAAGCGCGCGGCGCGGTCTGGATGATGCCGGCGTCCGGAGTGGCCTCCATCAGGCGCACCAGACTGGTCAGGCACTCGCCGCTCATGACCGAGTCGGCGTCGAGTACGACCATGTACTTATAGTCACCGCCCCAGCGACGGCAGAAGTCGTCGAGGTTACCGCTCTTGCGTTTGACGCGACGGCGACGGCGGCGATAGAAGATCTTGCCGAAGCCCTTCGCTTCACGGCAGACGTCCAGCCAGGCCTGCTGCTCGGCAACGCAGATGTCGGTGTCGTTACTGTCACTGAGGACGAAGAAGTCGAAACGGTCCAGGTCGCCGGTAGCGGCGACCGACTCGAAGGTCGCGCGCAGACCGGCGAACACCCGAGGCACGTCTTCGTTGCAGATCGGCATCACTAGTGCGGTGCGCGCGTCTTTCGGAATCGGCTCGTTGCCGGCACTTTTACCGGAGATCCGGTATTTATCGTGGCCGGTAAGCAATTCGAGGAAGCCCATCAGCGCGGTCCAGAAACCGGCCGACACCCAGCAGAACAGAATCCCGAACATGATCAGGATGCTGGTCTGCAGCGCATATGGCAGCACTTGCGTGGCGGTTTGCAGCAGCGGTTGATGCAGGACTTCTTCCAGATCGACGAACGACCAGCCCTGGTACGGCATGATGCCTTTCATGTACCAGCCGGCGACGATGGTCTGACCCAGCATCAGCACCAGCAGAATGTAGCGACGGATCGAACCGACCGTGCGCCACCGCGCCGCCGGCAGCACATTGGCGTCCTTCGGCGGTTGCGGCGGGTTGGTCCGGCCGGTCAGGCGGCGCCAGCCACGCACCAGAATGTTGGTGCGCCACGGCTCCGGCACGACCTTGGTCCGACGGATCGGCGGCGTGGCCTTCATGCTGACCCGGCCGCTGGCGTCGAGCACCAGCATTTCCGCGTCTTCCAGCTCTTCGGCGGTGCTCAGGGTCAGGCGCTTGCCCACCGAAGCCTGGGCGGCTTCGGTCGGCGCGTCAAAGGTCTTGGACGACAGGCGTTCATGCAATTCGCTGAAGGACTGGCAGCCCGCGAGTTCCGCGCGCTGCTCGTCGGTCATCGGCAGATGCGCCAGGTACTCGGACAGAGTCTCTGGCTGTACTTGAGAGTTACTCATCGGCAGGCAACTGATAGCTCCAGGTCTCGGTCAGGACTTCTTCAGTCGGTGCCGATTCCGGTGTGGCTGGGGCCGCGTCCGCAGCGGCTGGCTGCTTGGCGTCTTTGTTGGCCTTGTCCTTGGCATCTGCAACCGGCTTGGCGTCGGCCTGTTTGGCCTCGGCGGCCTTGGCTTCCTTGTCGGCTTTCTCTTGTTGCTTGGCGGCAACCTTGTCGGCCTTGGCTACCGACGAGTTGGACGTCGGCACCGAAGACTTGGCCAGATCAGCGGTGACCACTGGCTGCACCAGGGCTGCGCGCATCTCGGTGGACTTGCTCGCGTCCTTGATCTTCATCCGCAGGGTCAGGCGCCAGCCCTTGGTTTCCGGGTTGTAGCGCACGCTGTTCTCGACCAGTTCGGCGTTGTCGCCGACGCTGACCTGGCTGCGAACGTCTGCATCCGGGGCCAAGGCGGCCAGGGACGGGCCCTCGAAGTCGACCAGGTAGGCAACGCTGCCATCCGGCTGACGGATCAGGTTCGATTGCTTGACGTCACCGGTCGAACGCAGGGTCTGGTTGACCCAGGCGCTGTCCGGCGCGTGCAGCGCGGCTTCGTCGATGGTCCAGTGCATGCGGTAGGCGAAGTCCAGCGGCTGGCCTGGCTCCGGCAGTTTTTCCGGGCTCCAGAACGCAACGATGTTGTCGTTGGTTTCGTCGGCGGTCGGGATCTCGACCAGATCGACGGTGCCTTTGCCCCAGTCGCCCTTCGGCTCGATCCAGGCGCTTGGGCGCTTGTCGTAGCGGTCGTCGAGGTCTTCGTAGTGGCTGAAGTCACGGCCACGTTGCAGCAGACCGAAACCACGCGGGTTTTCGACGCTGAACTGGCTGACAGCCAAATGTTTCGGGTTGTTCAGTGGGCGCCAGATCCACTCGCCGTTGCCGGCATGGATCGACAGACCGCTGGAGTCGTGCAGTTCACGACGGTAGTTGAGCACTTTCGACGGCTGGTTGGCGCCGAACAGGAACATGCTGGTCAGCGGCGCGATGCCGAGCTTGCCGACCTTGTCACGCAGGTACATCTGGCCCTTGACGTCGACGATGGTGTCGCTGCCCGGACGCAGGATCAGACGGTAGGCGCCGGTCGCACGTGGCGAATCCAGCAGGGCGAAGATCACCAGGTGCTTGTCGCCCGGCTTCGGCTGCTGAATCCAGAACTCGCGAAAACGCGGGAATTCTTCGCCGGACGGCAAAGCGGTATCGATCGCCAGACCACGGGCCGACAGACCGTAGGTGTGACCCTTGCCGACAACGCGGAAGTAGCTCGCGCCCAGCATGGTCATGATTTCGTCTTGCTTGTCAGCCTTGTTGATCGGGTACAGGACACGGAAACCGGCGTAGCCCAGTTGTTCGGTGGCCTTAGGATCGAACTGCAGGTCGCCGAAATCGAAACGGCTAGGATCGTATTTGATCTCTTCGACGGTGTTCGCGGTGATTTCGTTGATTTTCACCGGCGTATCGAAGTGCATGCCCTGATGATAGAAGGACAGCTTGAACGGGGTCTTCTGGTCGGCCCATTCGGCTTTTTCGGTGCGGAAACGAATCTTCTGATAGTCCGCGAATTTCATTTCACGGAATTCGTTTGGCAGGTTGCTGCGCGGGGCTTCGAACTTCTGCCCGGCCAGCTCTTTGGCCTTGGCCGACACATCGTCAAGATTGAATGCCCAAAGCTGGCCGGCGCTGAGCAGGCAGAGTACTGCCGAGCCCGCTACCAGAGCGCTGCGCAAGCGTTTGGCAGACAATTTTGCTGCATTACAGGGACTAACAATCACGAGCAACCCTCGCCGAAAACAGATCAATAAACCAACGGCCAGATGAAGTGCCTGTGAGGGATTCGGTACAAAAAAACCGACCTTTCAGGGCACCCTTGCCAAGTTGGCGAGCATTGTTCCGACTCCGCTGGGTCAAAATGATTCCCCAATCGGATCCGGACAAGTCTCTACCTAAGTCAAAATGGACCAACGAACGCTGATCCCCGTAGCGCGCGATTATCTAGTAGCCCGCGTGACAACGCATCAGGGGTAACAAAGTATTTATCGCGAAAATTCCCTGTTTTCAGTCGAAAAGCCCTTAAAAAGATGTTTCAAGCGCTTTCATGTCTGTAACAGGAAGGTTACCGGGCCATCGTTGACCAGGTGCACCTGCATATCCGCGCCGAATCTACCTGATGCCACTGTGCCATGCATCTGTTTCGCTTTGCTTAATAGATAGTCGAATAATTCTTCGCCCAGCGTCGGAGGGGCGGCGGTCGAGAAACTCGGGCGCAACCCGCTTTTGGTGTCGGCAGCGAGGGTGAACTGAGAGACCAGCAGCAACCCGCCGCCCACATCCGCCAGGGACAGATTCATCTTGCCCTCGGCGTCACTGAACACTCGATAGTTAAGCAGCTTATGCAGAAGTTTGTCGGCGCTGGCCGGCGTGTCGTCGGGTTCGACCGCCACCAGCACCAGCAAACCCTGATCGACACTGCCAACCACCTCGCCCGCCACTTCGACCCGCGCGCCTTTCACGCGCTGCAAAAGACCCTTCATGCTTCTTCGGGCGGCAGGTCGAGCAGGCGACGGGCCATTTTGCTGGCGGCGCGCACCAGTGCATCGGTGATGCCCGGTTCGGACGCGGCGTGGCCGGCATCGCGGATCACCTGCAGCTCGCTGTTCGGCCAGGCCTGATGCAGTTCCCAGGCGTTGTCGAGCGGGCAGATCACGTCGTAGCGGCCATGGATGATCACGCCCGGCAGATGGGCGATCTTGCCCATGTCGCGGATCAGCTGGTTTGGCTCAAGGAACGCGTTGTTGGTGAAGTAGTGGCATTCGATCCGCGCAATCGACAAGGCGCGCTGCGGCTCGGAGAAGCGGTCGACCACCAGCGGATTCGGACGCAGGGTCGCGGTGCGCCCTTCCCAGGTCGACCAGGCCTTGGCCGCGTGCATCTGGGCGATCTGGTCGTTGCCGGTCAGGCGTTTGTGGAACGCGCTGAGCAGGTCGTCGCGCTCGTCCAGCGGAATTGGCGCGAGGTAGTCCTGCCAGTAATCGGGGAACAGACGGCTGGCGCCGGCCTGGTAGAACCATTCGATTTCCTGCGGACGGCACAGAAAGATCCCGCGCAGGATCAGCCCATGCACGCGTTCCGGGTGGGTCTGCGCGTAGGCCAGCGCCAGGGTCGAACCCCAGGAGCCGCCGAACAGCACCCATTTGTCGATGCCCAGGTGTTTACGAATACGCTCGAGGTCTTCGACCAGATCCCAGGTGGTGTTGTTTTCCAGACTGGCGTGGGGCGTGGAGCGACCGCAACCGCGCTGGTCGAAGGTGACAATGCGATACAGGTTCGGATCAAAATAGCGGCGACTCTGGGCGTCGCACCCGGCGCCGGGACCTCCGTGGATGAACACCACCGGCAAACCTTCCGGTGAACCGCTTTCGTCGACGTACAGCGTGTGGGTGTCATCGACGGCCAGATCGTGCCGTGCGTGAGGTTTGATCTGCGGAAACAAAGTCTGCATTGCGCGCTCCGTAAGGGGTCGAGGTCATCCCTGGGGGGACTTCTATTATTCTGCCGTCCGGCATCATAAACCCGATTTACGTCAATGAGCATGCCCGCACGCTGTCACAATTTGTCAGCCATGAACCCCAGCAGGTTCTCAAAGAGACGATCGACCTCGGCGACCTGATGCCGCGCCCGCATGCAACCGTGAACCAGCCCTTCGCCGTAGTAAAGCGCCGCGTCGACGCCCGCTGCTTTAAGCCGTTCGGCGTAGCACACGCCGTCGTCACGCAGCGGATCGAACTGCGCCACGGCGATCCAGGCCGGTGGCAAACCGCTGAAGTCCCCGGCCAGCAATGGCATCGCATAGGCGTTCGGCTTCGCGGTGCCGCGCAAGTACAAGGCGTGATAGCAATCGACATCGCTGCTGGCGAGCAACGGCGCATCGGCGCATTCGCTGCGCGACGCTAACTGTGCGTCGCCACCCAGCCCCGGATAGATCAAGACCTGCGCGCCCGGCAGCGGCTCGCCGGCATCGCGTAGCGCCAGGCACAGCGCCGCCGCCAGATTGCCGCCGGCGCTGTCGCCAGCCACCAGCATCCGTCCGGGATCGAACCAGAACGGTCCGCTGCGCAACGCGCGCCAGACGCTCAGGCAATCCTCGAAACCGGCCGGGAACGGATGCTCCGGCGCCAGCCGGTAATCCACCGCCACCACCATCGCCCCGAGGGCCATGGCCAGCTCGCAGCAGATGAAGTCATGGGAATCCAGCCCGCCGACCACCCAACCGCCGCCGTGCAGATACAACACGCACGGCCAGCCACTGGCCGATGGCCGGACAGGCGGGCGATACGAACGCACCGCCACCCCGCTCAACTGGAAATCCACCACCTCCAGACCCGCCGGCCGTTCGGGCGTGAAGGCGCGGCACATGTCGTCATAGGATTTGCGCAATCCGCCGAGGCTGCTGTCATCGCTGGCAAAGCTTTCGGTTCTGGCGACGAACGCCGCCATCGACGGCGAGAGTGGATAAGTGCCCATCAGTTTTTCAGACTGGCCTGAACCGTGGCCACGCCGTCCTTGCCGTCGAAGCTGCTGACACCCGCCAGCCAGCGTTGCAGGTCTTCGGGATGTTCACGCAGCCAGGTCTTCGCCACTTCCTGCGGCGTCTTGCGCTCCATGATCGGCACCATCAACTGGCTTTCCTGGGCGGCGGTGAAGGTCAGGTTTTCCAGCAGTCGATGGACGTTCGGGCAGCGCTCGGCGTAGTCCGGCGCGGTGACCGTGGAAACGGTGGCGGCGCCTTCGTTCGGGCCGTAGACGTCTTCGCTGCCGGTCAGGTAGGTGATTTTCATGTTGATGTTCATCGGGTGCGGCGTCCAGCCGACGAATACCACGAATTCCTTGCGGTTCACCGCTCGCTGCACGGCGGCGAGCATGCCGGCCTCACCGGATTCGATGATCTTGAAATCCTTCAGGCCGAAGTGGTTGGTTTCGATCATGGTCTTGATCGTGGTGTTGGCGCCGCTGCCGGGCTCGATGCCGTAGATTTTGGCGCCGAGTTGATCCTTGAATTTCGCGATGTCGCCAAAGGTCTTCAGCCCCGCCGCCGCCACGTAATCCGGAACCGCCAGCGTCGCCTGGGCGTCGGCCAGGCTTGGTTTGTCCATGACTTTGACCTGATTGGCAGCGAGGAACGGCGCGATGTTCTTGTCCATCGCCGGTTTCCAGTAGCCGAGGAAGATATCCAGACGTTTGTCGCGGATGCCGGCGAAGATGATTTGCTGCACGGCGCTGGTTTGCTTGCTTTCATAACCGAGGCCGTTGAGCAGCACGTCGGCCATGCCGCTGGTGGCGATCACGTCGGTCCAGTTGACCACGCCCATGCGCACGGTTTTGCAGGAAGCATCGTCGGAAGCCATGGCGCCGGCGCTGAGCAGCGCACTGCCGGTCAGGATTAACGCACAACGAGTGAACAGTTTTTTCATGTGGGATCGTCTCGTGCGGCAGCGGGTTATTGTTCGGATCGGTGTCTTCTTGCACCGTGGCCGAAACATTACGCAGCAGACGAGCGGGAAAAGCGAACTGTGGCGACCGGGATTTGCACGGTGGCGACTGTTTGTTTCCACCACCCAGCTAGATCGTTCCCACGCTCCGCGTGGGAACGATCAGAGCAGACTCAGCTGTAGTGCTTTGTGCCCCAGGCGAGCAGCCCTTGCAGCAACTCCTTCAACACCACCCGCGTCGGCTCCGCCAGATCGGCGCGGTAGCGGAACGGTTCGAACTCTTCCATATACGTGCACTGGCCCAGCTCCAGTTGCACGGCGTGGATGTTCTCGGCCGGGTTGCCGTAGTGACGGGTGATGTGGCCGCCCTTGAAGCGTCCGTTCAGCACATGGCTGTAAGCGTCGTGGCGGGCGCAGATCGCTTCCAGTTGTGTGGCCAGTTGTGGATCGCAACTGGCGCCATTGAAGGTGCCAAGGTTGAAATCCGGCAGCTTGCCGTCGAACAGGTGCGGGATGATCGAACGGATCGAGTGTGCATCGAACAGCAGCGCGTAACCGAACTCGGCCTTCAGCCGCGCCAGCTCTTCCTGCAAGGTGCGGTGGTACGGCGTCCAGATCTGCTTCAGGTACGTCGTACGTTCTTCTTTCGACGGCTCCTGCCCTTCCTTGAACAACGGAATGCCATCGAACAGCGTCGCCGGGTACAGCCCGGTGGTGGCGCCCGCGTACAAAGGTTTGTCGTCGGACGGCCGGTTGAGGTCGATGACGAATCGCGAGTACTCGGCCGCCAGGGTGCTGGCGCCCAGTTCGGCGGCGAAGTCGTAGAGCTGCGGAATGTGCCAGTCGGTGTCCGGCAGACTTTTCGCGTCCGCGATCAACCCGGCCTCGACCGCCGGGGTCAGGCGTACGCCGGCGTGGGGCATGCTGATCAGCAGCGGCACGCGACCTTGTTTGAAGTTCAGAACCTTATCCACAACCGCTCTCCTACAGACTTGATTCAACGCCGTGACGCACGACGCGTTTATCCAGTTCACCACCCAGCCAGTACGCCAGATCCGCCGGGCAGTCGATCTGCCAGGCGACAAAATCCGCGACCTTGCCGACTTCCAGCGAACCGTGGGTATCGGCCATGCCCAAGGCTTGCGCCGCGTGAATCGTGGCGCCGGCCAGGGCTTCTTCCGGGGTCATGCGAAAACAGGTGCAGGCCATGTTCAGCATCAGGCGCAACGACAACGATGGCGAGGTGCCAGGGTTGAGGTCGCTGGCGATGGCGATTTTCACTTTGTGTTTGCGCAGGGCTTCCATCGGCGGCAACTGGGTTTCGCGCAGGAAGTAGAACGCGCCCGGCAACAGCACCGCGACGGTGTCGGATTCGGCCATGGCGATGGCGTCGGCTTCGTCCATGAACTCCAGGTGATCGGCGGACAATGCGTGGTAGCGCGCAGCCAGGCTGGAGCCGTGCAGCGACGACAATTGTTCGGCGTGCAGCTTCACCGGCAGACCGAGTTCTTGCGCGGCGATGAACACCCGCTCGACCTGCTCAGGGGAGAACGCCAGGTATTCGCAGAACGCATCCACCGCATCGACCAGGCCTTCGGCAGCCAGCGCTGGCAGCATTTCGGCGCAGATGTGATCGATGTAATCGTCGGCGCGATCTTTATATTCCGGCGGCAATGCGTGAGCAGCCAGACAAGTGCTGCGCACGCTGATCGGCAGTTCGTCGGCGAGGCGACGGATGACCCGCAGGATCTTGCGCTCGCTGGCCAGATCGAGGCCGTAGCCGGACTTCATTTCGACCGTGGTCACGCCGTCGCGCATCAGGCTTTTCAGACGTTTGGCGGCGCTGGCGAACAGCTCGTCTTCCGAGGCCTCACGCGTGGCACGCACGGTGCTGGCGATGCCGCCGCCGGCCGCTGCGATTTCGGCATAGCTGACGCCTTGCAGGCGCTTCTCGAACTCGCCGCTGCGGTTGCCGCCGAACACGGTGTGAGTGTGGCAATCGATCAGGCCGGGGGTGACCCACGCGCCTTGCAGGTCATTGACCGCCGGGTATTCGCCTGACGGCAATTGGCTGCGCGGGCCAATCCACTCGATGAGTGCACCGGACGTCACGATGGCCGCATCCTCGATGATCGAGTAGACGCCTTGCGCCATGGTTGCGACGTGGCAGTGTTGCCAGAGGGTTTTCACTGTGAGCCTCCGTTGGATTCTGTTTGGTGGGCAGCCTTCAAAAGCCCCCTCACCCTAACCCTCTCCCGGAGGGAGAGGGGACTGACCGGGTTGCTCTTTCGAGGTACATCGACCTGAAATTCTTGAGTCGAACTCAGGTTCTGAAAACGATGAAGATCTGCTCCCTTTCCCCCTCTCCCCCTTGGGGGAGAGGGCTGGGGTGAGGGGGATCGGTTTCCCGGACGACAAAAATCCCCCTGAAAAAACGCTTACAAACTAGGCAGCAACTTCGCCGGAACCAGTTCAGTCAGGACCCGCGAAGCCAACAGTTCGGTCGCCGCGTTGATATCCGGCGCGAAGAAGCGGTCCTTCTCGTAGAACGGCACTTCGCGACGCAGAATCCCTCGGGCCAGTTCCAGTTTGGCCGAAGTTTTCAGGCCGTTGCGCAGATCAAGCCCCTGCACCGCCGCCAGCCACTCCACCGCAAGAATCCCGCGGGTATTCTCAGCCATTTCCCACAGGCGCTTGCCAGCGGCCGGGGCCATCGACACGTGGTCTTCCTGGTTGGCAGAAGTCGGCAGGCTGTCCACCGAATGCGGATGGGACAGCGCCTTGTTTTCGCTGGCCAGGGCCGCAGCGGTCACCTGGGCGATCATGAAGCCGGAATTTACGCCGCCATTGGCCACCAGGAACGGCGGCAGCTGCGACATGTGCTTGTCCATCATCAACGAGATGCGACGCTCACTCAGGGAACCGATTTCGGCAATGGCCAACGCCATGTTGTCAGCGGCCATGGCCACTGGCTCGGCGTGGAAGTTGCCGCCGGAAATCACGTCGCCTTCGGCCGCGAACACCAGCGGGTTGTCGGATACGGCGTTGGCCTCGACAGCCAGCACTTCGGCGGCCTGACGGAACTGGGTCAGGCACGCGCCCATGACTTGCGGCTGGCAACGCAGCGAGTACGGATCCTGCACCTTTTCGCAGTTCTGGTGCGAGTCGGAGACTTCGCTACGCTCGCCCAGCAGATCGCGGTAAGCGGCAGCGGCGTCGATCTGGCCTTTCTGGCCACGGGCGGCGTGGATGCGCGCATCGAACGGCGAACGCGAGCCGAGCACCGCTTCGACCGTCAGACCGCCCAGCGCCAAAGCGCCAGCAAACAGGTCTTCACCTTCGAACAGACCGCGCAAAGCGAAAGCGGTGGAAACCTGAGTGCCATTGAGCAGCGCCAGACCTTCTTTCGCCGCCAGAGTCAGCGGGGTCAGACCGGCGACTTTCAGCGCTTCGGTCGCTTCCATCCACTCGCCCTTGTAACGCGCCTTGCCCTCGCCCAGCAGCACCAGCGACATGTGCGCCAATGGCGCGAGGTCGCCGGAGGCACCGACCGAACCTTTCAATGGAATGTGCGGATAGACCTCGGCGTTGATCAGGGTGATCAGCGCATCGATCACCACCCGACGGATGCCGGAGAAACCACGGCTGAGGCTGTTGACCTTGAGCACCATGATCAGGCGCACCAGCTCATCGCTGATCGGCTGGCCGACACCGGCGGCGTGGGACAGCACCAGCGAACGCTGGAGGTTTTCCAGGTCTTCGCTGGCAATGCGGGTCGAGGCCAGCAGGCCGAAACCGGTGTTGATGCCGTAGGCGGTGCGGTTTTCCGCGAGTATCTGCTCGACGCAGGCCACACTGGCCTCGATCTGCGCGCTGGCGCTGTTGTCGAGGGTCAGCTTGACCGGATTCTGATAAACGTCACGCAGTTGGGCCAGGCTCAGTTGGCCGGGGATCAGGTTCAGCGCAGTCATTTTGTGCTCCTTTTGAGAGTTTATTGTTAACTCGCCAGACGCTCCGGAGATGTCCGTTGTCCGTCGCGTCTGCCCTTTTGGGGAGCCGCGCCTTGGCACGCTGGCGTGGGTAGTTGTCAGTGCAAATTCGGTAATGCGTTGTGCAGCAGATCCGTGTCTTTCAGAACGCTTGCAGCTGCGGCGATGTCCGGCGCCAGCCAGCGGTCCTGATCGTAGGCCGGGACTTTTTCGCGCAGCAGTCGCCAGGCGGTATCGGTGCCGGCGCCGAATCGCTGTTCCTTGAGAAATTCAAACGCCTGGGCCGCCAGCAGGTACTCGATCGCGAGGATCTGCGTGCAGTTTTCCAGCGCGCGATGCAGCTTCAGCGCGGCGTTGGTGCCCATGCTCAGATGGTCTTCCTGCAGGCCCGAGGTGACGTAGTTGTCGAGCACCGCCGGTTGCGCCAACTGGCGGTTTTCCGCGCACAGCGACGCGGCGACGTATTGCACGATCATCATCCCGGAGTTCACCCCCGGATTGGCCACCAGAAACGCCGGCAGACCGCTGACGTGCGGGTTGATCAGGCGATCCAGACGCCGCTCGGCAATCGAGCCGATTTCAGCCATCGCAATCGCCAGCAGATCCGCCGCCAGCGCCACCGATTGTCCGTGCGGGTTGGCCTGGGACATCACCCGGAAGTCATCCGGCGTGCCCAGCAGCAACGGGTTGTCGGTGCAGCCGTTGAGTTCGGTTTCGATCTGCTTGATCGCGTGTTCCAGTTGATCGCGGGCGGCGCCGTGCACCTGCGGGATCGAACGGATGCTCAGTGCATCCTGAGTGCGAATGCCTTTGCTCGACGCAATCACTTCACTGCCATCGAGCAAGGCGCGCAAATTGACGCCGACCTGCTGCATGCCCGGATGCGGCTTGAGCGCAATGATCTCGGCATCGAACGCGGCGATCTGGCCGCGCTGGGCCTCGAAGCTCATGGCGCCGATCACGTCGGCCCATTGCAGCAGACGCGTGGAGTCGGCGATCGCCAGGCAACCGAGGCCGGTCATGCACGGCGTACCGTTGACCAGACACAGACCGTCCTTCGCCCCGAGCTGAACCGGTTGCAGGCCCTCTTCGGCCAGCGCCTGCTGTGCAGACACGATCTGCCCGCGATAGCTGACATTGCCCACGCCCAGCAGCGCGATTCCGATGTGCGCCATGTGGGTCAGGTAACCCACCGAACCCTGCGACGGCACTTGCGGGGTGATGCCGCGATTGAGCAGCGCCAGCAGCGCTTCGACCACCCGACGATGAATGCCGGATTTGCCGTGGCTGTAGTTGCGGATCGCAGCGCACATGATTGCGCGGGTCTGCTCATCGGCCAGTACCGGACCGACGCCGCAGGCATGGCTGAGCAAGGTGTTGCGCGACAGCTGACTGAGCTGCTCGTCTTTCAGCGAAACGTTGCACAGCGCACCGAGACCGGTGTTCACACCATAGGCGCGCTCGCCGCTGGCAACGATACGCTGGACGATGCCCTGCGCGTTTTCAATGCGCGCCCAGGTCTGCGCCGACAGCTCGAGCTGCGCTCCGTGACGGGCGACTGCGACCACATCCTGCCAACGCATCGTAGCGTCGGCGATAACGACTTTTTCAGCCTGGGACATCACTTACCTCAACCATAATTTTGATGCAGCTTCACCGGCCTCATCGCTGGCAAGCCAGCTCCCACAGAATCTCCGCTGCTCACACAATCCCTGTGGGAGCGGGCTTGCCCGCGATGAGGCCAGTCTGTGCACTGCAAAACTCAGATCAGACCACCGCCGCCCGCCGCTGCACGAAACGGTCGACATACTCGTCCGCCGGCGAATGCAGGATCTCTTTCGGCGTGCCGACCTGGATCAGGCGGCCGTCCTTGAGGATCGCGATGCGGTTGCCGATGCGCACGGCCTCGTCGAGGTCGTGGGTGATGAAGACGATGGTCTTGTGCAGGGTCTTTTGCAGCTCCAGCAACTGGTCCTGCATCTCGGCGCGGATCAGCGGATCCAGCGCACTGAACGCTTCGTCCATCAGGATGATGTCGGTGTCCGCCGCCAATGCCCGGGCCAGACCCACACGCTGGCGCATGCCGCCGGAGAGCTGGTGCGGGTATTTGTTTTCGTAGCCCTTGAGACCCACGGTGTTGATCCAGTGCAGCGCGCGTTCGGCGCACAGCTGCTTGGTCTCGCCACGCACTTTCAGGCCGTAGGCGACGTTGTCGAGCACGGTCTTGTGCGGCAGCAGGCCGAAGCTCTGGAACACCATGCTGATCTTGTGCCGACGAAATTCGCGCAAGGCGTCCATGTCGTATTGCAGGATATCCACGCCGTCCACCAGGATCGCGCCGCTGGTCGGGTCGATCAGGCGGTTGAAGTGGCGCACCAGCGTCGATTTTCCGGAGCCGGACAGGCCCATGATCACGAAGATTTCGCCGGTGCCGATGCTCAGGGACAAGTCGTTGACCCCGACCACGCAACCGGTTTCGTTCAGCACCTGATCCTTGGTCTTGCCCTGGCCGACCATCGCCAGGGCGTCCTTGGCGCGGCTGCCGAAAATCTTGAAGACGTTTTTGACTTCGATCTTGCTCACGGTTGCGTTGCTCATTTGCTCACCTCATGCCGTGGCCGACCATACGCCTGGGTAATGCGGTCGATGACCACTGCGAGAATCACGATCGCCAGACCGGCTTCCAGGCCACGTCCGACGTTGAGGGTCTGAATGCCCACCAGCACATCTTCACCCAGGCCACGGGCGCCGATCATCGAGGCGATCACCACCATCGACAGGGCCATCATGGTGGTCTGGTTGATCCCGGCCATGATGCTCGGCAGGGCCAGCGGCAGTTGCACGCCGAACAGTTGCTGCCAGCGGTTGGCGCCGAAGGCGTTGATCGCTTCCATCACTTCGCCGTCGACCTGGCGGATGCCCAAATCGGTCAGGCGGATCAGCGGCGGCGCGGCGTAGATCACGGTGGCGAAAATCGCCGGCACCTTGCCCAGGCCGAACAGCATCAGCACCGGAATCAGGTACACGAAGCTCGGCATGGTCTGCATGATGTCGAGCAGCGGCATCAGCACCGAACGCAGGCGATTGCTGCGCGCCGAGAGAATCCCCAGCGGTACGCCGATCAGCACCGAAATGACCGTCGCCACCATCATCAGCGCGAGGGTCTGCATCAACTTGTCCCACAGACCGACAGCGCCGACCAGGAACAACAGACCGACGATCACGGCGGTGGTCACGACTTTGCGCGTCGCATGCCAGGCCACGACGCCGACGATGGCCAGCATCAACCACCACGGCGCGGCGCGCAGCAGGCCTTCAAGATTGACGATGGCCCACAGCAGGGTGTCGGAGATATGGCGGAACACATCGCCGTAGTTGGTGACCAGCGCATCGACCCAACCGTTGACCCAGTCGGCGATGGAAAAGGTAAAGCTTTCGGGAAACATAAGCGGCTCTCAATCAGGAAACTCAATCAAGCGATTGCGGCGAACACCCCGGCCAGCCTCTCGGTTGGCCGGGAGGAATTCGACCTACAGCGCCGCGTCGATTTTCTTGGCAGCGTCTTCACTCACCCACGCATGCCAGACCTCAGGATGTTCCTTGAGGAAGATTTTCGCCAGTTTTGGCGACTCGATACGTTCCTTCGCCATGCGGCCCAGGTTCTGGTTCAGCAGGTCGATCGGCAGGTTGACCTTTTCCAGCACGGCCACCAGTTCCGGCGCTTGCTCGTGGAAGGTCTTGGACAGACCGACCTTGATGGTCACGGTCTTGTCGACGCCCGCTTTTTCTTCCAGTTTGACTGCGTCGATCTGGCCCATCAGCGGGGTTGGCGACCAGTAGTAGAACAGGATAGGCTCGCCACGCTTGTAGCTCGACAGCACCGCCGCATCCAGCGCCGGACCGGTGCCCGGGCGGAAGTTGGTGTAGCTGTTTTCCAGACCGTAGCTTTTCAGCATTTCGCTGTTGTCCAGCTCGCAGGTCCAGCCGGCCGGGCAGTTGTAGAAGCGGCCCTTGGAAGGCTCTTCGGCGTCTTTGAAGATGGCGGCGTATTTGCCCAGGTCGGCGATGTTTTTCAGGTCCGGCGCCTTGGCTTCGAGTTTGCGTTTGGCGTCGCCTTCGATCACGTAACGCGGCACGTACCAGCCTTCGATCGCCCCCACCACCGGGGCGCCGACACCGACGACCTTGCCGGCCTTCTCGGCCTTGTTCCAGACCTCGCTGCGGCCAACCCATTCTTCGGCGAAGATCTGGATGTCGTTGCTGCTCAGGGCGTTTTCCATGGTGATGGAGTTGCCCGGCAGGCTGTCGGTCTTGCAGTCGTAACCTTTTTCCAGCACCACTTGCAGAACGTCGGTCAGCAGCATGCCGCTTTCCCAGTTCAGGCCGGCGAATTTCACCGGTTTGCCGGACTCGCACCAGCCGGCGGCCTGGGTCGCGCCGGCGCTGGCCAGCAGGCCCATGGAAAGCAAGGTGGTCAGCAGGGTCTTGTTCGATTTCATTGTTGTGACGCTCCTAATCATGAATTGGCTTACGGCAGTCAAGAGGCATCCAGCCCTGTCCACGTCCAAATCAGGCCTGCGCCGCAGCGCGACCGGCCCCGCTTGTTTTAGGTTGTACAACGCTGTCCTGCTCGACGGGCAGAATCAGTCGATCGGGTACGGTGCCGTGCCATTTTTTCGCGCAGACGTAGTACAGCGCTGCGGGCAGCACGAGACCGATGATCCAGGAAATATCCACATCCCCCAGGGCCGCTACCAATGGACCGGTATAGAACTTGGTGGAAATGAACGGCAGTTGCACCAGCACCCCGAACACATAAACGCTGATACCGAGGAGGTTCCAGCGGCCGTAGCGACCGTTCGGATCCGCCAGTGCCGGTACGTCATAGCGCTCGCGGGTGATGCAGTAGTAGTCCACCAGGTTGATCGCGCTCCAGGGCGTGAAGAACGCCAGCAGGAACAGGATGAAGGACTTGAACGCACCGAGGAACGAATGCTGGCCGAGCAGCGCGATCAGGGTCGCCGCGCCGACGATCACCAGTACGAACACCAGACGCTGCATCCGCGAAACCTGCAAGTTGCCACGGAAGCCGCTGATGATGGTCGCGATGCACATGAAGCTGCCGTAGGAGTTCAGGGTGGAGATGGTGACCTTGCCGAACGCGATGCTGAAATACAGCAGCGCGGCGGTGGCACCGGTCCCGCCCAGACCGACGATGTAAGCGACTTCATGACCGGCGAATTGCCCGTTGGCCGAAGCGGCCGCGAAGACACCGAGGATCATCGCCACCTGCGCACCAATTACCGAACCGGCACCGGCGGCGAAGAAGGTTTTCACCGAAGACACCTTGCTCGGCAGGTAACGCGAGTAGTCCGCCACGTACGGGCCGAAAGCGATCTGCCAGGAGGCCGCGAGCGACACCGCCAGCAGGAAACTGCTCCAGCTGAAGTGACGGATTTCCAGAAGTGCGCCGACGTCCACCTGACTCATCAGACGGCTGAACAGGTAAACGAAAGCAATCACGCCAATGGCGCTGGCGATCCGGCCGATCCAGTGAATCACCCGATAGCCGAGCACCGTGACCACCACGATGACGCTGGCGAAAAGCAGGATGCCGACGGTGTCGCTGACCCCGAACAACTGGCCCAGCGCCTGACCCGACAACACGGTCCCGGTGGCGGTGAAGCCGAGGTACATCAGGCACACCAGCACGATCGGAATCGCCGCGCCGTAAACGCCGAACTGCACCCGGCTGGAAATCATCTGCGGCAGGCCAAGCTTAGGCCCTTGCGCCGCATGCAGCGCCATCACCCCGCCGCCCAGCAGTTGACCGATCAGCAGACCGATCAACGACCAGAACACATCGCCGCCCAGCACCACGGCCAGGGCCCCGGTGACAATCGCGGTGATTTGCAGGTTGGCACCCATCCACAGGGTGAACTGACTGAACAGACGACCGTGTCTTTCCGCTTCCGGGATGTAGTCGATCGAACGCCTTTCGATCAACGGTTTACTGCCTGCACGATCGGTGTTGCCCGCCATGATTCAACCTCTGTGGATTGTTCTGGTTATTGTTGTTGTGGCCCTGCGGGAGCGAGGGTGCCCGCTCCCGCAGATGTTCACTTGCCGGTGATCATCGGCAGGTTCAG
Organism: Pseudomonas sp. GW458-11-26-14-LB4; assembly: GCF_059423925.1. Classification (NCBI taxonomy): domain Bacteria; kingdom Pseudomonadati; phylum Pseudomonadota; class Gammaproteobacteria; order Pseudomonadales; family Pseudomonadaceae; genus Pseudomonas; species Pseudomonas sp. GW458-11-26-14-LB4. The sequence goes on from NZ_JBWKYU010000009.1 coordinate 31,595, forward strand.
CCCTTGTTCCTTGGCGCAGTCGATGGCGATCTGGTAACCGGCATCGGCGTGACGCATGACCCCGGTGCCCGGGTCGTTGTGCAGCACGCGAGCGATACGCTCGGCCGCTTCGTCAGTACCGTCGCAGACAATCACCATGCCCGAGTGCTGGGAGAAGCCCATGCCGACGCCGCCGCCGTGGTGCAGGGACACCCAGGTCGCACCGCTCGCGGTGTTCAGCAGCGCGTTGAGCAGCGGCCAGTCGGAGACTGCATCGGAGCCGTCCTGCATCGATTCGGTTTCGCGGTTCGGGCTGGAGACCGAGCCGGAGTCGAGGTGGTCGCGACCGATCACGATCGGAGCCGACAGCTCGCCGCTGCGGACCATTTCGTTGAACGCCAGACCGAGCTTGGCGCGCAGGCCCAGGCCGACCCAGCAGATACGCGCCGGCAGACCCTGGAAGCTGATGCGCTCGCGGGCCATGTCCAGCCAGTTGTGCAGGTGGGCGTCGTCCGGGATCAGTTCTTTGACTTTCGCGTCGGTCTTGTAGATGTCCTGCGGGTCACCGGACAGCGCAGCCCAGCGGAACGGGCCGATGCCACGGCAGAACAGCGGACGGATGTAGGCCGGTACGAAGCCCGGGAAATCGAATGCGTTTTCGACGCCCTCTTCCTGAGCCATCTGACGGATGTTGTTGCCGTAGTCGAAGGTCGGCACGCCCATTTTCTGGAAGTCGAGCATGGCTTTGACGTGAACGGCCATCGATTGCTTGGCGGCCTTGACCACAGCGGCTGGCTCGGTCTTGGCGCGGGCGCGGTATTCGTCCCAGGTCCAGCCGGCCGGCAGGTAACCGTTGAGCGGATCGTGGGCGCTGGTCTGGTCGGTGACCATGTCCGGGCGCACGCCGCGCTTGACCAGTTCCGGAAGGATTTCAGCGGCGTTACCGCACAGGGCGATGGAAACGGCCTTGCCTTCGGAGGTGTATTTGGCGATGCGGGCCAGCGCGTCGTCGAGGTCTTTGGCCTGCTCGTCGACGTAACGGGTCTTGAGGCGGAAATCGATGCTGATCTGCTGGCATTCGATGTTCAGCGAGCAGGCACCGGCGAGGGTCGCTGCCAGTGGCTGGGCGCCGCCCATGCCACCGAGGCCGGCGGTCAGGACCCACTTGCCGGTGAGGTTGTCGTTGTAGTGCTGGCGACCGGCTTCAACGAAGGTTTCGTAGGTGCCCTGGACGATGCCCTGGCTGCCGATGTAGATCCAGCTGCCGGCGGTCATCTGGCCGTACATGGCCAGGCCTTTGGCGTCGAGTTCGTTGAAGTGTTCCCAGGTCGCCCAGTGTGGCACCAGGTTGGAGTTGGCGATCAGTACGCGCGGGGCGTTGCTGTGGGTCTTGAACACGCCGACCGGCTTGCCCGATTGCACCAGCAGGGTTTCGTCTTCGTTGAGGTTGGTCAGGCTCTCGACGATCTTGTCGTAGCACTCCCAGTTACGCGCAGCGCGACCGATGCCACCGTAGACCACCAGCTCTTTCGGATTCTCGGCGACTTCCGGGTCGAGGTTGTTCATCAGCATGCGCAGCGGCGCTTCGGTCAGCCAGCTCTTGGCGGTCAGCTTGTTGCCGCGGGCGGCACGGATTTCGACGTCACGAAACTTAGTGGTTTTGTTGTCAGTCACGAAAAAGACTCCTCAGCGATCAATTCAAACCAACCCTGGCAGTGGGCAAGCAGCCTGTGCGCATCAGTGCGCGACAAGCGAATCAGTGGACGCTGCGGAGAGTCTCGGTCGACTCATACGCATACGTCTTTACTTGTACATACAAGCATATGCAATCAAGCGGCCAACTTGTTGGAGGGTCGTTCAACAAAAATCCCGCACAGGGCTGCAGAGCGCCTGATTCAAGGGTTCAGGCGCTCATGAAATTTTTCGCGGGGTGGATTGAGGGTGGCGAGAGGTTGTTACGAAAGCGTGGTTTTGCGCCACACTGGGGCGTTCGGTAACAAGTTGGTGCGCATTTCGGGAACGTCGGGACGAAAAAAAAACGCTGCTTTCAAAGCAGCGGTTTTTGATCGTTGATCGTTAGATCGTTCCCACGCTCTGCGTGGGAACGATCAGGGGAGAGAATCAGCGCAGAGACAGCTCGATCACGCAGCAGCCGGCATTGACGGCAATCTCGGTCAGCCCGGTATTACCGTCCATTTGCAGGCAGTCATGACGGCCGAGTTGCGACGCACTGTCACCGACCGTGACCTCCAGCAGTTCGCTGACGCTGAAGACCAGCACGGTGCTTGCCGAACTGAAAAACCGCTGCTCGCCGTCCAGCCATTGCAGGCGTGCGCTGTAACGCTGGGGTGAGTAGATCAGGTTGAAGTCGCGGATTGCGCCACCGAGCAAGGTGCAGGACACCTGGCTCTCGCCGCTGAAGGCAAACGGGTCGAGGGGTAACAACGGCCGGGTATCGTCGCCGTCGACACACAGGGTCATGCCGTCGCCCTGCAATACCGTGATGACCCGCTGGTAACCGGCGAAGGTCGAGAAACCGCCAGATTCAGCGATGTCGGCAATCGACAGACGCCAGCCAAAACCGTCGAGGCCGGCGCCGGCGTCACGGGTGATTTCCTCGGTGCTGCCGCCGCCGTTTTTCCACGGCATGCGCGGGTAGCCTTCAGCGCGTAAAACCTTGAGTTGACTCATTTATGAAACCGACCTTCCAGACGATGACGAGAACCGGGGTGGATCAGGCGCGCCGCCGTCACCGGCTGACGACCCGACCACGTACGACGGCGGATCAGCAGGCACGGCTCGCCTTTTTCGATCTGCAGCAATTTGCATTCGGACGCTTCGGCAAGGATCGCTTCGACCACGTGCTCGCCTTCGGTCAACGGTGCGACCTGGTTCAGATAGGCGTAAGGCGTCTGCAGGGTGAAGTCCTGCTTGAGGTATTCCGGGGCGACCAGCGCGTTGACGAAGCGGTCTTCGATCTGCACCGGAATGTCGTTTTCGTAATGCACGATCAGCGAGTGAAAGACCTTCTGCCCTTCGCGCATGTCCAGCGCCAGCGCGCGCTCGGAACCGGCAGCCTCTTCTTCCAGGGTGATCACCTGGCAGGTGTGGCGATGGCCACGAGAAGCAATTTCGTCGGCGATGTTGTGCACTTCGAACAGCGCGGACTGGCTCTTCGGCTCAGCAACGAAAGTGCCGACGCCTTGCATGCGTACCAGCAGGCCGTCGGCGGTCATTTCCCGCAGCGCGCGGTTGATGGTCATGCGGCTGAAACCCAACTGGCTGACCAGCTCGCTTTCCGACGGCACGCGGTAATGCGGCGGCCAGTTACCGCTGTCGATCTGCTGGGTGATCATCTGTTTGACGCGGGCGTACAAGGGCGCCGGACTGTCGCCCATGTTCGCGGCCAACGGGGAGACTGGAGGCGGAGTCGGCACGGTGGATCCCTGTTCATTGGATGAAAGTTGCTAGCTTGCCGGAGTTTACCGGGCAGGCAAACGTCTGTATATGTATATACAAATAACACACGATGGGGTGCTGAACCATGTCCGCCTTCTTTGCCGAACGCGCGCTGCTGCCTAACGGATGGGCCAACAATGTACGTCTCGAGGTCAGCGCCGATGGCGTGTTGACCCGAATCCAGGCCGATTCCACTGCAGATGGCGCCGAACGGCTGAGCGGTCCGCTGCTGCCGGGGATGCCGAATCTGCACTCCCACGCGTTTCAGCGAGCGATGGCCGGACTTGCAGAAGTGGCCGGCAATCCCAACGACAGTTTCTGGACCTGGCGCGATCTGATGTACCGGCTCGTCGGAAAAATCAGCCCCGACCAGCTCGGTGTGATTGCCCGTCAGCTGTACATCGAAATGCTCAAGGCCGGTTACACCTCGGTCGCCGAATTCCATTATGTCCACCACGATCACAACGGCCAGCCTTACGCCGACCCGGCCGAACTGGCGTTACGCATCAGCCAGGCGGCCAGCTCCGCCGGTATCGGTCTGACATTGCTGCCCGTGCTCTACAGCCACAGCGGTTTCGGTGGCCAGACCCCGAACGAAGGCCAGCGCCGCTTCATCAACAGCACCGAAAATTACCTGAAGCTGCAATCGCGTCTGCAACCCCTGCTGGCGCAGCAAAAGGCGCAGTCGCTGGGCCTGTGCTTCCACTCGTTGCGCGCGGTCACGCCGCAGCAGATCAGCGAAGTGCTGGCGGCCAGCGACCAGCAATGCCCGGTGCACATCCACATCGCCGAGCAGCAGAAGGAAGTCGATGACTGCCTGAGCTGGAGCGGTCGTCGTCCGCTGCAATGGCTGTACGAAAACACCGAAGTCGATCAGCGCTGGTGCCTGGTGCACGCGACCCACGCCAATCCGGAAGAAGTCACGCTGATGGCCAAAAGTCGCGCCATCGCCGGCCTGTGCCTGACCACCGAGGCCAACCTCGGCGACGGGATTTTCCCGGCGGTGGATTTCATCGCTCAGGGCGGGCGCATGGGAATTGGTTCCGACAGCCATGTGTCGTTGAGCGTGGTAGAGGAATTGCGTTGGCTGGAATACGGCCAGCGTCTGCGCGATCAGCGACGCAATCGCTTGTATGGCGCGGATCAGCCGATGGTCGGCCGTACGCTGTATGACGCGGCGCTGGACGGTGGCGCTCAGGCGCTGGGCCAGCCGATCGGCGCGCTGGAAGTCGGCAAGCGTGCCGACTGGATTGTGCTCGATGGCAGCGATCCCTATCTGGCCACGGCCAGCGGTGACGGGATTCTCAATCGCTGGCTGTTTGCCGGTGGCGATCGTCAGGTGCGCGACGTGCTGGTCAACGGTCAGTGGGTCGTGCGCGAGGGGCGACATGCCGGGGAGGAGGACAGCAATCGCGCCTTTACCCAGGTCCTGCGAGAGCTTTTGGGCTGACACAAACTTCTGTTACTGATCGTTCCCACGCTCTGCGTGGGAATGCAGCCCGGGACGCTCCGCGTCCCAAAAGCGGACGCAGAGCGTCCATTGAGGCATTCCCACGCGGAGCGTGGGAACGATCAGAACAGGAGAAGTCAGTTGGACGTCTTGGCCATCTGCTGATCCGAAGTACGCCAGATCAGGCGCGTGGTGTCATAACCCTGCTGACGCGCCTTGCTCAGCAGTTCCTCACGCACCACACCGTTGACGGTCGGCGTGCGGGACAACAGCCACAGGTAGCGACGACTCGGGTCGCCCACGAGGGCGGTCTTGTAGTCATCGCTGACGTACAGCACCCAGTATTGACCCTTCGCCACACCCGGAATCAGACGCGAGAACCAGGTATCAAATTCGACCCACAGCTTGTCGGTCTTGCCCGGCACCTGTGGATAAGCCGTGCCTTTGACTTCTTCCCACTTCCAGTCTGCCGTCAGACAGCGGTTGTACACCGCGATATTACCGTCGGGCTTGAGCGAGTAACGGGCTTCTGATTGCGCGCAATTGCGCTGGAAATACATCGGCAGACGCGCCAGTTCGTACCAGGTGCCCTGGTAACGCTTGAGATTGACACTGTTGACCGTCTTCGGCGCCAGCGGATCTTCACCTGACGTGGCGCAGCCGGCCAATACCAGGCCGGCCAAAAGGACAAGCAATAACCGCTTCATTGTTTTTCTCCCGTGGGCGCGTAGCCCCGGTTTACTTCAGGCCTTGGCCGGAAAACATCAGCACTTTGTCACCGGCATACTGCACGCTGATAAAGCTGTTCTTGTCGCCCCAGGTGCAACTGGACATGCCGAGCGCGCCCGAGCAATCGGTGGGCTTGCCAAGCAGCGTCTCCACTTCGGCCTTGGCCATGCCGGCCGAGAGCTTCGAATAGTTTTCCTGATTGACCTTGCTGCATGCGGCCAACAGCACGCAAAACGACAGAAGGGCGATAGATCGCAGCGACATGGTGTAACTCCTGGAACGGAAGGGGGATGGCATGGCGCCAACCAGAAGCTTAGAAGAGAAAACCCCTGTCTGGTTCCCTGGAAGGCTGGCTATTTGTTAGCCCGCTCGTCCGGCTTTCCCCGGTAAATCAGACAGTTTGTAAGGCTATTAAGCATTTCGTCGTATTTCGCAAAAGGCGCCTAATCTTTGGCGCGCCGTGGTCGAAATAAGAGCAGCGCAAAGCCCGATAGTGTGGCAAATTGCCGCCCTTTCTTGACCAGCCCCTTCGCGGTAGCTCACTTAATGACCAGAAACATGAAATTCAGCCACAAGATCTTGTTGGCTGCCGCCCTCGTGGTGGCCGTTGCGTTCGCCTGTTTCATTTTGTTCAACGACTATCGCCAGCGCGAAGCCCTGCAAAGCAGCACCGAAGCGTCGATGCAGGAACTGGGCAGCCTGACCACCAGCAACATCCAGACCTGGCTGGAAAGCCGCATCCAGTTGCTGCAATCGATGGCGCAACAGGTTGTCGCCGACGGCAACGCCCCGGCCAGCCTGAAACGCATCATCGACCTGCCCGCCTACACCGGCAATTTCCAGCTCAGCTACTTCGGCGGCGCCGACGGCGTGATGTTCTCGGTCCCGGCCGGCAACCGCGCGCCGGATTACGATCCGCGCGCCCGTGGCTGGTACAAGGCAGCCAACGCTGCGCAACAGACCATCGTCACCGAACCGTACATCGCCGCCTCGTCGGGCAAACTGGTGATCACCGTCGCCACCCCGGTGCAGCGCCAGGGCCAGATGATCGGTGTGGCCGGCGCCGACATTGATCTGTCGAGTGTCAGCGCAATCATCAACTCGCTGAACTTCGGCGGCCATGGCCACGCGTTCATCGTCGGTGCCGACGGCAAGATCCTGATCCACCCGGACAGCAAACTGGTGCTCAAGACTCTGGCCGAGGCCTACCCCAACGGCGCACCGAAAGTCAGCCCGGGCCTGAAAGAAGTCGAGTTCGACGGCAAGACCCAGTTGATCTCCTTCACCCACGTCAACGGCGTGCCGTCGGCCGACTGGTACGTGGCGCTGGTGCTGGACAAGGACACCGCGTTCTCGATGCTCAGCGAATTCCGCACCTCGGCGCTGATCGCCATGGTCATCGCCGTGGTGATCATCATCGCCCTGCTCGGCATGCTGATCCGCGTCCTGATGCAGCCGCTGCTGACCATGGGCCGCGCCATGCACGACATCGCCGAAGGCGAAGGTGACCTGACCAAACGCCTGACCATCCACGGCCACGATGAATTCGGTGCGCTGGGGCTGTCGTTCAACCGTTTCGTCGAGCGCATTCACACTTCGATCCGCGAAGTGTCTTCGGCCACCGGGCAAGTCAACGAAGTCGCCCTGCGCGTGGTCGCGGCATCGAACTCATCGATGTTCAACTCCGACCAGCAGGCCTCGCGCACCAACAGCGTGGCCGCCGCGATCAACCAGCTCGGCGCCGCCGCCCAGGAAATCGCCCAGAACGCCGCCCTCGCCTCGCAACATTCCAGCGACGCGCGCAGCCTGGCCGAAGACGGCCAGCAGGTTGTGGATAAAACCATCCACGCGATGCAGCAGCTGTCGGCGAAGATCAGCGACTCCTGCGGCAACATCGAAACCCTGAACAGCAACACCGTGAACATCGGGCAGATTCTGGAAGTGATCACCAGCATCTCCCAGCAGACCAACCTGCTGGCGCTCAACGCCGCCATCGAAGCGGCCCGTGCCGGTGAAGCCGGTCGCGGATTCGCCGTGGTCGCCGACGAAGTGCGCAACCTGGCGCACCGCACCCAGGATTCGGCGCAGCAAGTGCAGAAGATGATTGAAGAGCTGCAAGTCGGCGCGCGTCAGGCGGTCGGCATCATGACCGAGAGCCAGCGTGAGAGCGAAAGCAGCGTCGGCATCGCCAACCAGGCCGGCGAACGTCTGGGCAGCGTGACCCAGCGCATCGGCGAGATCGACGGCATGAACCAGTCGGTGGCGACCGCGACGGAAGAGCAGACAGCGGTGGTCGAGTCGATCAACGTTGATATCAACGAGATCAACACGCTGAACCAGGAAGGTGTGGAGAACTTGCAGGCTACTTTGCGGGCTTGTGCGGATCTGGAGCAGCAGGCTGCTCGGCTGAAGCAGTTGGTGGGTAGCTTCAGAATCTGAAGATCAAGAGCTTACCCCCTCATCGGAACGCCGCCCGCCCATCCCTCTCCCCCAAGGGGGCGAGGGGAAAGGGAGCCGATCTCTGTCGCTTTCCAGACCTGAGTTCAACTCGGTCAGTCCCCTCTCCCTCCGGGAGAGGGTTAGGGTGAGGGCTGGTTTTTCAGGTTGCCGAAAATCGCCCTAAAACCGCGAACCCGGCTCTTTCAAAAACTTCAGTTCCTCAACCGTAGACTCCCGCCCCAACACCGCATTGCGATGCGGAAACCGTCCAAACCGCGCAATCACCTTCTGATGCCGCTCGGCATAATCCAGGTTGTCGGCAAACACCCCGCGCTCCGCTTCCGGCTGTTCCGCCACCAGTTCGATGAATCGCGAGACCGCTTCATTCTGCACCGCGAGGTTTTCGCAGTGTTCGAAGACGAGGTAGATGAAGAGTCGCTGGATCGGTTTCAACTGCCGATCGAAGTCTGCGGCAATCCCCTGAGCAACCAGTTTCTGTGCCCGTAGATCACCGGAAAAAGCCTTGGGCGTATCGCGAAAGATCATTCGCGGGAGTTGGTCGAGCAGCAGCACCACCGCCAGCCAGCCTTCAGGACGTTGCGTCCACTCGGTCAATTCGCCAGCGAGGGCCTGATCGACAAAGACCCCGAAACGCTCACGCGCTTCGAGGTCCTGGCTGTCTTTCTTGCCGAACCACAACTTGCCCTGTTGCGCCGAAACTTCAGTGGCTGATTCGGCATGACCGAACCACCAATCGAGCAACGGCTGCCAGGGCGCGTTCATGGTTTATTCCTTGTGGTAAGCCGTGGCGCGGGCGACTTCTTCTTTCGAGCCGAGGAACACCGCTACGCGCTGGTGCAGGCCTTCAGGCTTGATGTCGAGAATGCGCTGGTGACCGTCGGTGGAAGCGCCGCCCGCCTGTTCCACGAGGAACGACATCGGGTTGGCTTCGTACATCAGACGCAGTTTGCCCGGCTTGGACGGCTCGCGGCTGTCGCGCGGGTACATGAACAGACCGCCACGGGTCAGGATGCGGTGTACGTCGGCAACCATCGCCGCGACCCAACGCATGTTGTAGTTCTTCTTCAGCGGGCCCTCTTCACCGGCCAGCAGTTCCGAAACGTAGCGCTGTACCGGGGCTTCCCAGTGGCGCTGGTTGGACATGTTGATGGCGAATTCCTGGGTGGATTCAGGAATGGTGATGTCTTCGTGGGTCAGGACGAAGCTGCCCATTTCGCGGTCCAGGGTGAAGCCTTTGACGCCGTGGCCCAAGGTCAGCACCAGCATGGTTTGCGGGCCGTAGATCGCGTAACCGGCGGCAACCTGCTGAGTGCCTGGCTGCAGGAAGGCCTTTTCATCCAGCGCTTCGTTCTGGCTCAGGTATTCGTTCGGGCAACGCAGCACGGAGAAGATGGTGCCGACCGGGGCGTTGATGTCGATGTTCGACGAACCGTCCAGCGGGTCGAATACCAACAGGTAGGCGCCTTTCGGGTATTTGCCCGGGATCTGGTAGGCGTTGTCCATTTCTTCGGACGCCATGCCGGCCAGGTGACCGCCCCACTCGTTGGCTTCGAGCAGGATTTCGTTCGACAGCACGTCGAGCTTCTTCTGCACTTCGCCTTGCACGTTTTCCGTGCCCATGCTGCCCAGAACACCGCCCAGGGCGCCTTTGGACACGGCGTGGCTGATCTCTTTACAGGCACGCGCCACCACTTCGATCAGGAAGCGCAGATCGGCAGGAGTGTTGTTGCTGCGGGTCTGCTCAATCAAATAGCGACTCAGGGTAACGCGGGACATGGACGGCTCCGGTGGAATGGGGGGCTAAAAACCCGCGCAGTTTACAGGGAGTCTGAAACCGTAGCGAGCAATGACGCCCGGTAACATGCGTCGGGTGCAATTCCTGCTATCAGACGTGATCGAACCGAGAGAGTTCAGGCACCGGATTCAGCGTAGTTGGAAACCCGACGGGTGTAGAGGCCACACCCGTCATATTCACGATTTGGCCGGCGGCTTGCGCAGCAGACTGAAGGCCATCGCCGCCAGAAACAGCACACTGAGCAGCAACACCGCCCACAGGCCGAACTTCTTCCAGTTGGTATCCGCCGTGGCCGAGGTGGTGGCCGTCGAAGTCTGGGTCGCCAGCGCGTCGCCCTGCACCGTGGCCTTGCCCAATGTGGCCAGTTTCTCCGGTTTGAAATCGGGGATCAGCGTGGTCAGCGGCAGGTTCGCCGTCTTCACGGTCGGATTGCCCAGCGCCAGGCTGTACGGCCCGTCACCCCGGGCGAGGAAGATAACCTGAGTGGCGCGCACCGCGTATTTCACGCTCGGTGCCTGTTCGCCGAGACCGCCGCCGCGTTCGTCGACCGTCAGTTTCAACTGCTGCACGGTCTGCCCGTACAGCTGCAATTCGTTCTGCACCACGTCCTGGCCGTTCTGGGTCAGGCGATAGAGCAAGCCGCTGCTCAGCGGTTGCCACGGCAGACTGTTTTCGCGACGCCCCGACAACGTCACCGGTGCCAGGCTGTTGGCCTGTTTCAGTTCGACCTGCACCCGCTCGATGTTCAGCCCCATCGGCAACTGCCAGGTGTATTCGCCGGGCTTGCCGCTGCTGCCGGCCAGCGCCGGCGACCAGACCAATGGCAGCGGCAGGTTGCGCGGGTCGCTGCTTTTCAGTTGCGCCGACGTCAGGACCGGCGCCGAGGCCGGCGAATCCCAGAGCAGACGCAGATACCGCGCCGATTGCCCCGGCAGCGCCACTTCATGCTGCTCGACCCGTTCGTCGGCAAACGTCAGGCGCGCAACCTGGCCTTCGCCCCAGGCTTGCCAGTGCTGCAAGTCGTCGCTGGCCTCGATGCTGAAACGCTGGAAGCCGTCGCGCTCGCTGGTCCAGTCGAGGATCAATTGCTGCAACGGCGCCTTGATCGCGCTGGCATCGAGCAGCCAACCGCGCAGCACTTCTTCACCGGCTTCGAGCTGACTGGACGGCTGCACTTCCACCAGCGTACCGGTGGTGGTGGATTGCACGCGGACGCTCGGCGCGCGCTCGGTGGCATCCGCCGAGTTGTAAAGCGGAAACCACTTCACCTCATGCAACTGGCCGTCATCGCGGGTCTGCGCTGATTCCCGGGCCAGCGCATAGGCCTGCGGCTCTCCAGCAGCGTTGAACACTCGCAGATCGCTGAGATCAGTCTGGCGCGCCTGCAACTGCACGCTCAGCGGCAGTTCGAGGCGATACCACGGACCGGAACCACTGACCGACAACGGCACCTGCGCGGCGAAGTCCGCCGGTTTTTCCTGGGCGCCGGCCGCCATGGCCACGCCCAGCAACAGCCACCCGAGATTAAGCTTGCGACTCAAGACGACACTCCTTCGGTTTCCGGTGCCGGTTTGTCCGCCGCCGGTACAGCTTCGACGCGTTTAGGCGGCAGCGGCGCAAAATAGCCCACCACCAGCAGCAACACGCCGACGCCGATGAACGAGACAATCCGGGCCAGTCCGCCACGGTTGCTCAATTCGACAAAAATCAGTTTGGCCACCACCAGCGCAATCAGCGCCGCGCCGATCAACCACACTTCGCGGCGATGACGCAGGTGCCCGCCGATCATCAGACCCAGCGCCATCAGCGTCCAGACGATGGACAGACCGGCCTGCACCAGCATCGATTCGAGCAGCAGATCGAGCTCGAACGGAATCCCCGCCCAATGGTGCGCGGCGCGGGTGACCAGCGCAGTGCAGAACGCAAACAGCGAAACGCCGGCAATCAGTTGCGTCGCGTAAGCCGCGTAGTCCTGGCGGATCGACAGCTCGGCCACGGCGCTACGCGACCAGACGTAGACACCGAACAACGCAAACAGCAGACCCAATTCCAGCGGGTTGAGCAGCGGCACATAAGGCAGCGGCTCGGCATTGCCATCGCTGACGCCATTGGCCAGCCAGAACCAGACCAGCATCAGCACCGCCAGCGGCGCCGCCGCGTACAGGCGATATTCACGAGGGAACGCTGCCACCGGCCATGGCCATTGACGCGGTGCAGCCATCAGCAACAGATACACGCTCGGCAGAATCGCCCAGCCCAGCCAGCGCCAGGCGTTGTATTGCTCGGACAACAGCAGCAGGCCGTAGCGCAATTCCAGCGCCAGCACGCCGATCAGCAGCCAGCAACCGAGCACATGGGCCGTGCTCAAAGATCGCGCCGGCAACATCGGCGCCAGACGCCGCAGGCTGATGAAATGCACAACGAACACCGCCGCCCACGCCAGCCAGCCGAAATCCGCCGCCGGGTGATAACGCGAGTGCCACGCGCCGAGCAACACCAGCCCGGCTGCCGGAATCAGCACGGTGCAGAGCAACCCGAGCGACGGCCACTTCAGACGCAAGACCAACAACGTCCACAACGCGACGCTCAGCGCGGCGACCAGCAGCAACAGCGTCGCTTGCAGATTCAGCGGCGCAAACCGCATCACTTCGCTGAACCACGCCAGCGCCCACCAACCGGCGCCCCACACCAGCAACACTTCGGACAGGCGATGCAGGCTCAGCACATCGAACGCCGAGGCGTGATTGCCCAGTTGCAGGCGCCACGCTCCGATCATCGCCGCCAGGCCCAGCACCAGTGGCGTCCAGAATCCGCCATGGGCCAGCGGTCGCAGACCTTCGCTGGACAGCGGCCCGAGCAACTCGGGGCCGGCCAGCAAAAACGCTGCGCCACCGATCAGTTGCAAGAGCAGACCGAAGACAAAACTCACGCGCTGCTTGAGGTACAGACTGAGCCAAATGATCAGCAAGCCACTGGCCGCCCACACCGCGCTCGCGGTCTGCCACGGCAGCACGAACAACACCGCCAGATTGATCAGCACCAGACCTGCCAGCAGCACCACCGACAACCCGCGCAGCAGACGAACATCGCTGTGCACCATCTCGTCGCGCGCCGCCAGCAGCATGCCGGCGATCAACGCCAGACCGATCAACGAGGCGCTGAGCAAACCGCTCCAGCCGGCGCTGAACACGGCCGCCGAATCCTCGCCCGCCCCTTGCAGGCGCAACAGGAATAACGCCCCGCCAAGCAACTGCACGGCAAACGCGGTGAACAAGAACGTGCGCGATTGCAGGCGCAAGCCGACGAACAAGGTCGCCAGCCCGGCCAATGCCCAACTGATCGCCGTGCCGTGGGTGAAGAAAAACAGCGGCGCCAGCAGATACAGGAAGGTCAGCCCCAGACTCGCCAGCACTGGCAGCCCTTGGCGCTCCCACGGCGAGGTTTGCTCCGGCAATGCCTTGCGCAATTGGTAGAAGCTGAATAGCAACGCCGCGCCGAGCATCAATGCGCCCAGAGGCGCTCCGTCGAGCAGGCTGCTTTCGCCGACACGTAACTGGCTGAGAAACGCCAGCGCCGAACCCAGTTGCAGCAGCAACGCGAAGGCCCGGGCCAACGGCCGTTGCTGACGCAAGCCCAGCCAGAAAATTCCCGCACCCTCCACCGCCCAGGCCGCGGACGTCCAGCGCGCATCCAGCCCCAGCGGAATCGCCAGGCTGGCGAAAATCACCCCGAGCGCCAGGCAAGTCTCGCCCAGCAACATCGCCCGACCGCCCATCAGCACTTTGGCCAGGGCCATGTAGATCATGCCCAGCGCCAGCGCACTGAACGCGGCAGCGAATTCAAGATGCTGGACCAGCGCGAATTGCAGGCCGAAACCCACCAGCGGCGGACCGAACAGCATCGTGCCGTCGACGTAATCGCCCTTGCGCGCCGACCAATGCAGCAGCGCCTGGCGATCGTCATCCGCCGGGGCGTCCGGCATGTCCAGCAACTTGCGCCGGGCGAACAGCAGGCCGATGGCCAGATACATCAGGAAGAACAGAATCAGGAACGGTTCGGTGCTCCACAGCAGTTCCGGCGTGTACGAACGCAGGCCCCAGGCGAAACCGATGCCGAAGGTGCCAACGAAGCCGATCAGGTTGAGCAGGCGCCAGGCCTTGAACCAGGCGATGGCCAGGATGCCGGCGTTGAGCAGCGCGAAATAACTGAATAGCGCGACGTGGTTGCCGGCGCCGGTGGAGGTCAGGATCGGCGCGGCGAAACCGCCCAGTGCGGCGACGCAGGCCAGGGCCAGGGAATCCTGGGTGATGGCCAGAATGGCCGAAAACACCGTCACCGCCACCAGCAAGCCCAGCGCAGCAGACGGATCGAGCAGCGGGTGCAGACGCATCGCCGCAAACACCGTCAGGTACAGCACCGCGATCCCGGTGCCTTGCAGCATCAAGGCGTAGCTGTTGTTGCGATGGCGCAACCACCAGCCCAGCGCCAGCAAGCCCAGCGCTGCCGCTGCGACCCCGGCGTAACGCAATTCGATCGGCACCACCATGCCTTCGGTGGCGTAGCGCAGCAGGAACGCCAGACCGAAGAACAACAGCACCACACCGACCCGCAGCACGGTATTGCCACCGAACAGCCAGTTGCGCGCAGCGCTGATGCCGCGTTCGATAAGGTTCGGGCCACGAGGTTCGGCGGGCGGTTGCGGTTCGCGGGTGACGGGCTCCGGGCGCCAGATATCGACCGGCAACGGCTGACCGGGTTCGCTGGCGGCGACGGCGACAGGTTCGAGTTCGGGTGGCAGTTCCCAGACCAGCTCGGGTTCTGCGGCAGCGGGTTGTTCAAATACCGTGACGGGTTCAACGATCGTTTCGCTGGCCGGCGCGACACTCGGCGGCGCTGGCGAATGCGCCGGAGCGCCCTCCAGCAGAAACAGACGCTGTTCGACGCCCTGCAACGCAATCTTCGCGTGATCCAGCTGACGCTGTTGCTCGACAGCCTGTGAACCGAGCCGCGCGATATGCATCGCCTGCCCGATGGCGAGCCCCAGCAACGCGCCCAACAGCGCATCGCTGAACGACTCGTCGAGCAGCCAGCCGAGCAGCAGCCCGATCAACATGAACATCCATTGCATGGTCGATATCCCTGAGCAGCCCCGTGGCGGGGCGGAACCAAGGCTCAGTATATCGGCCCGGCCCAACAATCGTGGGGCCGGGCGCACATTTGTCGCTAAAAGTTACTCGAGGGCCTTCCAGATATCCGTGGCGTACTCGCGGATTGTCCGGTCGGAGGAGAACCAGCCCATACGCGAGGTGTTCAGCACCGCCGAACGCCACCAGTTGTTGGCGTCGTGCCAATGCGCATCGACACGCATCTGCGCCTCCCAGTAGGAGTCGAAATCGGCGCAAACGAAGAACCGGTCGTAATCCACCAGCGAATCGATCAGCCCGGTGTAGCGCGACGTGTCGTCCGGCGAGAACACCCCGCTGCGGATCGCCTGCAACACATCGTTGAGGCGATGGGACGCGGCAATGTCCGGCACCGCGCTGAACTCGTGGTTCTGCTTGCGCGCCTCGACCTGCTGGGCGCTGAGACCGAAGATGAACATGTGCTCGGCGCCGATGTTTTCGCACATTTCCACGTTGGCACCGTCGAGGGTGCCGATGGTCAGCGCACCGTTCAGGCCGAACTTCATGTTGCTGGTGCCCGAGGCCTCGAAACCGGCGGTGGAGATCTGCTCCGACAGGTCCGCTGCTGGAATGATGCTCTCCGCCAGGCTGACGTTGTAGTTGGGCAGGAACACCACTTTGAGCAGGCCGCGCACGGTCGGGTCGTTGTTCACCACCCGGGCGATGTCGTTGGTCAGCTTGATGATCAGCTTGGCCTGGTGATAACTCGCCGCGGCTTTGCCGGCGAAGACTTTCACCCTCGGCACCCAGTCGATTTCCGGCTCGGCGCGGATCGCCTGATACAGCGCGACGGTGTGCATCAGGTTGAGCAGTTGGCGTTTGTATTCGTGGATCCGTTTGACCTGCACGTCGAACATCGCCGCCGGGTTGACCGCGATCCCCAGCCGTTCATGGATCAGATAGGCGAGGGCTTTTTTGCTGTGCAACCGTTGCTCGGCGAAGGCTTTACGGAAGGCGGGTTTCTCGGCGAACGGCTCAAGATCGAGCAGACGCTGTTCGGGGTTATCCAGAACATCCGCGCCGAGGGAATCGACCAGCATCGACGTCAATTCCGGGTTGGCTTGGTACAGCCAGCGGCGGAAGGTGATGCCGTTGGTTTTGTTGTTGATCCGCTCCGGATACAGCTTGTGCAGTTCGGCGAACACGGTTTTGCGCATCAGCTGCGTGTGCAGCCCGGACACGCCGTTGACGCTGTGGGATCCGAGGAACGCGAGGTTGCCCATGCGCACCCGGCGACCGTTGTCCTCCTCGATCAGCGACACCGCGCGCAGCACGTCGAAATCGTGGATGCCCTTGGCCCGCAGCGAATCGATGTGCTGGGCGTTGATCAGATAAATGATCTGCATGTGCCGCGGCAGCATGCGTTCCATCAGCCCCACCGGCCAGGTTTCCAGCGCTTCGGGCAGCAGCGTGTGGTTGGTGTACGACAGCGTGTCGACGGTGACTTGCCACGCCGCGTCCCAGGCCACGTCGTAGACGTCGACCAGTTGGCGCATCAGTTCGGCGACAGCGATCGAAGGGTGGGTGTCGTTGAGCTGGATCGCCGCGTGATCGCCGAGGGTCAGCACCGAGGTGTGCATGTTGCGATGACGGCGCAGCAAATCCTGAAGCGACGCGGCGACGAAGAAGTATTCCTGACGCAGGCGCAGTTCCTGCCCGGCTTCAGTGCTGTCCGCCGGGTAGAGGACGCGGGAGATACTTTCGGCCCGGGCCACTTCAGCGACGGCGCCCAGGTGGTCGCCGGCGTTGAAGCGCTCCAGGTGCAAGTCTTCCATGGCCCTCGCCCGCCACAGGCGCAAGGTGTTGACGCTCGCCCCGCGCCAGCCGACCACCGGGGTGTCGTAGGCAATCGCCCGGACGGTTTCCGCCGGGTGCCAGACTTGCCGGGACTTGCCGCTGGCGTCGGTGACGGTCTCGACGCTGCCGCCAAAGCCGATCGGATAGACCACCTCTGGCCGCTCGAACTCCCAGGGGTTGCCGAAATCCAGCCAGTGCTCGGTCTGTTCCTGTTGCCAACCGTCGACAATCGCCTGACGGAACAACCCGTGCTCATAACGAATGCCGTAGCCGTGGCCAGCGATGCCGAGGGTCGACATGCTTTCCATGAAGCACGCCGCCAATCGTCCGAGGCCACCGTTGCCCAGCGCCGCATCCGGCTCCAGGATGCGGATGCGCTCCAGATCGACGCCCAGCTCGGTCAAGGCTTCACGGGCGACGTCCAGCAAACCGAGGTTGCTCAGGCTGTCGTAGAGCAAACGGCCGATGAGAAATTCCAGCGAGAGGTAATACACCCGCTTCTGGCCTTTGCGGTAGATCTGCCGGGTATGGTCCATCCAGTGCTCGACCATGTGATCGCGCGCCGCCAGGGCAATAGCTTCGAACCAGTCATGGTCGAAGGCGTGATCCGGGTCTTTGCCTACCGCGTAGGTGAGTTTGGTCAGGACGGCGTCGCGGAATGCGGCCACCTCTGCTTCGCGAACTAGTGGTTCTTGAGTCATCGATAGGACCTCGAGCGAGCGGGGAGTTGTCAGAGCCTAGACGGTCTGACCGACGGTAAGGGCTCTGGTTCGGCAGTTTTTACCGAGAGTGTGAGATCGACCGGCAATACTCTGGCGAATGCCTCAATGAATGCAGGGGCCGTGCCGAATTGTCGGACGATGCGGGTGCATGAAGAAAAAATCTGGCGAAAGGTTGTTCAAAAATCCACCAGTCCCGGTATGATCGCGCGCCCTGATGCACACGCCTGGTAACCACCGATGATGAAGCCCAACCTGATCGCCGCAGCCGAGATCGACCGTCTCGATACCTGGGCCAAATATTCGGCCCCGATGTGCGGCTCGTGCGTTTCCAGCTGCTGCACGCTGCCGGTCGAGGTCAAGATCAAGGATCTGGTGCGCATCGGTGTGGTCGACGAGTTCGAACTGGGCGACCCGCCGAAGAACATCGCCAAGCGTCTGCAAAAGGAAGGTCTGGTCGAGCGCTTCAATCAGAAGTCGGGGATCTTCACGCTCCAGCGCATGAGCAACAACGATTGCTACTACCTGGATCGTAAGAGCCGCCTGTGCACCATTTATGACAAGCGCCCTGACACCTGCCGCAACCACCCGAAGATCGGCCCGCGCCCGGGTTACTGCGCGTACAAGCCGAAGGAAGTGGAGCGGGTGCAGAATTCGCGGTCGATCGAGCGGTTCTAAAAGCCGACCCTCACTCCAACCCTCGAACCTCGCCCCCTCACCCCAGCCCTCTCCCGGAGGGAGAGGGAGCCGACCGAGGTCGTTTTGCGTCATACATCGACCTGAAACAACCAGTCGATTATGGATTCGGTAAATCCCGATCAGGTCGGCGTACTTCTTGAGCATCCCCCAATCGGTCCCCTCTCCCTCCGGGAGAGGGTTAGGGTGAGGGGGCTTTTGAGGTTCAGCACTTTTCCCCGGATAAACAAAAACGCCCCCGGTCTCTCGACCGGGGGCGTTTTTTCAAGCCTGGGCTAAATTACGCCTTGGCTTTCTTGGCAGCGCGGGTACGCTCGCTTTCGTCCAGGATCTTCTTGCGAAGACGGATGGACTTAGGAGTAACTTCGCACAGCTCGTCTTCCTGGATGTATTCCAGAGCCTGTTCCAGAGTGAAGCGAACAGGTGGGACCAGAGCGATGGTTTCGTCTTTACCCGAAGCACGCATGTTGTCGAGCTTCTTGCCTTTGGTCGGGTTCACACCCAGGTCGTTGTCGCGGGAGTTCTGACCAACGATCTGACCGTTGTAGATCTCCTGGCCGTGTTCTACGAACAGCTTGCCACGAGCCTGCAGGGTTTCCAGGGAGTAGGTCAGTGCCTTGCCGGTTTCAACCGAAACCAGAACGCCGTTCTGACGGCCGGACATGTGGCCCGACTTCACTGGAGCGTAACGGTCGAAGATCGAGGTCAGGATGCCAGCACCGTTGGTCAGGGTCAGGAACTGGTTACGGAAACCGATCAGACCGCGAGCAGGGATGTTGTATTCCAGACGAACACGGCCTTTGCCATCCGGCACCATGTTGCTCAGGTCGCCTTTACGCAGACCCATTTCTTCCATGACCTTGCCCTGGGATTCTTCAGGGATGTCGATGGTTACGTTTTCGAACGGTTCCTGCTTCACGCCGTCAACTTCACGGATGATCACTTCAGGACGGCCCAGGGCCAGCTCGAAGCCTTCGCGACGCATGGTTTCGATCAGTACCGAGAGGTGCAGCTCACCACGGCCGGATACCTTGAACTTGTCAGCCGAGTCGCCTTCTTCAACGCGCAGTGCAACGTTGTACAGCAGCTCTTTGTCCAGACGATCCTTGATGTTACGGGAGGTCACGAACTTGCCTTCTTTACCGCAGAATGGCGAGTCGTTTACCTGGAAGGTCATGGAAACGGTTGGCTCGTCAACGGTCAGAGGCTTCATCGCCTCGACGTTGTTGATGTCGCACAGGGTGTCGGAGATGAACAGCTCGTCGAAACCGCTGATGCAGACGATGTCGCCAGCTGCAGCTTCTTCAACGTCAACGCGGTGCAGACCGTGGTGACCCATCAGCTTCAGGATACGACCGTTGCGGCGCTTGCCGTCGGCGCTGATAGCGACAACCGGAGTGTTCGGCTTGACGCGACCACGAGCGATACGGCCAACACCGATAACACCCAGGAAGCTGTTGTAGTCCAGAGCGGAGATCTGCATCTGGAACGGACCGTCACGGTCAACAGCCGGAGGCGGAACGTGGTCGACTACCGCCTGGTACAGCGCGGTCATGTCTTCGCCCATGGCGGTGTGGTCCAGACCGGCGATGCCGTTCAGGGCCGAAGCGTAAACAACCTGGAAGTCCAGTTGTTCTTCGGTAGCGCCCAGGTTGTCGAACAGATCGAAGATCTGGTCCAGAACCCAGTCAGGACGCGCGCCCGGACGGTCAACCTTGTT
Organism: Pseudomonas sp. GW458-11-26-14-LB4; assembly: GCF_059423925.1. NCBI lineage: Bacteria > Pseudomonadati > Pseudomonadota > Gammaproteobacteria > Pseudomonadales > Pseudomonadaceae > Pseudomonas > Pseudomonas sp. GW458-11-26-14-LB4. Next base: position 51,582 of record NZ_JBWKYU010000009.1, read on the forward strand.
GATGACCACGATTGGACGCAGGCCGGCTTCGAAAGCCTTCTTGGTCACGAAACGGGTTTGCGGCATAGGGCCGTCTTGGGCGTCGACCAGCAGCAGCACGGAGTCAACCATGGACATTACGCGCTCGACTTCGCCGCCGAAGTCGGCGTGGCCCGGGGTGTCCACGATGTTGATGTGGTAGCCGTTCCAGTTGATGGCGGTGTTTTTCGCCAGAATGGTAATGCCGCGCTCTTTTTCCTGGTCGTTGGAGTCCATCACGCGCTCGTCGTTGAGCTCGTTGCGCTCCAGGGTGCCGGATTGACGCAGGAGTTTGTCTACCAGGGTGGTCTTACCATGGTCAACGTGGGCAATGATGGCGATGTTGCGTAGATTTTCGATCACTTGTGTATCTCGATCAGAGGATTCGGTTTGCTGACAAGTCTTGGCAGCGATTGACAGTAGTGTCCGGCATGGCCGTTACAGCTTGACGGCGGTGTCGGGGGGCCGGTGACGCAGGCCACAGGCAAACAGCCCCGGGCACTTAGCTCGGTCGATAAACGCGCACATTGGCATGCCCCTCACTGAGCAAATGGTGGGCATGCAGGCGACTCATCACGCCTTTGTCGCAATACAGCAGGTACTGGCGAGTAGGGTCCAGTTCCTTGAAACGAGCGTTCACTGCGTAGAACGGCATCGTCTGTACCTCTATGCCGGCGAGTTCCAGCGGGTCATCCTCGGCGGCATCCGGGTGACGGATGTCGATGACGATCTGACCGGCCAGCGCTTCGCTGACTTCTTCGATCTGCAAATCCTGGCCCAATTCGTCGATCACCCGATCGATCGGCACCAGTCTGGCGTTTGCGAGCGCACGCTCGAGCACCGCCATGTCGAATTCCTGCTCTTCGTGCTCGACCCGGCCACGCTTGGCGGCGGTCTTCGGGTTGACCGAGATGACGCCGCAGTATTCCGGCATGTGCCGGGCGAAATCACCGGTACCGATCTGGTCGGCCGTGTCGATGATGTCCTGCTTGTGGGCGACGATCAGCGGTCGCAGCACCAGCTTGTCGGTGACGCAATCGATGACCGACAGGTTCGGCAGCGTCTGGCTCGACACCTGGGAAATCGCTTCACCGGTGACCAGCGCATCGATGTGCAGGCGTTCGGCAATGTTCGACGCCGCGCGCAACATCATACGCTTCAATACGACGCCCATATGACTGTCGTCGACCTTGCCGAGAATTTCGCCCAAGACTTCTTCGAACGGAACACTGACAAATAGCACGCGTTGCGAGCTGCCGTACTTCTTCCAGATGAAATGCGCGACTTCCATTACGCCCAATTCGTGGGCACGACCGCCCAGGTTGAAGAAGCAGAAGTGCGTCATCAGACCCCGACGAAGGATCTGGTACGCGGCAACCGTCGAGTCAAAACCGCCGGACATCAATACCAGCGTCTGCTCCAGCGCACCGAGCGGGTAGCCGCCGATGCCATTGTGCTGGCTGTGGATCACGAACAACCGTTTGTCGCGAACTTCGATGCGGACTTCGATTTCCGGCTGTTTCAGGTCGATTCCGGCAGCGCCGCACTCACGGCGCAGCTTGCTGCCGACGTATTTTTCGACGTCCATCGAGCTGAACGCATGCTTGCCCGCACGCTTGCAGCGCACCGAAAAAATCTTCCCGGCCAGCGCATCGCCGTAGTGCTGCTTGCACTTCTCGGTGATGTCGTCGAAGTCACCCAGCGGGTACTCGTCGATCTGCAGAAAGTGCGCGATGCCCGGCATGCAGGTCAGGCGTTCGCCCATCTCTTTCAGGGCCTTGGGGTCGGTGACGCGGGTTTCCAGCTCGAGATTGTCCCACACACCGTTCACCACCACGGCCGGGTCCAGGTCGCGGAGCACGGTGCGGATGTTCTTGGCCAGCTGGCGGATGAATTTCGTCCGGACAGGTCGGCTTTTGATGGTGATCTCGGGGAAGACTTTTACGATTAGTTTCATGAAAACAGCGCGCGCAGGGCCAGCCGAAAAAGGGGGGCGCGTATTATAGCGGAAATTGCTCAAGGTTTAACCAGTTAATGTGCAGAAGGTTTTGCGCGCACCAAAACGGGTCGTTTTTCGATTTGAGCGCTACATTAAAGGGCGAGATTTTCGCCTTTAAGGCGCTTTCGGCCTTTAGAAGCGTGAATTTGGGGCAAAAAACCCATGCTGGGGCACTGGCATGCAATTTGCTCCCTTGTGAGGCAGGTTGCCTTGGCAGAGTATTCGCGCCGGCATCACCACTATTAAGGGCATCCACTACCCGCCCTAATTCACCCGGAGGACACTATGTCGAAGTCGGTTCAACTCATCAAAGATCATGACGTCAAGTGGATTGATCTGCGCTTCACGGACACCAAAGGCACTCAGCACCACGTGACCATGCCGGCTCGCGATGCGCTGGAAGACGACTTCTTCGAAGTTGGCAAGATGTTCGACGGTTCCTCCATCGCTGGCTGGAAAGGCATCGAAGCCTCCGACATGATCCTGCTGCCGGACGACGAAACCGCCGTTCTGGACCCGTTCACCGAAGAGCCAACCCTGATCCTGGTCTGCGACATCATCGAACCTTCGACCATGCAAGGTTACGATCGCGACCCGCGCGCCATCGCCCGCCGCGCCGAGGAATACCTGAAGACCACCGGTATCGGTGACACCGTATTCGCCGGTCCAGAGCCTGAGTTCTTCATCTTCGACGAAGTGAAGTTCAAGTCCGACATCTCCGGCTCGATGTTCAAGATCTACTCCGAGCAAGGCTCGTGGATGTCCGACCAGGACGTGGAAGGCGGCAACAAAGGCCACCGTCCAGGCGTGAAAGGTGGCTACTTCCCGGTTCCGCCGTTCGACCACGACCACGAAATCCGTACCTCCATGTGCAACGCACTGGAAGAAATGGGCCTGACCGTTGAAGTTCACCACCACGAAGTGGCAACTGCCGGCCAGAACGAAATCGGCGTCAAGTTCAACACCCTGGTGAAGAAAGCCGACGAAACCCAGACCCTGAAATACGTTGTACACAACGTTGCCGACGCCTACGGCCGTACCGCGACCTTCATGCCGAAGCCGCTGTACGGCGACAACGGTTCGGGCATGCACGTTCACATGTCCATCTCCAAAGATGGCAAGAACACCTTCGCGGGTGAAGGCTATGCCGGCCTGTCCGACACCGCCCTGTACTTCATCGGCGGCATCATCAAGCACGGTAAGGCCCTGAACGGCTTCACCAACCCGGCCACCAACTCCTACAAGCGTCTGGTGCCAGGCTTCGAAGCTCCGGTAATGCTGGCCTACTCGGCTCGCAACCGTTCCGCCTCGATCCGTATTCCTTACGTCAACAGCCCTAAAGGCCGTCGTATCGAAGCCCGCTTCCCGGATCCGGCTGCCAACCCGTACCTGGCTTTCGCAGCGCTGCTGATGGCCGGTCTGGACGGTATCCAGAACAAGATCCACCCAGGCGATGCTGCCGACAAGAACCTGTACGACCTGCCGCCTGAAGAGGCGAAAGAGATCCCGCAAGTTTGCGGCAGCCTGAAAGAAGCCCTGGAAGAGCTGGACAAGGGCCGCGCGTTCCTGACCAAGGGCGGCGTGTTCTCCGACGACTTCATCGACGCTTACATCGCGCTGAAATCCGAAGAAGAAATCAAGGTCCGCACCTTCGTACACCCACTGGAATATGAGCTGTACTACAGCTGCTGATCCGGTAGCGCCGCGCTACGCGGCGTGACAAAAAGAGGCCTCCTTCGGGAGGCCTTTTTTATGGCCGGATGTTTTCCATCCGAGCCTTCGCCGTTCCACTGTCCTATGCTGCATCCCATCGTTTTCGTTTCCGGTCGATTTCATGGGTCGCACCCTTCTCTATATTCTGCTGCTGATCGCCCTGCCCGCCGCCGCGCAGATCTACAAGTACACCGACGCCAGCGGCAACACCGTGTACAGCGATCACGCGCCGGACGGCGTGCAAGCGCAGCCGGTGGAGTTGCCGCCGCTCAACAGCGTCCAGCCTCAGGCACCGAGCGCGCCATCGCCAGACACGGTTAACCAAGCGCCAGCGCGCAATGCCTATGAAGTGCTCGAGTTGACCGGCCTGCCCACCGAGGAGGCCCTGCGCGCCAACAACGGCACGTTCACGGTCAGCGTGCTGATCAAGCCGCGCCTGCAACCGCCGCATCAATTGCGTCTGCTGCTGGACGACGCGCCTTATGGCCAGCCGAGCAACGTGCCGATCCTGCAACTGGTAAACGTTGACCGGGGCGAGCATCGGCTGGCGGTGCAGGTGATCAATGGCGAGGCGATCATTCAGCAGAGTCCTGCGGTGGTGTTCACCGTGCAGCGGGTGCACAAGCCATGACGCGGGGATTGATTGCCCTGTGCCTGTTTCTGATGGCGTTTGGCGCATCGGCCGAGGTGTTCACTTACATCGACGCCCAGGGCAATCGTGTCTATACGGACCAACCGCACGGCAACGCCAAGCGTGTGCCGCTGGCCACCAGCAATCGCATGGCCTCGAATCCGACCGCCGCTGCACCGGTCACACCGTCGAAGCAATCAGCAGAGCCGTCACTGTTCCACTACGACATGCTGCGCGTGCTGATCCCCGAGCCGGACGCAACCATTCGCAGCAGCGCCGGTGAGCTGATCGTCAGCGTCACCAGCGAACCGGGCCTGCAAAGAGGTCACCTGTATCGCCTGCTGCTGGATGGCCAGGCCGTCGGCGAACCCGGCCTGAGTCCGGTGTTCCCGCTGAGCAATATCGATCGCGGCAGCCACAACCTGTCGGTGGAGATCCTCGATGCCCAGGGCCGAACCGTGGAGAAAACCGCCAACCAGCCATTCCACATGCAGCGCATTTCCCTGGCACAGAAACGTCAGGTCAAACCCTGCGTCAGCGCCGACTACGGCGTGCGCCCGGAATGCCCACTGAAAGACAAACCCGCCGAACCGAAAAATCCTTTCCTGCGTTTCTTCTGACGTCGTTCAGCTTTGCGCACTATATTGGTGCAATACGCTGCACCGTACTCACATTCCAACCCATTTTGGTTCGAAAGTACCCGCCAGAGCGGTTTGACTGCCACGCAAACGAGCGTCAAACGCCCGTTTCAGGGGTTGAACGCTTCGTTTCGGAGCCTTGGTTTGGTTTTTGCATTTTCCTCGCATCAGCGCTGTATCCCTGCGCGCGCCATGCTCCAAAAGAGGTCCTCATGACCATCAGTGACGCACTGCATCGCTTGCTACTCGACAACCTGACCACCGCCACCATCCTGCTCGACAGCGAATTGCGCCTCGAGTACATGAACCCGGCGGCGGAGATGCTGCTGGCCATCAGCGGCCAGCGCAGCCATGGGCAGTTCATCAGCGAGCTGTTCACCGAGTCAACCGAGGCGCTCAATTCGTTGCGCCAGGCGGTGGAGCAGGCGCACCCGTTCACCAAGCGCGAAGCGATGCTCACTGCCCTCACCGGCCAGACCCTGACCGTGGATTACGCGGTGACGCCGATCCTCAGCAACGGCGCGACCCTGCTTTTGCTGGAAGTCCATCCTCGTGACCGCCTGTTGCGGATCACCAAGGAAGAGGCCCAGTTGTCGAAGCAGGAAACCAGCAAGATGCTGGTGCGCGGCCTGGCCCACGAGATCAAGAATCCGCTGGGCGGCATCCGCGGTGCCGCGCAGTTGCTGGCCCGGGAACTGCCGGAAGACAGCCTGCGCGACTACACCAACGTGATCATCGAAGAGGCCGACCGCCTGCGCAATCTGGTCGACCGCATGCTCGGCTCGAACAAACTGCCGTCGCTGGCCCTGTGCAATGTCCACGAAGTGCTGGAGCGCGTCTGCCAATTGGTCGAAGCCGAAAGCCAGGGCTGCATCACGCTGGTGCGCGATTACGACCCGAGCATCCCCGACGTCCTGATCGACCGCGAACAAATGATTCAGGCGGTGCTGAACATTGTGCGCAACGCGATGCAGGCCATCAGCAGCCAGAACGAGCTGCGCCTGGGCCGCATCAGCTTGCGCACCCGCGCCATGCGACAGTTCACCATCGGCCACGTCCGCCATCGTCTGGTGACCAAGATCGAGATCATCGACAACGGCCCGGGCATTCCGGCGGAACTCCAGGAAACCATCTTCTTTCCCATGGTCAGCGGCCGTCCGGACGGTACCGGGCTGGGCCTGGCCATCACCCAGAACATCATCAGCCAGCACCAGGGCCTGATCGAGTGTGACAGCCATCCAGGCCACACCACGTTCTCGATCTTTCTGCCACTGGAACAAGGAGCCACATCGACATGAGCCGTAGTGAAACCGTGTGGATCGTCGATGACGACCGTTCTATCCGTTGGGTTCTGGAAAAAGCCCTGCAACAGGAAGGCATGACCACCCAGAGCTTCGACAGTGCCGATGGCGTGATGAGCCGCCTCGCGCGCCAGCAGCCGGACGTGATCATCTCCGACATCCGCATGCCCGGCGCCAGCGGCCTGGACCTGCTGGCGCGGATCCGCGAGCAGCACCCGCGGCTGCCGGTGATCATCATGACCGCTCACTCCGATCTGGATAGCGCTGTCGCCTCCTATCAGGGCGGCGCGTTCGAGTACCTGCCCAAGCCGTTCGATGTCGACGAAGCGGTGTCGCTGGTCAAACGCGCCAATCAGCATGCTCAGGAACAACAGGGCCTGGAAGTCGCCCCGACCCTGACTCGCACCCCGGAAATCATCGGCGAAGCGCCGGCGATGCAGGAAGTGTTTCGCGCCATCGGGCGCTTGAGCCACTCCAACATCACCGTGCTGATCAACGGCGAATCCGGCACCGGTAAAGAACTGGTGGCCCACGCCCTGCACCGCCACAGCCCGCGCGCGGCCTCGCCGTTCATCGCGCTGAACATGGCGGCGATTCCGAAAGACTTGATGGAATCCGAGCTGTTCGGCCACGAGAAAGGCGCCTTCACCGGCGCGGCCAACCTGCGTCGCGGCCGTTTCGAACAGGCCGACGGCGGCACGCTGTTCCTCGATGAGATCGGGGACATGCCGGCGGACACCCAGACCCGACTGCTGCGGGTACTGGCCGATGGCGAGTTCTATCGTGTTGGCGGGCATGTGCCGGTCAAGGTCGATGTGCGGATCATCGCCGCAACGCACCAGAATCTGGAAACCCTGGTTCACGCCGGGAAATTCCGTGAGGACTTGTTCCACCGCCTCAACGTGATCCGCATCCATATTCCGCGCCTGTCGGACCGTCGCGAAGACATCCCGACCCTGGCCAAGCACTTCCTCAGCCGCGCTGCGCAAGAACTGGCGGTGGAGCCGAAGCTGCTGAAAAGCGAGACCGAGGAATACCTGAAGAACCTGCCGTGGCCAGGCAACGTGCGCCAGCTGGAAAACACCTGCCGCTGGATCACCGTGATGGCGTCCGGGCGCGAGGTGCACATCAGCGATCTGCCGCCGGAACTGCTGAGCCTGCCGCAGGACTCGGCGCCAGTCACCAACTGGGAACAGGCGCTGCGTCAGTGGGCCGATCAGGCCCTGGCGCGCGGTCAGTCGAGCCTGCTCGACAGCGCGGTACCGGCGTTCGAGCGGATCATGATCGAGACAGCACTGAAGCACACTGCCGGGCGTCGTCGTGACGCTGCGGTGCTGCTGGGCTGGGGCCGCAACACCTTGACCCGCAAGATCAAGGAACTCGGCATGAAAGTCGATGGCGGGGATGACGATGAGGGCGATGAAGGCTGAGATTCAGCGCCAGCCTGCACCGCCGGAAGGCACCGTGACCCTTAATCGGGCACAGCCACTGGCTCAGGCTTGCACTGTAAACCGCTGAAAATCCCATCCTGTGAAAAGACGAAGGCCCCGTATTACGGGGCCTTCGTCGTTGTGCCGGGCTTTTTTGTTTCAAAACGCGAAAACCTGGCACGCCCCCTGCAATAACTCCTACAGGTGATTCGATTCACCCACCTTTTCGGGGGCCTTGGTACAGGCAGGCCGGGGATTCCCCTCTTTACACAGGACTCGATGAGTCCACCCTTTTGGGGCCCTTGATACAGGCAGGTCAGGGGTTCCTTCTTTACACCGGCTCAGAACGCGATGCGATGAGCCCGCCCGTTTCGGGAACCTTGGTACAGGCAGGCCGGGGATTCCCTCTTTTATTGCTCCCGGAGATGGATCTCCAGCCGCCAGCGGTCATCGACCGCCTGGCCGGCCCAGTCGCCCTGCAGCGGCCGCGCCGCCACCAGCGTCAGCAACAACCCCCCGTCACTCAACCGCGTCCGCCAGTTCACGTCCTTGCCGTTGAACTTGAGCTGACCTTTCTGCGCCTTGCCTTCGGCCTCGAACAGCAACGCGAGGCTGCCATCGACGATCTCGCCGTGCAGCTTCGGCTCGTTGTTGAACCACACCGCCAGACCATCATCGATCACCTCGACCTGCTGCAAGACGGTCGGGTCAGGCGTGGTCAAACGACCGATCATCATCCCGACCATCACACCGACGATCGCCAGCGATGCCATCACCCGCGGGAATAGTTTCGAACGCGGATCCGCTTGCGGCGTAGAATGCGCGTCATCTTTACCTTCGGAGCCGTGCATGTTTCACGTCATCCTTTTTCAACCGGAAATTCCGCCGAACACCGGCAACGTTATCAGGCTATGCGCCAACAGCGGCTGCCACCTGCATTTGATCGAACCGCTGGGCTTCGAGATGGACGACAAGCGCCTGCGCCGCGCCGGTCTCGACTACCACGAGTATGCCACTTTGCAGCGCCATGCCGACCTCGCCAGCTGCCTGGAAAGCCTCGGTCATCCACGGCTGTTCGCCTTCACCACCAAGGGTTCGCGGCCGTTTCACGATGCCGCGTTCGTCCCGGGCGATGCGTTCATCTTCGGCCCGGAAAGCCGTGGCCTGCCGCCGGAAGTGCTCGACGCCCTGCCCGGCGAACAGCGCCTGCGCCTGCCGATGCGCGAAGGCTGCCGCAGCCTGAACCTGTCCAACACCGTGGCAGTGGCCGTTTACGAAGCGTGGCGGCAGAACGACTTCAAATAACACCGCCCAAGAGGACACCGCTGATCGTTCCCACGCTCTGCGTGGGAACGATCAGCCAAGAAAAAAGCGCCTGTAACGGCGCTTTTTTCGGTGTTGCATCGACCGCTTACTGAACGGTCGGGGTCTCGCCGGATTCCTGCATGCGCTGCAGCTCTTGCGCGTACAGGGCATCGAAGTTCACCGGGGCCAGCATCAGGGCCGGGAACGAACCGCGGGTCACCAGGCTGTCCAGGGTTTCGCGAGCGTACGGGAACAGGATGTTCGGGCAGAACGCACCCAGGGTGTGGCTCATCGAACCCGCGTCCAGGTTCTTGATCAGGAAGATGCCAGCCTGCTGCACTTCAGCGATGAAGGCCACTTCTTCACCGTTTTTCACGGTGACGGACAGGGTCAGCACGACTTCGTAGAAATCACCTTCCAGGGCTTTCTGGCGGGTGTTCAGATCCAGAGCGACCGCCGGATCCCACTGCTGGCGGAAAATCGCCGGGCTTTTCGGGGCTTCGAAGGACAGGTCGCGTACGTAGATGCGCTGCAAGGAGAATTGCGGTGCGGTTTCTTCTTCGCTGGCTGCAGTGTTCTGTTGGTCAGTCATCTCAGATCCTTTCTGATCTTGGGTCTTTTAGGGTTCTTGGTTTGCAGGTGCAGCAGTTCAGGCCTTGAGCAGCGCGTCGAGCTTGCCGGCGCGCTCCAGGGCAAACAAATCATCACATCCGCCGACGTGGGTGTCGCCGATCCAGATCTGCGGCACGGACGTGCGTCCGGCCTTCTGGGCCATGGCGGCGCGCACCTGCGGCTTGCCATCGACCTTGATCTCTTCGAAGGCCACGCCTTTGTTCGCGAGCAGGTACTTGGCGCGCGAGCAGTAAGGGCAGTAATCGCTGGAGTAGACGATGACGTCGCTCATGTCACTTCACCAACGGCAGGTTGTCGCCTTTCCAGCTGGAAATACCGCCGGACAGCTTGGCGGCGGTGAAGCCGGCCTTCATCAGTTCGCGGGCGTGGGTGCCGGCGGTCTGGCCCAGGGCGTCGACCAGAATGATGGTCTTGGCCTTGTGTTTTTCCAGCTCGCCGATGCGGGCAGCCAGTTTGTCCTGAGGAATGTTCACCGCGCCAACGATGTGACCGGCGGCGTAGTCCTTGCTCGGACGGATGTCCACCACCACGCCGGCTTCCTTGTTGACCAGTGCGGTCAGCTCGCCCGTGCTCAGGCTTTTACCGCCGCCTTGCACCGTATGCGCCAGCAGCAAAGCCAGCAGTACGACGAAGATACCGACAAGAATGTAGTGGTTAGTGGCAAATTCAATCAGGTGAGCAACCATCGAAGGAGGTTCCAGGGCGTTAAAATGTCGGCCAGTATACACAGCCACTATGGTCGGCCAAACCCCGTCCGGCGGTGACGCCGCCGGAACTTCGCTTTAAACTCCAACTCCCTTTTCCATCGCCCTCTTCTTATTAGCCACGAGTGGATTCCATGACTACCACGCCTAAACCTTTGGTCCTGATGATTCTCGACGGCTTCGGTCACAGCGACAGCCCCGAATCCAACGCCGTCTATGCGGCCAAAAAGCCTGTGCTGGATCGCCTGTGGGCCACCGTGCCGAACGGCTTGATCTCGGGCAGCGGCATGGACGTCGGTCTGCCGGACGGCCAGATGGGCAACTCCGAAGTCGGCCACATGAACCTGGGCGCCGGGCGCGTGGTGTATCAGGACTTCACGCGTGTGACCAAAGCGATCCGCGACGGTGAGTTCTTCGAGAACCCGACCATCTGCGCCGCCGTGGACAAGGCCGTGGCCGCCGGCAAGGCCGTGCATTTCATGGGCCTGCTCTCGGATGGCGGCGTTCACAGCCATCAGGATCACCTGATCGCGATGGCCGAACTGGCCTTCAAGCGCGGCGCCGAAAAAATCTACCTGCACGCCTTCCTCGATGGCCGTGACACCCCGCCGAAAAGCGCCGCTTCGTCGATCGAACTGCTCGACGCGACCTTCCAGGCGCTCGGCAAGGGCCGCATCGCCAGCCTGATCGGCCGCTACTACGCCATGGATCGCGACAACCGTTGGGATCGCGTGTCCCAGGCCTACAACCTGATCGTTGATGGCCACGGCGAATTTAACGCCGCCACTGCCCAGGAAGGTCTGGAAGCCGCTTACGCCCGTGGCGAGAGCGACGAATTCGTCAAAGCCACCAGCATCGGTGAGCCGGTGAAGGTCGAAGACGGCGACGCCGTGGTGTTCATGAACTTCCGCGCCGACCGCGCCCGCGAGCTGAGCCGCGTGTTTGTCGAAGACGGTTTCAAGGAATTCGAGCGCGCGCGCCAGCCGCAAGTGCAATACGTGGGCCTGACCCAATATGCCGCCAGCATCCCGGCCCCCGCCGCCTTTGCCCCGGGCAGCCTGGAAAACGTGCTCGGCGACTACCTGGCGAAAAACGGCAAGACCCAGCTGCGCATCGCCGAAACCGAGAAATACGCCCACGTGACCTTCTTCTTCTCCGGCGGTCGTGAAGAGCCGTTCCCGGGCGAAGAGCGCATCCTGATCCCGTCGCCGAAAGTCGCCACCTATGACTTGCAGCCGGAAATGAGCGCGCCGGAAGTCACCGACCGCATCGTCGAGGCCATCGAGAACCAGCGCTACGACGTGATCGTGGTCAACTACGCCAACGGCGACATGGTCGGCCATAGCGGCGTGTTCGAAGCCGCGGTGAAAGCCGTGGAGTGCCTGGACACCTGCGTGGGTCGCATCGTCGAAGCACTGGAAAAAGTCGGCGGCGAAGCGCTGATCACTGCCGACCACGGCAACGTCGAGCAGATGGCCGACGAATCCACCGGTCAGGCACACACTGCGCACACCACCGAGCCGGTGCCGTTCATCTATGTCGGCAAGCGCAACCTGAAAGTCCGCGAAGGCGGCGTGCTGGCGGACGTGGCGCCGACCATGCTGAAACTGCTGGGTCTGGAAAAACCGGCGGAAATGACTGGCACTTCGATTCTGGTCTGATATCAAAAACGCCCTGTAATCAGCCTGAAACGGCTTTTTATGACGAACGCCTCAAAGCAGTTGGCTTTGAGGCGTTTTTTTTGCCGCGTCGGGCGGGCATACTAGGCCGTCCCTTACCCTGGTGCCGCCCGCCTCTATGCTTCGCGTCCTGATCGCCCTCGCTCTGACATGCCTGCTCCAACCGGCCTTCGCGGATGAGCGCGCGCAAACCCAACAGCAACTGGACGCCACGCGCCAGGACATCGCCGAGCTGAAAAAACTGCTGGGCAAGCTCCAGGAAGAAAAATCCGGCGTGCAAAAGGAGCTCAAGGGCACCGAAACCGAGATGGGCAAGCTCGAGAAACAGGTCGAAGCCCTGCAGAAAGAGCTGAAGAAGAGCGAATCCGAGCTGCAGCGGCTCGATGCGGAGAAAAAAAAACTCCAGAGCGCGCGCACTGAACAGCAGCGACTGATCGCCATCCAGGCCCGCGCCGCCTACCAGAACGGTCGCCAGGAATACCTCAAGCTGCTGCTCAACCAGCAGAATCCCGAGAAATTCGCCCGCACCCTCACCTATTACGACTACCTGAGCCAGGCTCGCCTGGAGCAGCTTAAAAGCTTCAACGAAACCCTGCGCCAACTGGCCAACGTCGAAAAAGACATCGGCGTGCAGCAGGCGCAGTTGCTGGCGCAGCAAAGCGATCTCGACACTCAGCGCGAAGCGCTCGACAAGGTCCGCAAGGAGCGCCAGCAGGCCCTTGCCAAACTCAATGACGACGTGAAAGCCCGGGACCAGAAACTGGCCGCCCGCGAGCAGGATCAGGCAGACCTGTCTAAAGTCCTTAAAACCATTGAAGAAACCCTGGCCCGCCAGGCTCGTGAGGCAGAAGAAGCGCGGCAGAAAGCGCTCATCGCCCAGCAGGAAGCCGAAAAAAAGCGCTTGCGTGAGGCCCAGGCCCGCGCCGATGCGGACTCGGACACCAGCGACGCCCCGCGAAAACAAGCCAGACCCACACCTGGCGCGCTGGTTTCCAGCAGCGGCGAGACCTTCGGTGGCCCTTTTGCGTCAAGTCGGGGAAAACTTCCATGGCCGGTTGATGGTCGACTGCTGGCACGCTTCGGTGAAACCCGTGGCGACGATGCCCGCACCAAGTGGGACGGCGTGATGATCAGCGCCTCCGCCGGCAGCCAGGTGCATGCCGTACACGGCGGGCGCGTGGTGTTTGCCGACTGGCTGCGCGGTGCCGGGCTGCTGGTGATCCTTGATCACGGCAACGGTTTTCTGAGTCTTTACGGTCACAACCAGACGCTGCTCAAGTCGGCGGGTGACGTGGTAAAAGCCGGTGAGTCCATTTCCACTGTGGGTAACAGTGGCGGTCAGGACACACCAGCGCTGTATTTCGCAATTCGTCAGCAGGGTCACCCGAGTGATCCGGCGCAATGGTGCCGCGCGCAAGGATAGGCGTGAGTTACCGATATTAGGAGTTCGTTCGACATGCTGCATTTGTCCCGTCTTACCTCGCTGGCTCTGACGATCGCCCTGGTGATCGGCGCGCCTCTGGCGTTTGCCGCTCAACCGGCCCCGGCTGTCGCTCCGGCAGGCACTGCCGCCACCAGCAAGGCGCCGTTGCCGCTGGAAGAGCTGCGCACCTTTGCCGAGGTCATGGACCGGATCAAGGCCGCCTATGTCGAGCCGGTGGACGACAAGACCCTGCTGGAAAACGCGATCAAGGGCATGCTCAGCAACCTCGATCCGCACTCCGCCTACCTCGGCCCTGAAGACTTTGCCGAGTTGCAGGAAAGCACCAGCGGCGAGTTCGGCGGCCTGGGCATCGAAGTCGGCGCCGAAGACGGCTTCATCAAGGTCGTGTCGCCGATCGACGATACGCCAGCATCGAAGGCCGGCATCCAGGCCGGCGACTTCATCGTCAAGATCAACGGCGCGCCGACCCGCGGCCAGACCATGACCGAAGCCGTGGACAAGATGCGCGGCAAGATCGGCCAGAAGATCACCCTGACCCTGGTCCGCGACGGCGGTACGCCGTTCGATGTAACCCTGGCTCGCGCCGTGATTCAGGTGAAGAGCGTCAAGGCGCAACTGCTGGAATCGGGCTACGGCCTGATCCGCATCACCCAGTTCCAGGTCAAGACCGGCGAAGAGGTCTCCAAAGCCCTGGCCAAGCTGCGCAAGGACAACGGCAAGAAGCTCAACGGCATCATCCTTGACCTGCGCAACAACCCGGGCGGCGTGTTGCAGGCAGCGGTCGAAGTGGTCGACCACTTCATCACCAAAGGCCTGATCGTCTACACCAAGGGCCGGATCGCCAATTCCGAACTGCGCTTCTCCGCCACCGGCAAGGACGAAAGCGAAGCGGTGCCGATGGTCGTGCTGATCAACGGTGGCAGTGCCTCGGCCTCGGAAATCGTCGCCGGCGCCCTGCAGGACCAGAAACGCGCCGTGGTCATGGGCACCACCAGTTTCGGCAAGGGCTCGGTGCAGACCGTGCTGCCGCTGAACAACGACCGCGCACTGAAGATCACCACCGCTTTGTACTTCACGCCGAACGGCCGCTCGATCCAGGCCCAGGGCATTGTTCCGGACATCGAAGTACGCAAGGCCAAGATCACCAACGAAGCGGACGGCGACTACTTCAAGGAAGCCGACCTGCAAGGTCACCTGGGCAACGGCAACGGCGGCGCGGACAAACCGACCGGTTCCGGCGGCAAGGCCAAGGCGATGCCGCAGGATGACGATTACCAGCTGGCCCAGGCCCTGAGCCTGCTCAAAGGCCTGAGCATCACGTCCGGCCGTTGAGGATGTTTTTGCGTTTCGTCTTTGTCCTGCTGTGCTGCCTGGCGGGTGCTGCTCACGCAGAACCTGCCAGACCAACACCTCAAAAAGCCTACCTGACGCTGATCATCGACGACCTGGGGCAGAACCTGCCCCGGGATCGTCGCGTGCTGGCCCTCCCCGGGCCGGTGACTACAGCGATCATGCCCGACACCCCGCACGCCACCGAATTCGCCCGCGAAGCCCATCGCGCCGGCAAGATCGTGATCCTGCACATGCCGATGGACCCGGCCACCGGCCCGTTCGCCTGGCATCCCGAACTGCCCATCGAAGAACTCGAAAAACGCCTGAACGCTGCGTTCAGAATGGTCCCCTACACCGCTGGCATCAACAACCACATGGGCAGCCGCATGACTGCGCAGCCGGTGGCCATGGCGTGGTTGATGGGCGAGTTGCAGCGTCGCCACAAGTTCTTCGTCGACAGCCGCACCAGCGCCCAGACCGTCGCTGCGCAACAGGCACAGAAGATTGATCTGGCGAGTGTTTCGCGGGATGTGTTTCTCGATGACGAGCGCACAGAAGCGGCGATCCTGACTCAATTGCAGACAGCGATCAGTCTGGCGCACAAACAGGGTTCGGCCGTGATGATCGGCCACCCTTATCCGCAGACACTGGCGGTGCTGGAGCGCGAACTACCCAAATTGAAGGCTCAGGGCATCGAGTGGATCGACATCAAGCAGATGATCAGTGTGCGCAGCAATCGCGCTACAGCCGCTCACGGCCACAACGGCATTTACCGGTAGTACCCCGCCACACCCGATAAATAGTTACCGCCCGTCCCCTTGGCCAATTCCGGATATTGAGACCTGCAACAGGTCGCGACCACGAGTCGCCTTTCACTATCAGGAATGACCATGAACAGCGAAAACAGTGAAACCACGGCCGACAGGCCAATGGAGTCGATCCAGGTCGATAACCTGCTGATCAACTTCACCACCGAATTCCAGCGGATCTGGAACTGCAATGGCTCGGGATCGACACCCTGCGCGCTCTGGCGTCCGGTGCCATCCCCCGACTCGCTGCCTGGCTTTTACCCCCTCGGGGACGTCGCCATCTCCGGCAACGGCAATATCAATGGCAGCAAGATCGTGGCCGTTGTCCGCGAAGGCCTTGCCGCAAATGGCGAAACCGCGCAAACAAATGCACTCAGTCCACCGGATGATTTCGAAGAAATCTGGAGCGATGCAACCTCGACGCCGGCGGGGGGGACGCTATGGCGGCCGATTGCGCCTGAGGGGTATGTGGCACTGGGAACGGTGTGCTCCATCAACCACGAAAAGCCTTTACTGAGCTCGGTACGTTGCGTGCGCGAAGATCTGGTGATTGAGGCCAGTGTCGCCGAGTTGATCTGGAATGATCGGGGAGATCGTTCCCGCCAGTATTTCAGCGCCTGGAGCATCGCTCCTCCGGTTGCCGATGCAGGTGCGATCAACTTCACGGCAGGCACGTTCATCGCTTCCGGCAACTCTGACAGCCCCGAGAATGAAGCCGAAGCCTATTCATTGCGAATGCAGATTGCGGTACAGAGCAATCCAGCGCCTGAACTCCCGGAACTGTCAGGATTCGAAGCGCCGGAACCGCTCGAGCCCTCGCAACCGACCCACACTGCCAGGCTGCCCTGGTTTGCGGTGGAAGACCACGGTCAGCCATCACTGAAGAGATTCCGCCAATCGCCCTACTATTACCTGCAAAGGACTGACCGGTATGTGCTCATCGGCTCCAGCCATAACACGACTGACAAGAGCAGCCTGTTTCACTGGACGTTGCCTCGTGTTCTGAGCCGCCGCGATCTGCGGCTTTTCAACCGCATCAGTGCAATACAGATTCCGGGGGTTTGGCCAGCGAGCGACTCAACGGTTGAACGGTCGATAAGGTTCTCGGCAAGGCTGGGCGAAGCCTTCACCCACACCGAAACCTCGAGCATCGGATGGACCACGCCGGACATCGTGGCGGTCGCCGCCAACGTGACGAAACACAAGATGATGGCGCTGTATCAACTGCAGAGTAACTACGATCTCTGGCGGGACAACCGAACGGAAACCGCCATCAACTTCAGGTACTCCGACAGAAACAGCCTGCACTGGCTCGAATACCCGCCAGAAGTCGCGAGTGACGCCATGGTGCCACTCCCGTCAGTGCCGGAACAGCCGGAATCTCCCGAGTTACCAGAGTCGCCAGAAACTACAGATACCGCCCCATGATCTCGTCGACCACGCCGTCCTTGCGCATCTGTTCGAGCGCCGCCTGAAGCTTGGCAACGGCTTCGTCCGGCACGTCCTTGTTCAGCGCCAGATACAGTTCGGCGCTGTTGAAACGCAGTACGGTTTTCAGGCCGGTCACGCCATCCTGCCGCGCCAGATAACGCCCGGCAGGATCGCCGGTGGCCCAGAGGTCGATCTGGCCGCTGACGAGTTTTTTGGCGTTGTCCTGATCACGCAGCACCACCACCGGCTTCAAACCCTGCTTGGTCAGAGTCTCGGCAATCGCATCGCCCTTGTAGGCGCCGATCTTGTATTTGCGCGCGTCATTGAGGGTTTCGAGGGTGATCTTGCTGTCGGCCCTGGCCAGCATGACCCAGTCGTCCGGGCCGATCGGGCCGACCCACTTGAAGAGCTTTTCGCGATCCGGCAGGCGCGCCATGACGAACGCACCGTAGCCGGGATTCTCCAGCGCCAGCTTGTAGACCCGCTCCCATGGGAAACGCAGGGTCAGGCTGTAAGTGATGCCGGCACGCTTGAACATCTCGCGCACGATGTCCGTGGCGATGCCGTTGATGTTTTCGTCCTGGGCGAAATTCTTGCCGTTCTTCGCCATGTTGTACGGCGGGAAGTTTTCGGTGAGGAGCACCAGATCGGTGTCGGGACTTTCCTCGGCGTGGCCGGTGTTGATCAACAACACGGAGGCACTGGCGAGGGCGAGGAGCAGGCGTTTGATCATGTCGGGCTACCGAAATCCATGGCGTGCCCAAGAGTGCCTTGGGTACGCCATGCTGTCCACTGGCCTGTATGGATGTTTAACGCATTACGATGCCGCGTTTGGCCATGTAGGCCTTGGCTTCCTGAACGGTGTATTCGCCGAAGTGGAAAATACTCGCCGCCAGTACTGCACTGGCGTGGCCTTCAAGAATGCCGTCAGCCAGATGCTGCAGGTTGCCGACGCCGCCGGAAGCGATCACCGGAATGCCCAGCGCATCGCTGATGGCGCGGGTCACACCGAGGTCGAAGCCGTTTTTCATACCGTCCTGATCCATGCTGGTCAGGAGGATTTCACCGGCACCCAGGCCTTCCATTTTCTTCGCCCACTCGACGGCGTCGAGGCCGGTCGGTTTGCGACCGCCGTGGGTGAAGATCTCCCAGCGCAGGGTTTCGCCCGGGCCCGAAACCTTCTTTGCGTCGATGGCGACGACAATGCATTGCGAGCCGAAATGCTGCGCCGCTTCGCCGACGAATTCCGGGTTGAACACAGCAGCGGTGTTGATCGACACCTTGTCCGCACCGGCGTTGAGCAGGTTGCGGATGTCCTGCACGGTCCGCACGCCACCGCCGACGGTCAGCGGAATGAACACCTGACTGGCCATGCGCTCGACGGTGTGCAGCGTGGTGTCACGGCCATCGACGCTGGCGGTGATGTCGAGAAAGGTAATCTCGTCGGCACCCTGCTCGTCGTAGCGACGGGCGATTTCCACCGGGTCACCGGCGTCACGGATGTTCTCGAACTTCACACCTTTGACGACCCGGCCGTTGTCCACGTCCAGGCAAGGGATGATGCGTTTGGCCAGCGCCATGGTCAGTCCTCAGCCTTGGTACGAATCGCAGAAAGCTTGCGCTTCGGCGACGTCGAGAGTGCCTTCGTAGATCGCCCGGCCGGTGATGGCGCCGATGATGCCCGGTGCCTTGGCGTCGAGCAGCGACTTGATGTCACCCAGGTTGTGAATGCCGCCGGAAGCGATCACCGGGATCTTGGTGGCAGCAGCCAGCGCAGCGGTGAACGGAACGTTGCAGCCCTGCATCATGCCGTCTTTGGCGATGTCGGTGTAAACGATCGAGGACACGCCGTCGGCTTCAAACTGCTTGGCCAGATCGATAACCTGCACGGTGCTGATTTCAGCCCAGCCATCGGTGGCGACAAAACCGTCCTTGGCATCCAGACCGACGATGATCTTGCCCGGGAACGCGCGGCAGGCTTCAGCGACGAACGCCGGATCCTTCACCGCTTTGGTGCCGATGATCACATAGCTGACGCCAGCCTTGACGTAGTGCTCGATGGTTTCCAGCGAACGGATGCCGCCGCCGATCTGGATCGGCAGGGTCGGGTAGCGCTTGGCGATCGCGGTCACCACTTCGCCGTTGACCGGCTGGCCTTCGAAAGCGCCGTTCAGGTCGACCAGATGCAGACGGCGGCAGCCGCCCTCCACCCACTTGGCAGCCATGCTCACCGGGTCATCGGAGAACACTGTGGAATCTTCCATGCGGCCCTGGCGCAGACGTACGCAGGCACCGTCTTTAAGATCGATAGCGGGAATAATCAGCATGCTTTTTCCTTCGTCAAAAGAGCTGCAAGCTGCAAGCCATAAGCTGCAAGCGCGCACGCGTGTGTACTTCTTGCAGCTTGCAGCTTGAAGCTTGCCGCTGCCCTAATTCTTCTCGAGCGCCCACAGGTCGCTTTCGATGCTTTCAAACCGCTCCTTGAGGTGGGTCTGCACATCGAAAATCGCCCTGTTGTAATAGTGCGGAGCAATTTCGCGGGTAAACAGCTCAAGAATTTCCGCCGCCTCGAACGAACCCAGGTCCAGTTCGAAACGATCCTCCATGAACCGCTGAATCTTGCGGTTGGCTTCACTCTCCTGCTCGGGAGTGAGGGTCAGGATCGGCGGCTTGGATTTCTTGACGGCCATTTACCAGCGACCGTCCCACGCCGCGAAGTTCTGCAGCAATTGCAGGCCATGGGTATGGCTCTTCTCCGGGTGGAACTGCACGGCGAAACGCGAACCTTCGGCCAGCGCCGCGGCGAAATCGACGCCGTAATGACCGCTGCCAACCACCTGCCGCGGGTTACCGGCGGCGATGTAATAGCTGTGCACGAAGTAGAAACGCGCCAGGTCCGGAATGTTGTGCCACAGCGGGTGATCCACCGCCTGCTTCACTTCGTTCCAGCCCATGTGCGGGACTTTCAGGTGCTCGCCGTCTTCATGCAGGTCTTTGCCGAAGAACTTCACCGCGCCCGGGAACAGGCCGATGCAGTCGACGCCGTCGTTCTCTTCGCTGCTGTCGAGCAAGGCTTGCATGCCGACGCAGATGCCGAGGAACGGACGATCCTGACTGACTTCACGCACCAGCGAATCGAAACCGAGGCGACGGATCTCCGCCATGCAATCGCGAATCGCGCCGACGCCGGGGAAAACCACCCGGTCGGCTTCGCGGATCACTGCCGCATCGCTGGTGATCAGCACCTTGCCGGCACCGACGTGCTCGAGGGCCTTGGCCACCGAGTGCAGGTTGCCCATGCCGTAATCGATAACTGCAACCGTCTGCATTACAGGACGCCCTTGGTCGAAGGCATCTGGCCGGCCATGCGGTCATCCAGCTCGACGGCCATGCGCAGTGCGCGGCCGAAAGCCTTGAACACGGTTTCGATCTGGTGGTGGGTGTTGGTGCCGCGGAGGTTGTCGATGTGCAGGCTGACCAGTGCGTGGTTGACGAAGCCCTGGAAGAATTCCTGGAACAGGTCGACGTCGAAGCCGCCAACGGTGGCGCGGGTGTACGGCACGTGCATCTGCAGGCCCGGACGGCCGGAAAAGTCGATCACCACGCGCGACAGCGCCTCATCAAGCGGCACGTAGGCGTGACCGTAGCGACGGATGCCTTTCTTGTCGCCAATGGCTTGCGCGAAGGCCTGGCCGAGGGTGATACCGACGTCTTCCACCGTATGGTGGTCGTCGATATGCAGATCGCCCTTGCATTGGATATCCAGGTCGATCAACCCGTGACGGGCGATCTGATCCAGCATGTGCTCAAGAAAAGGAACACCGATATCGAATCGGGCCTTTCCGGTGCCATCAAGGTTGATCGAGGCTTTGATCTGGGTTTCCAGAGTGTCGCGCTCGACAGACGCCTTACGTTCGGCCATCACCAGCTCCGCAAAATCATTGGGCGAAAAAGGCAGCCATTATAGGGGCGCGGGGCCGAAACAGAAACACGAGAGGTGGAATGACTGACGGATAGAACCCCGTGCTGTCGGGGATAGACATGTCCATACAAGCATCGAAAGGCGCTGATCGCTCCCACGCTCTGCGTGGGAGTGCAGCCCCGGACGCTCTGCGTCCACTTCGAATGTGACGCAGAGCGTCACAGGGAGACATTCCCACGCAGAGCGTGGGAACGATCAGGTGTAAACGAACTTAGTGAAACAGAACCGCCGTCTTCTGCAGGGTCACCCAAACACCCCACGCCAACGGAATCCCCACCACCAGCCACGCAGCGATCGCCAATGGCTTGCTGCCCGGCGCGGCTTTCCACTCCAGCACGGTGCTGGCATCAGCACCCTTGTCGTGGCCCAGCGCCTGTTCGGCGGCCAGTTCGGCGTCGGTCATGAAGTACTTGTCGGCCACCGGGCGCACCAGCAGGTTGCACAGGAAGCCCAGCACCAGCAGGCCAGCGAGGATGTACAGGGTGATGTCGTAAGCGGCAGCGCGTTCAACACCGATGCTCAACTGATACTCACGCAGGTAGTTCACCAGCACCGGACCCAGCACGCCAGCGGCGGCCCAGGCCGTCAGCAGACGACCGTGGATCGCGCCAACCATCTGTGTACCAAACAGGTCGGCCAGATAGGCCGGAACGGTCGCAAAACCACCGCCGTACATCGACAGGATGATGCAGAACGCCGCCACGAACAGCGCAACGTTGCCCAGGTGACCGAGGTTCGGGATCAGTGCGTACAGCGCAAAACCCAGCGCGAAGAACACGAAGTAAGTGTTCTTGCGGCCCAGGTAGTCCGAGAACGACGCCCAGAAGAAACGACCGCCGATGTTGAACAGGCTCAGCAGACCGGTGAAACCGGCCGCAATCGCAGCGATGGAAGCCAGTTGACCGGCGTCCAGCTGACCGAACGGCAGATCGTTACCCAGCAGCTTGCCGCCGAACACTTCCTGCAACAGTGGCGAAGCCATGCCGAGGATGCCGATACCGGCAGACACGTTCAGGCACAGCACCAGCCACACCAGACGGAATTGCGGGGTTTTCCACGCCACATTCACGTGAACGTGACGGTGGGTGATCATCGCGTTCGAGGCTTTCTTAGCCGGAGCGGTCCAGCCTTCAGGCTTCCAGCCGGTTGGCGGCACGCGGTAGGCCAAGGCGCCACCGATCATGAACACGAAGTAGATCGCGGCCATGGCCACGAAGCTCTGCCACACGCCCACGCCAGTCGGCGAAGCGAAATGGCTCATCAGAGCGGTCGCCAGTGGTGCACCAACCATCGCGCCACCACCGAAACCCATGATCGCCATGCCGGTCGCCATGCCGCGCTTGTCCGGGAACCACTTGATCAGGGTCGAAACCGGCGAGATGTAGCCCAGACCCAGACCGATACCGCCGATCACGCCGGAGCCGATCCACATCAGCCAGATCTGGTGGGTATAGATCCCCAGCGCAGAAATCAGCAGACCGCCGCACCAGCACAGTGCCGATACAACGCCGGCCTTGCGTGGACCTGCGTGTTCGAGCCAGCCACCCCAGATCGCTGCCGAGCAGCCGAGGAAGATGAAGAACAGGGTGTAGATCCAGCCGAGCATGGAGATCGGCCAGTCGCATTGCGACGAGAAGACTTGTGCGATGAAGCTCATGTCCGGTGCGCAAGCCACCGGAGCGGTTACACCCAGTGCCTTGGACAGCGGCAACCAGAACACCGAGAAGCCGTAGGCCATGCCGATGCACAGGTGAATGGCCAGAGCGGCCGGCGGGACCAGCCAACGGTTGAAACCGGGCTTGGCGATGATGCGTTCCTTGGACAGGAACCCGGGCTGATCGGCTTTGAAGCCGTCCGCCGTAATGGTCGTGCTCATTGTGTATCCCCCAATTATTAGTATGGTTCGCCAGCCACTGCCCACCCCGGCCTTTATGCACGCAGGCATGACCGTTTTTTTGCGGGTGAAGCTCCTTGAAAGCGCGACGTTAAGTCGCAGATGGGCGTACGAACGGGCGAAGGTTACCATTTGCACGTGACAGAAAAACCAAACTGATATCACCTTTTTTGAGTCATCTGATCTCCTGATGCCGGGGAACCCCGATGCCGATCGTTGTCGAAGCGCTGTACATCAAGGTTCAGCAGGCTGCACGGGACACCGCAACAGCGCGGGTTGATGCAGCGCTATACTCCCCGGCTAAATTACGAATTCGACTACTTACAAGGACTCGCCCATGAAAGCGTTCGGCAAAATCCTGGGTCTGGTACTTCTCGGGCTGTTGCTGATCATTGTGGCGGCGGGCTTCGCCCTGACCCACCTGTTTGATCCCAACGACTACAAAGACGAGATCCGCCAGATTGCCCGCGACAAGGCCCACATCGAGCTGACGCTCAATGGCGACATCGGCTGGAGCCTGTTCCCGTGGCTCGGCCTGGAACTGCACGAGGCCAGCGTCGCGACCCTGGCCAAGCCTGCCGAACCGTTCGCCGACCTGCAGATGCTCGGCCTGTCCGTGCGCGTGCTGCCGCTGCTGCGCCGAGAAGTGCAGATGAGCGACGTGCGCGTCGAAGGCCTGAACCTGCGCCTGAACCGTGACAAGAATGGTCATGGCAACTGGGAAGACATCGGCAAGGTGCCGCCCAAGGCCGGCAGCGCCCCGGCGCCAACCACCACGGCCGAAACCGCCCCCGAGGCCCCTGCGCAACCGGAAAAACCGGCCCAGCCGATCCGGCTCGACATCGACAGCCTGACCGTCAACAACGCCCGCGTGGAATACAACGACGAGCTGACCGGCAAGCAATTCAGCGCCGAAAGCATCCAGCTGAGCACCGGCGCTGTTCACGACTCGACCAATATTCCGGTCAAAGCCACCGCGTTCCTCGGCACCAACCAGCCAGTGCTGCGGGTGCGCACCGAGCTCAACGGCGAGCTGCGCTTCGAGCGCGCCCTGCAACGCTACAAGTTCGAAGACCTGAAGCTGTCCGGCGAAGTCGCCGGCGATCCGCTGCAAGGCAAGACCGTGACCTTCGCCGCCCAAGGGCAACTGTTGCTGGACAAGGCCGCCAACGTCGCCGAATGGACTGGCATCAAGCTCTCGGTCAATCAGCTGCGCGCCCTGGGCGAACTGAAGGCCAACGACCTGGACAAGACGCCACAGATCACCGGCGGGATTTCCATCGCCCAGTTCGACCTGGCGAAATTCGTCGACAGCATCGGACAGACCCTGCCCGCCATGGCCGAAGGCAGCCTGAGCAAAGTTGAACTGGTCAGCCGTGTCGCCGCGACGCCGACCAGCGTGGCGCTGGACAACATCAACCTGAAACTCGACGACAGCAGCTTCAGCGGCCGTATCGCCGTCGAAGATTTCGCCAGGCAATCGCTGCGTGCGGTCCTCAAGGCCGACACCTTCAACGTCGACCGTTACCTGCCGGCGAAATCGGAAAAAGCCAACAACGCCACTCAGGTCCGTCAGGCCGAAGTCGCCAGCACCGAGGCCGATGCAATGGCCGGTGCCGGCAGCACACCGCTGCCGGAAAAACCGAGCAAAAGCGCGTGGAGCACAGAACGTCTGTTCCCTGTTGAGCGCCTGAGTAAACTCGACGTAAACGCCGACCTGACCTTCGGCCAATTGACCCTCGACAAGCTGCCAATCCAGAACGCCGCACTGAAAGCCACCGGCCAGGGCGGCCTGCTGACTCTGGAGAACCTGCGGGGCGAGTTGTACAACGGCGACTTCGAAGCCAAGGGCACGCTGGACGTTCGCCAGACGGCGCCGGTGCTGAACCTGCAAACCCGGATCAACCGGGTGCCGGTGGAGAAAATCCTCGAAAGCCAGGGCAAGAATCCGCCGGTCAAGGGTCTGGTCAATCTCACCAGCACCGTCACCGGCAGCGGCAACAGCCAGCAGGCGCTGATTGAAACCCTCAACGGCAACGCCAGTTTCGTGATCAACAACGGCGTGCTGCTCAACGCCAACCTTGAGCAACAACTGTGCAAGGGCATCGCCACCCTCAACCGCAAATCCCTGAGCGGCGAGCCGCGCGGCAAGGACACGCCGTTCCAGGAGCTCAAGGGCAACCTGACCTTCCGCAACGGGGTGGCCAGCAACCCGGACCTGAAAGTGCGCATCCCCGGCATGAGCGTCAACGGTGACGGCGATATCGACCTCAAGGTGCTGGGCATGGACTATCGCGTCGGCATCATCGTCGAGGGCGACACCAGTGCCATGCCGGACCCGGCCTGTCAGGTCGGCGACAAATTCGTCGGCATCGAATGGCCGCTGCGCTGCCGAGGCCCGCTGGAGCTGGGCGCCAAGGCCTGCCGCCTGGACAACGAACGCATGGGCCAGGTCGCGAGCAAACTGGCCGGCGACAAGATCAGCGAAAAAATCGACGAGAAACTGGGTGACAAAGTCAGCCCGGAACTGAAAAACGCATTGAAGGGGCTGTTCAAGCGATGAGAGCGGAGCAGTTTTCCACGGCGGTGCTGGAATGGTTCGACCGCCACGGCCGCCATGATTTGCCCTGGCAACAGAACATCAACCCGTACCGGGTGTGGGTGTCCGAGATCATGTTGCAGCAGACCCAGGTCAGCACCGTGCTCAATTACTTCGACCGGTTCATGGCCGCGCTGCCGACGGTCGAGGCCCTGGCCGAAGCGCCGGAGGACGAAGTGCTGCACCTGTGGACGGGGCTGGGTTACTACACCCGCGCGCGTAATTTGCAGAAGACCGCGAAGATCGTCGTCAGCCAGTACGGTGGCGAGTTCCCCCGGGATGTCGAGAAGCTCACGGATTTGCCGGGCATCGGCCTGTCGACTGCCGGTGCGATCGCCAGTATCAGCATGGGGCTGCGCGCGCCGATCCTCGACGGCAACGTCAAACGAGTGCTGGCGCGCTTTACCGCGCAGGAGGGCTACCCCGGCGAGCCAAAGGTCGCCAAACAGCTGTGGGCCAACGCCGAGCGCTTTACGCCGCAGGATCGGGTCAACGCCTACACCCAGGCGATGATGGATCTGGGCGCCACGCTCTGCACCCGCAGCAAGCCGAGCTGCCTGCTGTGTCCGCTGGAAAAGGGCTGCGAAGCGCACATGCTCGGCCTGGAGACGCGTTACCCGATCCCCAAACCGCGCAAGGCTATCCCGCAGAAACGCACGCTGATGCCGCTGCTGGCCAACGAGGACGGCGCGATTCTGCTTTATCGCCGCCCGTCCAGCGGATTGTGGGGCGGTTTGTGGAGCCTGCCGGAACTCGATGGCCTCGACGACCTGCAACACCTCGCTGTGCAGCACTCGCTGGAACTGGGCGAGCAGCAGGCGCTGCCGAGCCTTGTCCACACCTTCAGCCACTTTCAGCTGTCCATCGAACCCTGGCTGGTTCAGGTGCAGGAGGCCGGCGGTCACGTGGCCGAGGCCGACTGGCTCTGGTATAACCTCGCCACCCCGCCGCGCCTGGGCCTCGCCGCCCCGGTCAAGACCTTGCTCGAACGCGCGGCCACCGTCTTGAATGCAGGAGAGTCGACATGACCCGCACCGTAATGTGCCGCAAGTACAAAGAACAACTCGAAGGTCTGGAGCGCCCGCCGTACCCGGGCGCCAAGGGCCAGGACATTTTCGAACACGTCTCGGCCAAGGCCTGGGCTGACTGGCAGAAACACCAGACCCTGCTGATCAACGAAAAACGCCTGAACATGATGAACGCCGAAGACCGCAAATTTCTTCAGGGCGAAATGGACAAGTACTTCTCCGGCGAGGAATACGCTCAAGCGGAAGGCTACGTTCCGCCTGCAGAGTAAACCCCGCGAAATCGGGGGTCGGATCGTAAGCGACGGAATTAATTTAAGAAATTTTAAAAAAGTCGTTGACGTAAATCCGAAAAACCCTTTTAATGCGCCCCGTTGCCCAGATAGCTCAGTCGGTAGAGCAGGGGATTGAAAATCCCCGTGTCGGCGGTTCGATTCCGTCTCTGGGCACCAAATACCGAAAACCCTGAATCGCAAGATTCAGGGTTTTTTTATGCCTGCGATTTGATGACGGCCCGATCCCGCCCTTCTTGCAGGCCGGAATTGGCGATACGTTGCTCAACCCTTACGGAAGAGGGTCATCACCGCGATGAACCAGAAAAGAACCCGCGTCCCCCTGCCCCATCCTGCGCCACCCGTAAAACGCACCGACTGGTTGATGATCGCTCTCGGCACCGTACTGACCCTCTGCGTAGGCCTGATCACTTATGAAACGGTGAACGGCCTGATTCAGGGACGCATCAGCAACATGGCTCGGGGGAAACACTTCGCCGTGTATTCACAGGCCGAACAGTCCTTCGACTTCTGGTTCACTGTTGCCACGCACTGCCTCTTCGCACTCTTCCTGTCGGGCGCTGCCTGGCTTCTGATCTGGATGGGACGCACCGCGACGGTCACGCCACCCGGGCGTGACCGTCGGCGACGTTAGGTGTTGTCGCTCCAGTGGAACACCAGATTGCGCGCAGCACCGCCGCCTACTTGCGCCACATCCCGACGCGTTTCACCCTTGCGGGTGGCGACGACCGTGTACTTGCCTGGCGGTAACTGAACGTACACCAATGGCCCGGTCTGATTCAGCGTCAGCACGGTTTGACCGGGGGCTTTCTGGATCGCCACGTCGACATCGGCGGTGTATTCGTTTTGCGTACCGACAGCGAAAGTCATGTGCAGGTTGTAGCCCGCGGATTGCTGAATGGCTTTCGACTCATCTTCACCAATCCCGCCGGCCAGATAGCGAACGCCGTTTTGCTCTTGCTGTTGAACCTGCACAGCGGAATTGTCGATCGGCTCCAGACTCGCAGCCTGCGCCATGATCGGAAACAGCAGTACCGCCGCAGCGGCAAGGGGCAGCACGAATGAAAGAACGCGTTTCATGAGGACGACTCCCGGGCTCTCGTGGAACCCAATCGTTACCTCTTTTTAGATTTTTTCTTGCGGGGCGGGTTTTAGAACGATTGGGAGTTGCCTTGAATGCGAAAAGGACTACAGAAGTATCTTCCAGCCAATTCATGACGCACTGCGTCACGGATTGGCGACCGCCTCGAACCGTCAATCCGCTACGCACTGCGTACCAAGTCATTGCGTTACATCCCGCGTGAAGTTCATTCTCGACCCGTCCTAGCCAGGCTCTAAACCCATGAACCTACAAAGTGCGCCGCCTCCCCTTGGCCAAGCATCCGACGTTGAAAGCGAGCCCTTCCACGAGCCCGCCGCCGACGGCTATCTGCTCGGCGGTTTCACCTGGCGTCACGCGACACCGGATCCACAATGCCCGGTGGTGATCATCAACGCCGCCACGTCCGTGCGCTGCCGCCACTACTCGCGCTTCGCGGCGTATCTGTTCGCCAACGGCTTCGACGTGATCATTTACGACTACCGGGGCATTGGCGAGTCGCGGCCGAAGTCGATGAGGCATTTGCAGGCTTCGTGGACGGATTGGGGCGCGCTGGATTTCGAGGCGATGCTCAAACGCGCGCAGCGAGAGTTTCCCGGGCAGCCGATCGATGTGGTCGGGCACAGCTTCGGCGGCTGCGCAGCAGGCCTGGGGGCGTCCGGACAGGTAATCCGACGACTGGTGACGGTCGGCGCGCAATTCGCTTACTGGCGCGATTACGCGCCCGAGCACCGCTGGCGAATGTTCGGCAAATGGCACCTGCTGATGCCGCTGGTCACGCTGTTCTGTGGCTACTTCCCGGGCAAACGAATTGGCTGGCTGGAAGACACGCCTGCCGGTGTGGTGCGCGACTGGAGCACACCTGCCGCGCGCTATGAGCGGCGCCCGAGCGGGAGAACGATGACGGACTTGCCCTTCGCCAACGTCCGGGCCAAAGCCCTGGCAATCAGCATCAGCGACGATCCCTACGGCACGATTCCCGCCATCGAACGCCTGCTGGCTTACTTCCAGAATGCGCAGAAGACCCACCTGCGAATCGAGCCGCAGGACATCGGCGAACAGCAAGTCGGACATTTCGCCTTTTTTCGCAACGCATACCAAGCCACACTATGGCCCATCGCTCTGACCTGGCTGCAGACCGGAGAACTGGCCTCCGACACACCGGGGCGCGAAATCCCACGCAGCCAAGCCCTTTAACGCACCACGGAACACACACCATGGCTTCCGCCAACAAGCAGCAAAAACGCGCCGCCCGGGCCAAGACCAAGGCCAAGCAGAACCGCACCAAACGCGCGGAAACGCCGGTCGAGCTGGACCCGAACGACGACCGCATCGATTTCGAGTCGGTGGACCTGACCGAACTGTTCAAGAAAATGATCGACGCCGAAAAGATCAGCCAGCAGGCCCTGTGCACCGCGTTCCTCGAAGACCCGCTGCTGGAGCTGGTGTACGAGCAGGAAGGCGAAGAAGGCGCGATGGACTTCATCCTCGCCGCGCTGATCCAGTACCGCCAGTGGGCCACCGAGACTGACGAGGCAGGCGCTCTGGCGTGGATCGAATCGCCGGATTTCCAGAAAGACTATGTGGCCGCGTCCGACGCAATCGCCGCACAAACCCAACAGAAAAACTGAGTTCCCATGGCATCCCTGAACAAGCAACAGAAACGCGCCAAACGCGCCAAGGCCAAAGCCAAGCAAATCCGCATGGTCGGTCGCAAACCGCTGGCCCAGGACGATGACCTCGGTCACCTCGCCGAGCCGATCCCGGAATACACCCTGGCGATGTTCAGCAAAATGCGCGACGCCGAAGCCGTCAGCCGCAACGAAATGCTCCTGACGCTGCTGCGTGAACTGGCGTTCATCATCGTCGACCATCCTGAACTGCTGGACATGGAAAACGCCGAGAACGAAGGCATGGCCGCCACTCACCTGGCCGCCGACATGCTGATCGACTACCGCATGTGGGCCGATGGCATGGATCGCGAGACCGCCCAGGCGTGGCTGAGCGAACCGGAGTTCATCAGCGATTTCGGGATTGCGCTGGACACCTACGGTCAGTCGGTGGAAGCGCAGGAAGAAAAGAGCGAATAAACCGCTCGCAGTAACAAAAACGGCCGCTTGTCATCACTGACAGCGGCCGTTTTGCGTTACTCGTGGCGGATCAGTTCAAAACTGCCGCACCACGGTTTTCCACCTTGCGACGACGAGCTACCAACAGACCGGTAGCTACGACGACCAGACTCAGCAGGCCGGTCGCGAGGATTTCCACGCGGTGGGCGTCCTGGAACAGCATGATGGTCAGGGCCGCGACGATGAATACGATCACCGCGTAGGTCAGGCCCGGGAACAGCCACATGCTGAAGACGATTTTCTCGCCGCGAGCCATGCGTTGTTTACGCATGCGCAGTTGCGAAATCGCGATCACCAGGTACACCAGCAGCGCGATGGCGCCGGAGCTCGCCAGCAGGAACTCGAACACCGCAGCCGGGGCCACGTAGTTGGCGAAGGTGCACAGGAACGCCGCGCCGGTAGACAGCATCACCGCCCAGTAAGGCGTGCCGCTCTTGTTGGTGCGGGTCGCCATGGCCGGTGCATCGCCACGCTTGCCGAGGGAGAACAGCATGCGCGAAGAGGTGTACAGCGCCGAGTTCAGGCAGCTGGTCACAGCAACCAGAACCACGATGTCGACGATCATCTTGGCGTTCGGGATGCCCATGCGCTCAAGCACGGTCTGGTAGGAACCGACGCTGGCCAGAACCGGGTCGTTCCATGGCACCAGGGCCACAACGATGAAGATCGACACGAGGTAGAACAGGCCGATCCGCCAGATCACCGAGTTGGTGGCCTTGGAGATCTGCTTGCCAGGGTTCTTTGATTCCGCGGCCGCGATGGTCACGATCTCGGTACCCATGAAGGAGAACATGGTGGTCAGGATTGCGCCCAGCACTGCGCCCATGCCGTTTGGCAGGAAGCCCTGGGTGTCGAAGATGTGCGACACGCCGCTGACCTGGCTGTTCGGCAGGAAACCGAAAATGGCCGCGACGCCAAGAATGATGAAACCGATGATCGCCACCACTTTGAGCAGGGCGAACCAGAATTCGAACTCACCGTAGTTTTTCACGCTGAACAGGTTGGTCACCGTCAGCAGCATGGTGATGATCAGCGCGAACGCCCAGATATCCACACCCGGGAACCACGCATGCAGGATGGTTGCGGCGGCGTTGGCTTCCAGCGGAATCACCAAAACCCAGAACCACCAGTACAGCCAGCCGATGGTGAAACCGGCCCAGTGACCGATAGCGCGGTCGGCGTAAGTCGAGAAGGAGCCGGTGTCAGGCGAGGCAACCGCCATTTCGCCGAGCATGCGCATGACCAGCACAACCAGCGCGCCAGCAGCGGCGTAAGCCAGCAGAACAGCGGGACCGGCGGCGGCGATGGCGTGGCCGGAGCCGACGAACAGACCTGCACCGATCACCCCGGCGATCGACAGCATGGTCACATGACGCGGTTTGAGCCCCTGTTCGAGGCCATTGGAGCTTTGGGTACTGCTCATTGGAACTACCTTTGCGAGGAAAGCGATTGCGTCCGGCCCGTCTGGCGTTCCTTCTCGTAAAAAGAATCCAACGGGGCGTTCCGGATTCTGCACGCAATAAATGCGCCAAAATGTTTCAAACTCTTCTGGCCTGCGGTTTTCAGCGCGACCGGACAGTCACCGCAAGTCCTTGAGAATAATGGCCTTTCGCCAAAGCGTTACCCTGCGACTCACTTTCTAAACGAATCGGCGCACCAGAAACACACTGAAAAAGTACGGGATGCACAATAAAAGGGCGAATGAGGAACGTTCGGCCGGATAGCGCTTCCAACACCCCGCCAAAGGTGGCAACATCGCGCCTTTTTTTACGCGACACCCACGGGAATTCACGTTCAAACACCCGTTCGGTTGTTGATGGGGCGACAGTCTGCTGCGCCGATGCGACAACCTGCCACAGGCCATCCGTTTACCACTCGTAGCGCTGTTGGCTGCCATTGAAACGCTATGCTAGCTTGGCCGCCTCGCCAGGAAGGCCGGCCAACAGCAGGAGCGCAACATATATGAGGAACGCACATGGCTGAGGCCACGCCCGCGCTTGAAATCCGCAACTTGCACAAACGCTACGGACAGCTTGAGGTGCTCAAAGGCATCTCGCTGACCGCCCGCGACGGCGATGTGATCTCGATCCTGGGTTCCTCCGGTTCCGGCAAGTCCACGTTCCTGCGATGCATCAACCTGTTGGAAAACCCGCATCAGGGCCAGATCCTGGTGGCCGGGGAAGAACTCAAGCTCAAGGCCGCCAAGAATGGCGAACTGGTTGCCGCCGACGGCAAGCAGATCAATCGCCTGCGCTCCGAGATTGGTTTTGTGTTTCAAAACTTTAATCTGTGGCCGCACATGAGCGTGCTCGACAACATCATTGAAGCCCCACGCCGCGTGCTCGGCCAGAGCAAGGCCGAAGCCATCGAGGTCGCCGAAGCGCTGCTGGCCAAGGTCGGCATCGCCGACAAGCGCCACGCCTACCCGGCGCAACTGTCCGGCGGCCAGCAACAGCGCGCGGCGATTGCCCGCACACTGGCGATGCAGCCCAAGGTGATCCTGTTCGACGAGCCCACCTCCGCCCTTGACCCGGAAATGGTCCAGGAAGTACTTAATGTCATCCGCGCATTGGCCGAAGAAGGCCGCACCATGCTGCTCGTGACCCATGAAATGGGCTTCGCCCGTCAGGTCTCCAGCGAAGTGGTGTTCCTCCACCAGGGCCTGGTAGAAGAGCAAGGATCGCCACAGCAGGTGTTCGAAAACCCGCTTTCGGCGCGCTGCAAACAATTCATGTCCAGCAACCGCTAACGGAGCTACCCGCATGCAGAACTACAAAAAGGTCTTTCTGGCCGCCGCCGTCACCCTCGCGTTCAGCGCCGGTGCAATGGCCGAGACCCTGAAGATGGGCATCGAAGCGGCTTACCCGCCGTTCAACAATAAAGACGCCAGCGGCAACGTCGTCGGCTTCGACAAAGACATCGGCGACGCCCTGTGCGCCAAGATGAAAGTTGAATGCTCCGTGGTCACCTCCGACTGGGACGGCATCATCCCGGCCCTGAACGCCAAGAAGTTCGACTTCCTGATTTCCTCGCTGTCGATCACCGACGAGCGCAAGGGCGCGGTGGACTTCACCGACCCGTACTACTCGAACAAACTGCAGTTCATCGCGCCGAAAAACGTCGATTTCAAAACCGACAAGGACGCGCTCAAGGGCAAGATCATCGGTACGCAACGCGCAACCTTGGCAGGCACCTGGCTCGAAGACACTTACGGTAGCGATATCCAGGTCAAACTTTATGACACCCAGGAAAACGCCTACCTGGACCTGACCTCCGGTCGTGTCGATGCCATCCTCGCCGACAAGTACGCCAACTATGACTGGCTGAAAACCGACGCCGGCAAGAACTACGAGTTCAAGGGTGACCCGGTCGTGGAAAGCGACAAGATCGGCATCGCCGTGCGCAAAGGTGACCCATTGCGCGAGAAGCTGAACGCCGCATTGAAGGAAATCGTCGCCGACGGTACCTACAAAAAGATCAACGACAAGTACTTCCCGTTCAGCATCTATTGATCCTGACCTGCGGGACCTGCGCCGTGATCAGACGGTGCAGGCTCCCGATCTTGCCTGCCGCGATTTGAAAAGAAATCCATGATTATCGATCTCCACGGATTCGGCCCGGTGCTACTCGCCGGCGCGCTGATGACCGTCAAACTGGCACTCTCGGCCCTGTGCGTCGGGCTGGTGCTCGGTCTGCTCGGTGCCTTGGCCAAGACTTCCCCGTACAAGCCGCTGCAGTGGCTTGGCGAAACCTACTCGACCCTCGTACGCGGTGTGCCGGAACTGCTATGGGTTCTGCTGATCTACCTCGGCACCGTCAAGACGATGAATGCCATTGGCGAATACTTTGGTAATCCCGACCTGGCACTGAGCCCTTTCGTGGCAGGCGTAACCGCCCTCGGACTGTGCTTCGGCGCCTATGCCACGGAAGTCTTTCGTGGCGCGCTCCTGGCCATTCCCAAAGGTCACCGTGAGGCCGGCCAGGCCCTGGGCCTGTCAAAATGGCGGATCTTCACCCGGCTGATCATGCCGCAGATGTGGCGTATCGCCCTGCCTGGCCTTGGCAACCTGTTCATGATTCTGATGAAAGACACCGCGCTGGTGTCGGTCATAGGACTGGAAGAAATCATGCGCAATGCGCAGAACGCCGTAACCTTCGCCAAGCATCCATTCACTTTCTATCTGGTTGCAGCCTTCATGTATCTGGTCCTGACCATACTGGCGATGATCACCATGCACTTCCTGGAAAAACGCGCCGCTCGTGGCTTCGTGAGGACGACGTAATGGAATGGGAAGTCATCTATAAGTGGCTGCCGAAGTTCTTTCAGGGCGCCCTGCTGACACTCGAACTCGTGGGTATTGCCGTTATTCTCGGGTTGTTGCTGGCGATTCCTCTGGGCATCGCTCGTTCCTCCAAACTCTGGTTTATCCGCGCATTTCCTTACGCTTACATCTTTTTCTTCCGTGGCACTCCGTTGCTCGTGCAACTGTTCCTGGTCTACTACGGCCTGGCTCAGTTCGACGCCGTACGCGGCAGCTTCATGTGGCAGTACCTGCGCGACCCATTCTGGTGTGCCACCGCCACGATGACGTTGCATACAGCCGCTTACATCGCCGAGATCCTGCGTGGCGCCATCCAAGCCATCCCGCCGGGTGAGATCGAAGCCGCACGCGCACTGGGCATGTCCAAGGCCAAGGCATTGTTCTATATTGTCCTGCCCCGCGCCGCGCGCATCGCTCTGCCGGCCTACAGCAACGAAGTTATTCTGATGCTGAAGGCCAGTTCTCTGGCGAGCACGGTGACCTTGCTCGAACTCACTGGCATCACCCGCACCATCATTGCCCGCAACTACCTGACAGTGGATATGTTCTTCACCGCAGGCGTCATTTACCTGCTGATGTCGTTTGTGCTCGTTCAGGCGTTCAAGCAGCTGGAGCGGTGGTTGCGCGTCGATGCGTGCCAAGGGCGCTGATTCTTCCGGCGTGCTGACGGGCGAGGCCCTGCTCGCCCGTTTCACGGCACTGGATGCATTTCTCACGGCCCATCAGGGATTGTGGAAACCCCGCCCTTTCACTCATCTGCAACTGCCTTGGGAAGCGTCCTACCCGGAACTGGCCTCGTGGCTACGCGGACGGTCGCTGGAAGATGCGGAAAATGCCCACAACCAACCTGCCGAACTTTTGGATGCGCCGGAGCCGTTTGCTTCATTGGCGGCGTTGTCGCTTGAGTTGAGTTCGGTCGGTGAGTTGCCTGCGCATTCGCTGGAAGCCGCCGGGCATCGTCTGAATGTCGATGTGCCGGGGCGCAAATGGCAGCAGATCGAAGCCTTCGCCAGCCGCTTGTCGTTTGCCGCGCAACCGAAGCACTGGCTGGATTGGTGTTCGGGCAAAGGCCACTTGGGCCGGCGCCTGCTCGGTGCCGACCAACAACTCACCTGCCTGGAATACGACCCGGCGCTGGTTGCCAGCGGTCAGGCGCTGAGTCAGCGTCATCACCTGCATGCGCTGCATGTCGAGCAGGATGTGCTCGCGGCGAACACCGCTTTATTGCTGAACGCCGAACACACGCCTGTTGCCCTGCATGCTTGCGGCGATCTGCATGTTCGATTGATGCAACTGGCCTCCGCCGCTGGCTGCCGACAATTGGCGATCGCCCCGTGCTGCTACAACCGGATCAGTCGCACTGAATATCAGGCGTTGTCCTCCGCAGGTTCGCGATCAGACCTACAGCTCTCGCTGGAAGATCTTTCACTGCCAATGAGCGAAACCGTCACCGCCGGTGCCCGTGTCCGGCGTCAGCGTGACACTTCCATGGCCCGCAGGCTCGCTTTCGATAAGTTGCAACGGCAAGTGCGTGGCGTCGACGAATACCTGCCGACGCCGTCCCTGCCGAGCGCCTGGCTGGACAAACCGTTCGCCGATTACTGCTGCGATCTGGCAGCACTCAAAGAGTTATCCACAATTGGCTCGCCAGATTGGGTAGCACTGGAAGCCGCCGGTTGGCAGCGATTGGCCGAAGTTCGCAACCTGGAACTGCTCCGCGGACTGTTCCGGCGGCCGCTGGAGCTTTGGCTGAATCTTGATCGGGCACTTTTCCTCAGCGAACAGGGCTATGTCGTACGTCTCGGCACCTTCTGCGAAGCGCCGCTCACACCGCGCAATTTCCTGTTGCTGGCAGAGCGCGTTTAATCTTCCACAGCCTGTGGATAACTCTGTTGATGGAATTATCGTGGATCCAATATCCACGGCTGTTTCAGGCCACTAACAGTGCTGGTCATTTTTTGTTCATATAGATAAAAAACCGGCAAAACAGGGATTTGCGACCCAAATGAGAACCCGTCCACAAAATCTCCTCTAAGCCCGTCCTCTTCAAAGCCTGTTGTGCATAAGCCCTCGAGCAAAAGGACATAACCGCCGAATCGCGGACGCCGGCAACGGGCAATTGCGCCTGCCATCCGCCCTTGCTATACAGACCTACGCCGTGCAGGTAGCGCGCGCCCGAACAAGAAAAATCTGACCGACAGGAAGCGACCGTGACGTTCATTTCTTACGCACAGAATTTCGAGGACGTTCGCCTTTGGCGCGCCCTTCAGTATTTTGAAAACGGTTTTTATATCGATGTCGGCGCCAATGACCCTATCCACGATTCGGTCACCAAAGCTTTTTATGATCGCGGCTGGCAGGGCATCAACGTCGAACCGATGCAGAACTACCACGACGCACTTCGCCAGCATCGCCCCCGCGACACCACGCTGCAATGCGTGGCCAGCGACCACCCGGGCGAACTGACTTTCTACGGCATTGCCGACACCGGCCTGTCCACCGCTGACCCGGTCGTCGCGCAAGAACGCAAAAACCTCGGCATGGACGTGCAAAGCCTTACCGTCAGCGCACGCACACTGACCTCGATCTGCGAAGAACACGCTGCCGAGCGGCCGATCCACTTTCTGAAAATCGACGTCGAAGGCCACGAAGAAACCGTCCTGCGCGGCATGGACTTCAGTCGCTTCCGCCCCTGGATCATCCTCATCGAAACCCCATGGGAGCGCGACCGCACCTGGGAACACCTGGTGACCGACGCCGGCTACACCAACGTCCTGTTCGACGGCCTCAACAGCTTCTTCCTGGCCAACGAACACATCAACCTCAAACCCGCGTTCGACCTGCCACCGTGCAACCTCGACAACTTCCAGCTGTGCAAAGGCCACAACCTCGCCCACCCGGTAAACCCGGCCCTGGAAATCGCCCTGCAACGCGCCGAACAGGCCGAAGCCCAACTGCGCGCCATGCAAAACAGCCGCGCCTGGCGCGCTGTACAAAAACTGCGCAACGTCCTGCGCCGGGCGTGAATCGCAGAGGGCGCAAAAATAGTCTGAATTCAGGGGTTTACAGAAGCACCCGAGTCGCTATAATCGTCGCCCACACGCCGGTATAGCTCAGATGGTAGAGCAACTGACTTGTAATCAGTAGGTCCCGGGTTCGATTCCTGGTGCCGGCACCATACAAAACGAAGCCCTTGCAGAAATGCAGGGGCTTTGTTGTTTCTGGAGGGTGTGTTTTCCACTCCAAATGAAAAGCCCCCGACAGCCATCACTATCGGGGGCTTTTCTTCAACCTTACGTAGCCTCAACCGAAAGCAAAATCCGGCGCCCAAGCTGCTGCAATGCACGCTCGACATTCTCTATCTTGGAGTGGTGCAGGAAATCAACTAACCGATCTACCTGGGGTCGTTGCACACCCAAGCGTCGTGCCAGTTCAGCTTTGCTTATCCCAGACTCCAAAAGCGTATTCCAGAGCCCAACCTTTGCCGCAGTCAGTATAGGCAGACGCAATACCGCGTCACCTTCCTGCTCCCCCGCATCACCTGTCGGAATCAACCGGCGATCATCAACGTAAATCGACAATGCCGTTTCCATCGCATCAATGGCGCCGTCGAGTGCTTCCTCGAGGGTGTCGCCAGCGGCGTGCATCTCTGGAATTTCTGCGCAGGACAACCAGACACTACTCGGCTCCTCGTGGACTTCCAACGCATATTCGAACATCACGTTTCCTCTCATGGGGTACAGCTGGGCCTCAATCCTTGAGGCCCAGCTGTTTGATTATCGATTTTCTCAACCCTTCGCCCATTTCCTTGGCTCCGTGGTCGGGAAAGACAGTTGATTTGCCATTCAAGGAAACCTTGAAATGACTGCCCTTGCCGGCTTGGAACTCGACGCCTTGGGCTTTCAACCATCGCCGAAACTCGCTGTACTTCATGTGCATCACTCGCTGTTTCGGTAGAGCGAATGTGCAACATATCTGTTACGCATGCAACATAACTGTTGCACCGCACATCCGGAACATCGCCAGCCTCCGCCACCACCTGGCCACGATTGCGCCCAACCCTCCCCCACGCTACCGTCAATCCCGTCGCTGCCAATTCAGCGACCGAGCCTGATAACCCGCGTAAGATGCAGGCGCACCAGCGCCCCAACCCACGTTTGTCGGCGCTTTTTCATGCCTGCAATTCCGTGTAATGGCGGCTGTGCGTGGGAGACCTTCGGGTCTGCCGGGTTCCTGTATCTCCGGTTTATCAGCCTGCGCATAGCTGCCACCCCATTCGCCTGATAACGAATTGGCAGCCCCATTTGATACAGGGAGTTTCACAAATGATTAGCATCGATCCATCCAAAGTCTGCCCTTTCCACCTCCCAACAAACGGTAGGTGAAGCCATGACCCATCCCCACGATCTGAAAACCCTCGGCCTCACCCATTTCTCCTTCCAGTACAACCACGCACTCTTCCGCACCAACTCCGGCGTCCCGGTCGTCACCGCCCTCTCCCACGCCTCGCATCTGCTGCACATTTCCAAACTGCTCACCTCCGATACTTCTGCCGCCAACGATCCAGAACTCCACGCCTGCGCCTCGCAATATTTGCAGGAGTTGAGTAAGGCGCTGGTCGATGACGCGGTCAAAGTGCTGAGCCCCGATCCATAAGCTGTCGCCCACAAAAAAGCCCTCGCATCGCTGCAAGGGCTTTGAGTTACCGCATCAATCAGTGCCCAGCACTCTGCCCACCATCCACATGCAGAATCTCGCCGGTCACAAACTTCGCGTTATCGAGATACACCACCGCCTGCGCAATGTCGTCGATCTCGCCCATGTGCCCGACCGGATGCAGCGCACCCAGCGCCGCGTGGGTTTCTTCGCCGTGCATCGGCGTTTTGATGATGCCAGGCGACACCGCGTTCACCCGGATCCCGCGTTTGGCGTATTCGATGGCCAGAGATTTGGTGGCGGCGTTGAGGCCGCCCTTGGTCAGGGAAGCGAGGACCGAGGGCACACCGTCTACCGCGTGGTCGGTCAGGCTGGTGGTGATGTTGACCACATGGCCCTTGCCCTGTTTTTCCATCTCGGCGATGGCCAGTTGGGTGATGTAGAAGAAGCCGTTGAGGTTGACCGACAGCACCGCTGCGTAGTCTTCCGGGGTGTAGGCGGTGAACGGTTTGGCGACGAAGATGCCGGCGTTGTTGACCAGGGTGTCGATGCGGCCGAAGCGTGCCACGCCTTCGCTGATCACGCGTTGAGCAGTGGCCGGGGCGCCGATGTCGCCGGCGATGGTCAGGATTTGCGGGTCGTTCGACGGTTTGATCGAGCGCGAGGTGGCGACGATGTTGTAGCCCAGCTCACGGAAGGCTTTGACCATGCCTTCGCCCAGACCTTGGGAAGCACCAGTGATAACGACAGTTTTTTTCGAATTGCTCATGATGAAATCCTCAATCAATAAGTAGGCGTTGAATCAGGCGCTAGCCAGTTGTTTCAGCATTTGTTCGTAGTACTCGACCGATTGCGAACCGGAGACGAGGTGCTTGCCGTTCAGGATCAGCGCGGGCACCGAGTTGATTCCGTGCTGCCGGTAAAACGCCTGCAGTTGCCGTACTTCGCTGGCGAATTCGTCGTTGACCAGCACCTTGCGGGCCCTCGCTGCATCCAGTCCCGCTTCGGTCGCCAGACGGATCAGCGTCGGGTGATCGTTGGGGTTGTCGCCGTCGCGGAAGTAAGTGCGCAGCAGGATCTTTTTCAGCGCGATCTGCCGCCCTTCCTGCGCCGCCCACATCAGCAATCGATGAGCATCGAAGGTGTTGTGAAAGTGCGTGCGTTTCTCCAGGTCGAACTCGAAACCGATGGCTTTGCCGCGTTCGATCTGCATCTTCTTGCCGGCGGCGAGGTCTTCGGCGGTGCGGCCGTATTTGCGCATCAGGTGCTGCACGGCCGGCTCGCCTTCGGCGGGCATGTCCGGGTTGAGTTCGAAGGGCTTGTAGGTAAGCTCCACCGAAACCTCGCCGGCCAGATTGCCGATCGCCTGCTCCAGCGCCGTCGCCCCGAGTGCGCACCAGGGGCACACCACGTCGGAGACGAAATCGATGGTCACGGTCGGGGTCATGACTGGCCCCGTTCCGCCAGTTGTCGGCGGTACTCGGTGGTGGTGATGCCGGCGTAGCCCCAGTTATCGGTGTCGACTTCTTCGATCACGATGTGGGTCAGGTCCGGGCGTTTGTTGAGGACGCGTTCCAGGGTTTCAGTGATTTCGGCGATCACCTGAGCTTTCTGCTCACGGGTAATGCCGTCGCGGGTGATACGTACGCTGACAAATGGCATGACGACTACTCCAGTGACCTGCCCTCGGGATGATGGTCAGGTGTTGGAGCTCAATTTAGGCGTGTGCCGGGAGGGGAAAAAGTAGGGGTGGGGTACTTCATTTGTGAAGTGGTGTAATGAATAGCCTGTAAAAATCGCGCCAAAATTCCTTTGGAAAAACCCGAAGACGCACCCAAACCGTGCACTTTTTTTGACCCCAATCACCCCCACGTCACCAAAAACCCCGATCCTGTGTCAGCCTCCAGCCATCGGCAGGGACATCAATTCGCTACTAATTGCGCGACAACTATGCTCAGGTGCAGGAATATAGCCAGCAAATGGCGCCGTTCAGGTCGTCACGTACACAACAATACCCAGCCCACTTCAGAGGGCATTACCCATGGATAGCAGAACCTTACGCAACCTCATGCGCATCGTGCAGACCGGCTCGTTGTCGGCCGCAGCCGAGCATTCGTGCCTGACCGTGCAGGCCCTGGCCGCACAGTTGAACAAGGTCGAAGAGCAGTTCGGTTTCCGCTTGTTTAGACGATCCAACAAGGGGCTGACGCTGACGCCGCAAGGCACCGAGCTGACGCCTTATATGGACAGAGTGCTGATTGCCACGCGGCAGATGGAAGAGAAAGTCGAAGCATTGAAGGTGCCGGGACAACGCACATTGAAAGTGGCGTTGAACACCACGCTGGACCCGGATTTCAACCGACGATTGATCGGGCGCCTGATCGAGGTGTTTCCCGATTACCAGATGGAATTCAGCTACGCCGAGTCGATGGAAAACCTCAGCAAGCTGAAGAACGAGGACTTCGACCTTGCGGTGTTGATCGGCCCGCAGCGTCCGGGTCTGCCGAGCATTGTCCTGCCTGAAGTGCAGGTGCAGGTGGTCGGCGCGCACTGTGGTCAGGAGAACGATCCGCTGACGTTGCTCGGCAACAAGTTTCAGGTGCGTCCCGCAGAAGATTGTCCGTATTCCCACAGCTTTTTGCGTTTTCTCGACGCAGGGCTGGGCAATCACGAGAACAGTCAGCGGACGATCTACTCCTGCAGCGAAACGCTGACTTTGTCGCTCATCACCCAGATGGACGCGGTCGGCATGGTCTCCCGCGAGGCCGCGCAGAAAAACGGCCTGACGATTTTCCCCGGGTTCGAGGATTTCCTCGAAGTGCGCCTGGCGGTGAACAACCCGGATCTGTCCGGCCAGGCGTTGAACGACGTGGTCGATCTGCCGCTACATGAACGAGCCGAGCGCAATGTACGCAGCCGTCCCAACCGCCACACTGAGAAAGAGGTTTTTGCTGAAATACGCACATAACAGCGTCGGAATCGCTGCATAGAATTCCGGGCGATCGAGCTGTATGTGCTGATCCTTGATCAACAAGGGTGTCAGGCTGATCGCAGCGACGATCGCCACCGGCAGGTATTCCAGCGCCCGCGCGACGAAGGGCGGCCAGTGCTCGGTGTTGACCTGCAGCGGCAAGGCCCGTGGCAGGAAGGTCACGGCCATCATCAGAGCGACCACCAGAATCAGGAACGTTTGGTCAGGCATACACCCACTCCGCAGCCCACAAACGTGGCGATGAAAACGTTGAATGGCGAGCTGCCCACCAGACTCAGTGCGCCCATGCAGACGACTGCGGCCATAGCGGCGATGAGTTTGTTGCGGGTGTTGCACAGCGAGACCAGCACGTAGAGCATCATCGCGGTCAGCGCGTAATCGAGCTGGTATTTGATCAGGTGCGACGCGTACTGCGCACACAAGGCTCCGAGCAATCCGCCGATCACCCAGGAGGTGTGGCAAAACAGGTTGAAGCCGATCAGATATCGGATGTTCACCGGTGCACCAGTGCCCAGTTTGACGCTGTGGAAGGCGAACGATTCATCGGTCAGGCCGCCGGCGTAACACCAGCGCTCCATGCGGCTCAGGCCCAGCGCGCGCAGGGCCTTCGCCATGTAGACCGACATCAGCATGTGCCGCGCGTTGATCAGAAACGTGGTCAGCACGATGGTGGTCAGCGATGCCCCGCTGCTGATCAGCGCCAGCGCCGCGAATTGCGAAGCCCCGGCATACACGAACAGACACATGGCCACCGGCAGCCACAGCGGTAGCCCGGCGTTGACGGCCATCAGCCCGAACACGAACGACACGGTGAAGTAACCGGCCACCACCGGGCTGGCTTCGGCAAAGGTGCGCGATGGCTGACGGTCGACCATCAGCGGCGCACTGCCGGATGTTTCATTCATAGATCCCTCTCAAATGTCCGCTCGCCGTGAGGTTCGCAAAAACCCTGGGCCGTCCAGAAACGCTTGCCCGCGAGGTTAGCATCGTCGACGAACAGAAACATCCGCAGCACACCGACCCGTTTCATGTCGGCCGACGCCGCTTCCACCAGCCGCTGGCCCACGCCCTGGCTGCGATAGCGCAGGCTGACCGCCAGATGGTTGATCGTGCCACGGCTGCCGAGCATGCCGCCCAGCACCGCGCCGACGATCTCGCCTTCGACGTCGAAGGCGAGATAGGCCGTGGTGGTTTTCTGGATCAACACGCCGCGCAGGCATTTGGCGTCCTGCCATTCACAGAACGACACTTCGTCGAACTGGCGGAAGAAGCGCTCCATGCGCTGCGCGTCCTTGGCCGTCGCGCGCCGCAGCACCACCGGCGTCGAGCATTCGACGCCGTCTATTTGGGTGATCTGATTAGCGAACAATGTCGAAAGCGGTCCCGGGCCGCGAGAAAGAAATTGCCAGGATCTGCCGGTACGCCATGGCATGGGTATGGGTGTTGCGCGCCGGGGTCACGTAGTGGCGCATGTCGCGGTCGAGGAAGTAAGTTGTGTCGAGGATTTCCTGGTAGGTGGTCGACGCCAGTTGCTGCTCGTGGATGTCGTACAGACGACTCTCCGCACCCTCGACATTGTTGCGGCCCCAGAAGTGCACGCCGCTGAACGGATAACCGTCGCAGTGAATCCCTTCCGGGGTGATTTCCAGTTGTTTGCCGGGTTTGATCTCGATGCGGATCTGATGGATCTGGCATTGCCAGATTTCATCGTGCAGCTCTTCCGGCAACACGCTTTTGTACACTTCAAAATCGGTGTCGATCAGGCTGCGCATTACCGGCGAGCTGATGACTTCGTCCGAGAAGTCCTGGAAGTGCCGCACCACGCCGCCCACATAGCTGTTGTTGGCCTTGGACTGCACGTACGCGCGATGTTCCAGCTGCTTCAGTTCGCGAGTCTTGGGGTTGTACTCAAAGTCGCTGTAACGACGGTAACGCATGCCGGCTTCGGCCTGACCGTAGTAACTGTCAGGCTCCATGTTTTCCCAACTTTTGGTCAGTCTGACGAAGTCGGCGAAATGACCGTAGAGATTGAAGTCAGCACCCTGCACATTGGCGTACTTGTCGCGCCGTAGCGATTCGCCCACTTCTCTGGTTAAAACGATCATTACCAAATTCTCCGCTGCATTGAGCGGCCTAATCTATTAGGTGGAGAATTTGCGTCCATGAGAAAGAATTTCAGGCATTTAAAGCCCTGTTTGAAACGCGATTTGAAACGGCTTGAAAGTGCATTTCAAA
Source organism: Pseudomonas sp. GW458-11-26-14-LB4 (assembly GCF_059423925.1). NCBI lineage: Bacteria > Pseudomonadati > Pseudomonadota > Gammaproteobacteria > Pseudomonadales > Pseudomonadaceae > Pseudomonas > Pseudomonas sp. GW458-11-26-14-LB4. Next base: position 95,875 of record NZ_JBWKYU010000009.1, read on the forward strand.
TGACAAAAACACGGGTTTTTATGCTGTTTTTTCAAAAAGCGTCAAAAAAAAACCCCGAACCAGTCGGGGTTTTTCTGTCGCGTTTCGCGGGTTCAATCGATCATCAGAAGATGTTGATCGGGTAATCCACGAACACACGCAGTTCGTTGCCGCTGACGTTGTATTCGCTGGATTTCTGCGAAACACGCAGGATCGAGCTGCGCAGCTTGATGCTCAGGTCTTTGGCCGGGCCACTTTGCACGACGTACTTGAACTGGTTGAAGATCTCGCGCTCGGTGCCGCCTTCGCTGGTTGACGTGGTGATGTTGTCGCCACGCACGTACGCGAAGTTGTAGCTCAGACCCGGTACGCCGAATGCGCTGAAGTCCAGGCCGTAGCCCAACTGCCAGCTGCGCTCGTCTTCAGCGTTGAAGTCGGACCAGTAGGAGTTGGCCAGGTAGATGGTGTTGCCACCGTCCCCGACACGATGTTGATCTTTCTGGTAGCCGCCGTAGGCGTAGCCCAGGTTACTGTCGCCGGTGGAACGCTGGTGCGCCACGGTGAACGAGTGCGGACCAGTGGCGAAGGTTGCTGCCAGGCTCCAGATTTTGTTGTCGTCACCAGTGACGATACTTTTACCCGGTACAGTGTTCTCGCGGATGTAGGAGTCTTCCAGCTTGGTGCGGTAGCCGTTGAAGTCCAGGGTCAGGGACTGATCCTTGTTGAACGGCAACACGTAGTTGGCGTTCACGTATTGCTTCTTCAGCACGTCTTCGACGTCGGAAGCGTACAGCGCGCCCTTGAAGTTTTCGGTGAACTGGTAGCTACCGCCCAACACGTTGATCGACTTCAGACCACCGCTGTCACGGCCTTCATCGCTCTTGCGCGATTCCGCGGTGAAACGGCCAGCATCCAGCTGCAGACCTTTGATCTCTTTGGAAGTGATCAAGGTACCGGTGTAGCTCTCTGGGAGCAGACGGGAGTTGTCGTAGTTCAGCACCGGCAGGGCCGGCATCTGGTCACCGTAGGTCAGCACGGTGTTGGAGAAACGGAATTTGACTGCCGCGCCGCCCTTGGCCAGATCGTCAGCCGGGTTGCCGTTGTTGTCTTGCTTGAAAAAGTCGATACCGCCGGCGCCGCTGCGGCCCTTGCCGCCGTCCAGACGCAGCGCGTACAGACCGAACGCGTCCACACCCACACCGACGGTGCCCTGGGTGAAACCGGACGAGAACGTACCGATGGCCGCTTGGCCCCACTCGGCTTTATCGTCGTTACCGTTTTTGTAATCACGATTGATGTAGGCATTGCGCAGCAGCACTTTGAGGCTGCTGTCTTCCACAAAACCCTTGGACTCGGCCTGGTCGTTAGCCATGGCCGAAGTGGCACTCAACATCCCCAGTGCGATCAGACTGATTCGCTTGTTCAACATTTTGTTTTCCTTATTACGGGTTGAAACGCGCTGTGTCGAACGGCTGAAACGGCGCTTATTGCACTCTTTTATTCACCCCGAAACAAAAAGACCCGCTCAAGACAATGTCATGGCGGGCCTGCTCCTAATTTTGAGTCATGGCGGTTAGCCACAGGCGTTGGGCCGAATCGTAGCCGCGCCCTCAACAATGTGTCAATTTCAAGAATCGTCTTTAAATAGGCGAAAAACGTCTAAAAAAAGTAAATTTTGCGATGGCTTCGTGCACGGAATTGCTCGCAGTCAGGGATTTTGATGCGGGATTACGCGCAACCATCTAGGCCACAGACCTGCAAGGTTTCAGTCCCTGGCGCAGGCGTAAACGACTCACTCAACCATTGGGCGAAGGCTTCTGGCTTGCCCAGCCACGGCCCGATATCAACCAGTGTGAACTGACCGTCCTGTTCCAGTGCGAAAGTTGGAAAACCCTGCCCACCCAGTTTTGCCAACAGGGCACGGCTGTTCTTTATATGTTGTTCGGTGTCGACGGACTTCACGGCGTTCAAGAACATATCGGCGTTGTAGCCCTGCTCTACCGCGTATTCCACAAGCACACTTTCGTCGGCAATTCGCCGCCCTTCGACATAGTGCGCAGTCTGCAAACGGCCAAGCAGCTCCAGGCCACGACCGTCGATTTTTTCCGCTGCCATCACAGCGGCAATCGGTGGTGCCGAATCAAACACCGCCGAGTGATCGCGCAACAGGCCTTCGAAATAAGCTTCGCCGAAGGGCTGACCGGTGTATTCGGCAATGCGTCGGTCGTGAGGCATCACGTAATTGCGCAGTTGCGGTGAAACGTTCTGGCGGTTGGCGCCGGTCATCATGCCGCCCGCGTGGGCGATCACGGGCAGCACTTGCTGGGCGGCCTGCACCAGTGGTTTGGCGCCATAGCACCAGCCGCACAGCGGGTCGTAGATGTAATGAAAAGTCATCGGAAAGCTCCGCTCAGAAGGTGGGAAAAACGATGTCGGCACATTAGTCCCTCGGTCGTTGCGGAAAAACGCCGGAATGGCTTTCAGTCTGTTTCGGCAATCGGTCAAATGCGCTTGTTGTCGGCTCCGACACAAACATGAAATAAATTGACACAATCAAACCACGGAACCTTTCAGGAATAATTAACGGGAGTAAATGCAAAGCATTACCATTCGCGCGCTCGAATTCTTCCAACCTTTCGGATGCGCTTTTCAATGCCTGCCCCGTTCCGTCTCACGCCCGTCACGCTTGGGCTTTCTGCCTTTTTGTCCTCCGGTTTCGCTTACTCCGCGACCGAGCTTCCCGCCACGTCGATCAGCGCAGAAGCGCAGGTTGATGATCCGCGCGTAAAGGTCAGCAACACCGCGACCCGCACCTCCACCCCTGTGCGTTACGTGCCCCAGGCGATCGACTCGGTCAAGACCGCCAATTTCGCCAACTACGGCACCAATGACCTGGGCGACGCCTTGAGCGGCATGCCCAACGTCAGCAGCGGCGGCGACACGCGCTTCGACAGCCTGCGCATCCGCGGCTTCGACGCCAGCAACGACTTCTATCTGGACGGCATCCGCGACGACAGCCAGTACAAGCGCGACCTGCACAACATCGAACGCGTCGAAGTGCTCAAAGGCCCGGCCGCTGTGTTGTACGGCCGTGGCAGCCAGGGCGGGATCGTCAACCGCGTCAGCAAGGCACCCGAATTCGGTCGCCGTTCAACCATCGAGGCCCAGGGTGGCAGCGAAGACCTGCGCAGCCTGTACGCCGATCTCAGCACTGACCCGAGCGACAACATCAGCCTGCGCCTGAACATGGGCAACATGGACGAAAACAGCTTCCGCGACGGCGTCAGCGGCAATCGCCAGCTGTTTGCACCGTCGATGAGTTGGCAGCTCACGCCTGACCTGAACTGGCTGGTGCAATACGAATACAGCCGCTACAATCGCACACCGGATCGCGGCATTCCCGGCGTCAATGGACGCCCGGCAGATGTCGACCGGGACACGACCTACGGCAACGATCACGATTTCATCGACGACAAAACGCAATCCCTGCGCTCGAAACTGGCTTATGAAATCAACGACAACTGGCAGCTGCGCCACACGCTCGGTGTGTTCAAGCTCGACAGCGATTTCGACAACACCTACCTCACCGGTTACACCCCGGCGACGCAGAAGGTCACCCGCCAGCACTGGCAGCAGGACCTGACCACCCGTAACGTGTTCAACAACGTTGAGCTGGAAGGCGGATTCGAAACTTTCGGCCTCGAGCACCGCCTGCTGACCGGCCTCGAAACCGGCAGCCAGCGCCGCGACCCGACGCTCTACAACGCCGCCACGTCCGGGCGCGGCAGTTCCGCCGTGCCGTCGCTGGATCTGTACAACCCCAACCGCGACCTGCGCCACACCGGGCGCATGCAGGTGTCGAGCAGCAGCCACACCGAAGTCGAAAGCCGCGCGGTCTATGTTCAGGATCAACTGCGCCTGAACGATCAATGGCAATTGCTGGCCGGCCTGCGCTACGACACCTTCGATATCGAGTCGACCAACAAGCTGCGCAACATCTCCGAAGACCGTGACAGCCACAGTACCAGCCCGCGTTTCGGCGTGGTCTGGACGCCGCTGCAGAATCATTCGTTCTACGCCTCGTGGACCAAGACTTTCTCGCCGGTAGGCGGTGGTCTGATCGGTATCACCCCGGGCGCGGCCGGTAACACCAATGACCTGAGCCCGGAGCTGACCAAGCAGAAAGAGATCGGCGTGAAAAGCGACTGGCTCGACGATCGCCTGAGCACCACCCTCGCCGTCTATGAGCTGGAACTCTACAACCGCCGCACCACCGATCCGAACGACCCGACCCTGACCGTGCTCAGCGGTCTGCAACGCTCGCGCGGGATCGAGCTGACCGGTACCGGCAAGATCGTCGGCAACTGGTATGTGCGCGGTGGTGTAGGCGTGCAGGACGCGACCATCGAGAAGGACAACAACGCCCTGGAAGGCAAACGCGTGAACAACGTGGCCAAGCGCAACGGCAGCCTGTTCCTGACCTGGAAACCGGAAATGGGCTGGTACGCCGAAACCGGCCTGACCCTGGTCGGCCAGCGTTATGCCGACAACGCCAACACCACCGTGTTGCCGGGCTACGGCCGTTGGGACGCGCTGGTCGGCTACCGCCACAAGGACTGGGACCTGCGTGGCGCCCTGAACAACATCACCGACCGCGAGTATTACTCGTCGGCCACCAGCGCGTTCCAGATCCAGCCGGGCGCACCGCGCAGCCTGGTAGTCACCGGCACCTACAGCTTCTGATTCGCGCCCATAAAAAAAGCGCTGCCATCCCGGCAGCGCTTTTTACAATCCTTGTTTGTTCTTCTTATCCTTCCATCACATCCCACAGTGCTTCCAGTTCGGCCTCGCTGAACAGGCCAGCGGGGTAACGCTCGATCATCATCCGGCGCGGATCAGGTTCCCTGATCTGACGCGTTCCATTGGACTTCAACCAGTGCGCGACAATCTGGAGCGACTCACTATTTACCGTCATGGGATGCAACGTCCGCTCGCTGATTACGTTCACTTCGGCGTTCATTTCAGCGCTCTCTCCCCGTTCATGAGCGGCTACGTTATCCAAGGTTTATGACAGAACTGTTGAAGTTCTCCCCCCTCCCTAGTGCGTCATGAGCGATACAAGAGCTATGCCAATGTCTGGAAACTGCCGACAGGCGGATATAAAGAAACCCGCAGTCCTGACGGGCTGCGGGTTTCTCTTCAAGCGTGGGCAACGAATGACTGACCGGTCGATTTTTCAATCAACTCAAGCTGTTACATCCGCACTCACTCTTTGTGCGGCGCGGGTTGCTGTTGGGTAAGGCAGTGAATGTTGCCGCCGCCCAGTAACAGTTCGCGGCCCGGCACCATCACCACTTCATGTTGCGGGAACAGGTTCTGCAGGATCTCCCGCGCCGGCGCGTCCATCGGATCGTCGAAGCTCGGCGCGATGATGCCGCCGTTGACGATCAGGAAGTTCACGTAGGAACCGGCCAGGCGCACGCTCGGGTTGCGCTCCTGAGTGCCGTCCACCGGATCCACGCCCGCGCATTCTTCTTCGGTGGCAAACAGCGGCCCCGGAATCGGCATCTTGTGCACCGTGAACGGGCGGCCCTTGGCGTCGGTGCTGCTTTCCAGCACTTTCATCGCGGCCTGGCAGCGCGGGTAGTTCGGATCCTGCGGATCGTCGGTCCACGCCAGCAGCACTTCGCCCGGACGCACGTAGCAGCAGAAGTTATCCACATGGCCGTCGGTTTCGTCGTTGAACAGGCCATCCGGCAGCCAGATGATCTTGTCCACCGACAGGTTTTCGCTGAGCACCGCTTCGATCTCTTCGCGACCCAGGTGCGGGTTGCGATTGCGGTTGAGCAGACATTCTTCGGTGGTGATCAGGGTGCCTTCGCCGTCGACGTGAATCGAGCCGCCTTCGAGCACGAAGCCTTCGGTGCGATAACGCGGGCTTCGCTCGATTTCGAGGATCTTGCCGCCGACCTGAGAGTCGCGGTTCCACGGCGAATACAGGCCGCCGTCGAAGCCGCCCCAGGCATTGAAGTCCCAGTTCACACCGCGCACTTCGCCGCTGTTGTTGATCACGAAAGTCGGGCCGCTATCGCGAACCCAGGCGTCATCGCTGGACATCTCGACCACGCGGATATTCGGCACGTCGAGGCGAGCACGAGCGTTTTCGTACTGGCCGGCAGAGACCGCCACGGTGACCGGTTCGAAACGCGCGATGGCTTTGGCCACTGCCGCGTGGGCGGCCTGCGCCGGTTTGCCGCCGAGACGCCAGTTGTCCGGACGCTCGGGCCAGATCATCCAGGTCTGGGTTTGCGGTGCCCATTCGGCCGGCATGTAAAAGCCATCGGCGCGTGGTGTGCTTTTCAATGTGGTCATGTCGATCAGACTCCAGGGAACCGTCGAGGGTTTTTCAACACGCCGTACAGGGATGGACGACGGACTATGGCGACTTTATAAACGATAAATATCGGCTTTAGAAGCCATAAAGAAAAAACAATCCCAATTTAACCCGACAAATACCGATACAAATCGGTATTTGTCGGGTTCGCATCGCCTCAGAGCCCTTCTTCCAGCACCTTCGCCAGCATGTCGACAAAGAAATCCACGCTCTGACGCGAGGTGACCATCGGCGGTTTGATCTTTAGGACGTTCAGGTAATCGCCGGTCGGCTGCATGAAAATCCCCAGCGCCCGCAGGCGATCACACAACAGCGTGGTTTCCTCGGTCGCCGGTTCCAGGGTTTCCCGATTGCGGATCAGCTCGACCCCCAGATAGAACCCGGAACCGTGCACCGCGCCGACCAACGGATATTGATCGATCAACGCCTCCAGCCGGGCCTTGAAATGAGCGCCGACCACCTGGGCGTTTTCCCAGAGTTTTTCTTCTTCCATGACGTCGAGCACCGCCATGCCGACCTGGCAGCTCACCGGGCTGCCGCCGGCGGACGAGAAGAAATAGCCCTCGGCTTCCAGCGCCTCGGCGATTTCCCGACGGGTGATCACGGCGCCCAGCGGCTGGCCGTTGCCCATGCCTTTGGCCATGGTGATGATATCCGGCACCACGCCTTGTTCTTCGAAACCCCAGAAGAAGTGGCCCATACGCCCGTAACCGACCTGCACTTCATCGGCGATGCACACGCCGCCCCGGGCGCGCACCAGTTCATAGACTTTCTTGAGGTAGCCCGGCGGCAGCGAGATCCCGCCCGCGTTGCCGTAGACCGGCTCGCAAATGAACCCGGCCAGTTGGCGTTTCTGCTCGTCGATCTTCGCCAGATGATGTTCGACACTGCGCACATAATTCGGCGCCGAATCCGGGCCGCGAAATTCACCGCGATAGGTATTCGGAGCGGTCACCGCGTGCACCCAGTCCGGGCGACTGCTCAGGGCCTTCGGGTTATCGGCAATCGAGGTCGAGACCGCGTCCGCGCCGACCGTCCAGCCGTGATAGGCCTCCAGCACGCTGATCATGTCGCGCCCACCGCTGGCGGCCCACGCCAGGCGGATCGCCAGATCGTTGGCCTCGCTGCCGCTGTTGACCAGGAACACCCGATCCATGCCCTCCGGCGCCAGCTTCAGCAAACGCTCGGAAAACTCGGCGACCGCCGCATAGTTGAATCGCGAGTTGGTATTGAGCAGCGACCACTGCCGGCTCGCGACCGCCGCCATGCGCGGGTGACCGTGGCCGAGCACCGCGACGTTGTTGAGCATGTCGAGGTAGGAACGGCCCTGCATGTCGATCAGGTGATTGCGCCAGCCGCGCTCGATGCGCGGCGGGTCGACGTAATAGTGCTTTTGGGTGCGGGCAAAACTGGCGTCGCGGCGCGCCAGCAGGGTTGTCGCGTCCAGCTCGGGTTCGGCGTCGCAGGCCAGGCCCAGCAGCGCGGCCGGTGATGGGGACAAGGCCTGCCATGCCGCCGCGCGGGTTGGCGTGCAGAACAGCGGCGCTTCAAGTTGTGCGCCGCGAATCAATTGCACGATCAAGGGACCGTCCACCGAACCCAGCACCTGACCTTTCACCAGCGCCGCACCGCCGTGTAACGAAGGTTTCACGCCCCTCAGACGCAGGCTCAGTTGCGGACCATCGAGTCGCAGCGCGCCGTCGGCCGACAGGTGCAGCACGCCGGCAAACGGCGCTTCCACCGTAGAACCCTGGGGCACGTGCAATTCGACGTGCAGCGGGAATGTCTCTGGCTCATCGGCGCTGTCGGGCCGGGTGCGCGACAACCGGTATTGCCCGTATCGACTGGCCGCCAGACCGTGGATGGCCGCTGCTTCACTCAACAGGCGCTGATCGATGCCAGGCTGCTCCCAATTGCCCGCCTCGAAGTGCGCGCTCAACACACCCAGATCGATCAACGCGAATTCGCGCCCGACCAGACCGGGCAACAACGGCGCAAAGCCTTCACTGTCGATGGTCGGCAATGTCTGGCCGACCGCCGTGAGAATCGCAGCCTCCATCAATGCCAGAGGCACCGAGGTCGCGACCCGGAAGATCTCCCACTCGTGGTTCAGATTATCGCGGCTGTAGGTATTGCCCGGATCGATGCTGACCTGTTGCTCGCCACTGAGCACCAGCACCGCCGCCCGCGCCACGATCAGCGGCCACAGCGCCAGCAGTTCTTCGTGTTGCAGCGGATTGACCGCGTGATAGGCCTGCACGGCCGGCAGGATCACAAACGGGTCGCCTGCGGCATGATGCAGCAACGCGGCGCAAGTGACCGACAGATCGGTGATACGCCAGGTGCGCACCAGATCGCCGAAATCGATGACGCCCTGCAACTGCCAGTGCCGTCGGGCGTCACGCTGCCAGACCACGTTGTCGTCGGTGATGTCCATGTGGATCGCCTGCACCGGCAGCTTTTCCAGCAGCGGCTGCAAACGAAGCCTGGCCTGTGCGGCAGCCTCGGCGATCAGCGCGCGTTGGCGCTGGTCCTCGATCACCGGCAGCAAATGCTCGATCAGGGCGCTGGCGTGGCGTGCATCCCACTGCAATGTACGCTCGAGCCCCGGATGGTCGAACCCGGCCAGGGCCAGATCCATTTCGCCGCAGAGCCGGCCGAAACCGGCGACGACATCGTGGCCAAGGTGATCGAGAGCTGTCAGCGGCTGGCCCTCGATGTAATCGAGCAGACGTACATGCACCGCTTCGCCGCCGATCTCCAGCGACAACAGGTCCTGGCCGTCGTTGGCCGGGATCACCCGAGGAACCTGCACAGCGCCATGATCGGCCAGGTACCTCAGCCCCGCGTGCTGGGCCTGCAGTTCCACCAGCGAATAGTCGCCCCGGCAGATCTTCAGCACGAATCGCCCGCGTTCGCTGTCCACGCGATAATTGAGGTCCTGCTGGCTGCCCAGCGCCTGCAACTTGCCGCTCAGCCCGTAATGCTGCGTCAGAACCTGCAAGGCCTGCTCTGCAGTGACCTGTGGGCCCGGAAGACTGGCGCGATGAATCAACGTGGCGAACGACATGGAACGACCCCTGAAATTTTATTAGGCGCCTATATCGCCACTGCACCGATGGATAATCAACCCCCCGTAAACCCCGCGCCGATCACTGCCCTGTTTCACTCGGCCGCCGCTGCTCCATTGGATGGAGTGCGCCCGGCTTCCGTACGTCGAATACCCGCCGGCACAGAGCTGCGCGGACAAAATACCGCGGGCAACCCTCTTGTGCCGCCCCTCCCCTGCCGACAAGCTATGCTCCACTCGCTTTATAGTCTTACGGAAAAAGGCCAACCTGCATGCGTATTCTCGTCACCGGTGGTGCCGGCTTCATTGGCTCCGCACTGGTTCGCCACCTGATTTGCAACACGGCTCACGAGGTGTTGAACCTCGACAAACTGACTTACGCCGGCAATCTCGAATCGCTTACGAGCATCGCCGACAACAGCCGTTACGAATTTGTGCAAGCCGATATCGTCGATCAGTCCACAGTGAGCACCCTGCTCAAGCGCTTCCAGCCTCATGCGATCATGCATCTGGCTGCCGAATCCCATGTCGACCGATCCATCGATGGGCCGTCGGACTTCATTCAGACCAATATCGTCGGTACTTACAGCCTGCTGGAAGCGGCCCGTGCCTACTGGCAGGGCCTGGCCGAGCCGGAAAAAAGTGCCTTCCGCTTTCACCATATATCGACCGACGAGGTCTACGGCGACCTGCATGGCGTCGACGATCTGTTCACCGAAACAACTCCCTACGCCCCCAGCTCGCCCTATTCCGCAAGCAAGGCGGCGTCCGATCATCTTGTCCGGGCGTGGCACCGCACTTATGGCCTGCCCGTCCTGCTGACCAATTGCTCGAACAATTACGGGCCCTACCACTTTCCGGAAAAGCTGATCCCGCTGGTGATCCTCAACGCACTGGCCGGCAAGCCGCTGCCGGTGTATGGCAACGGTCAGCAAGTCCGTGACTGGCTGTTCGTCGACGATCATGCCCGGGCGCTGTTGAAAGTGGTCACCGAAGGCGCGGTGGGTGAAACCTACAATATTGGCGGACACAACGAACAAAAGAACATTGAGGTGGTGCACGCCATCTGCTCATTGCTCGAAGAGTTGGCACCGAACAACAAGCCTCAGGGCTTCGCTCGATTCGCTGACCTGATCACTTTCGTCAAGGACCGTCCCGGTCACGACCTGCGTTACGCCATTGACGCCGGCAAGATCGAACGCGAACTGGGTTGGGTCCCTGAAGAAACGTTCGAGACCGGCCTGCGCAAAACCGTTCAGTGGTATCTGGACAACCGTCAATGGTGCCGACGCGTTCAGGACGGCAGCTATCAGGGCGAACGCCTGGGTTCCACCGACATCAAGGATCTGCTCGCATGATGAAGGGCATAGTTCTCGCCGGAGGTTCCGGCACACGTTTGCATCCAATCACGCTCGGCGTATCCAAACAGCTGTTGCCGGTCTACGACAAACCGATGATCTACTACCCGATCTCGGTGCTGATGCTGGCCGGGATCAAGGACATCCTGATCATCTCCACCCCGCAGGATCTTCCGCAATACCGCAACCTGCTGGGCGATGGAAGCCAGTTCGGGGTCTCGTTCAGCTATGCCGAGCAGCCATCCCCCGACGGACTGGCCCAGGCCTTTCTGATCGGCGAGCAGTTCATTGGTAATGATCCGGTGTGCCTGATTCTCGGCGACAACATTTTCCACGGCCAATCCTTCAGCGGACAGTTGAAGAAAGCCGCCCGCAAACCTCAAGGCGCAACAGTGTTCGGCTATTGGGTCAAGGATCCAGAGCGCTTCGGCGTGATCGACTTCGACCGCGAAGGGCGCGCCCTGTCCATCGAAGAGAAACCCGCAAAGCCCAAGTCCAGCTACGCGGTGACGGGTCTGTACTTCTACGATAACGACGTGATCAGGATCGCCAAGGCTGTCAAACCATCGCAGCGTGGCGAACTGGAAATCACCGACGTCAACAACGCGTATTTGCAGCGTGGCGATCTGCAGGTCGAGCGTTTCGGACGCGGGTTCGCCTGGCTCGACACCGGTACTCACGACAGCCTGCTTGAAGCCTCCCAGTATGTGCAGACCATCGAACACCGCCAGGGCCTCAAAGTCGCGTGCCTGGAAGAGATTGCCTATCTGAACAGGTGGATCAGCCGCGAACATCTGCTCGAGCGCGCGCAGTACTTCGGCAAGACCGGCTATGGCCAGTACCTGTATTCGATTGCCGGAGAAAACCAATGAACGTGATCGAAACCGATCTGCCCGGCGTCATGGTCATCGCACCCAAAGTGTTTGGTGACGAACGCGGCTTTTTCTACGAGAGCTTCAATGCCAAGGCGTTTGCCGAAGCGACGGGCGTGAATGCGCAGTTCGTACAGGACAACCATTCGCGCTCGCAGAAAGGCGTATTGCGTGGTCTGCACTATCAGTTGGAAAACACTCAGGGGAAACTGGTGCGAGTGACCGTCGGTGAAGTGCTCGACGTTGTCGTGGATATCCGGCGCAGCTCGCCGCACTTCGGCAAATCGCTCACCCTGCGCCTGTCGGCAGACAATCGTCGCCAACTCTGGATACCCGAAGGCTTCGCCCACGGTTTTGTCGTGCTGAGCGAGGTTGCCGAATTTCTCTACAAGACCACCGACTATTACACGCCGTCTGCCGAGCGATGTATTCGCTGGGACGACCCGACGCTGGACATCGACTGGCAACTCGAATCTGCTCCGCAGCTCTCGGCCAAGGATCAGAACGGTAAAAGCCTGAACGAGGCTGACCTGTTCCCATGAAAATCCTCATCTGTGGACAGCAGGGTCAGGTCTCGAAAGAGCTGCAGTTGCGCCTGGCCGATACAGGCGATCTGATCGTGCTCGGGCGTGACCGGCTTGACCTGGCTCAGCCTGCGCAAATCCGCCAGCAGGTCAGACAGATCGCTCCCGATCTGATTATCAACGCCGCGGCCCATACTGCAGTCGACCAGGCTGAAAGCGAACCCGAGCTGGCTTTCGCCATCAATGCGACAGGGCCCGGTGTCTTGGCCGAGGAAGCGGCACGGCTTGGTGCCCCGCTGATTCATTACTCCACCGATTACGTCTTTGACGGCAGCCAGCCAGAGCCCTACAACGAATCCGATGTACCAGCCCCGCTGAGTGTCTATGGCAAAAGCAAGCTGGCAGGCGAGCAAGCCATCGCCGACGTTCAGGGGCAACACCTGATTCTGCGAACCAGTTGGGTCTACTCCACCCATGGCCGGAACTTCCTGTTGACCATGCAGCGATTGCTCCAGGAAAAACCACAATTGCGGGTCGTCGCCGATCAGGTTGGAGCCCCCACCTGGGCGGGCACCATTGCCCAGAGCACCCTGGCACTCATCGAACGCTGGCAGTCAGGGCAACCCGGGGCCTGGGGCACCTACCACCTGACGGCCGGCGGGCATACCTCGTGGTTGGGTTTCGCCCAGGCTATTGGCGCAGCGCTGCGTGAACAGGGCAAACCGTGCGCAGAACTGATACCGATCCCTTCCAGCGACTATCCGACGCCTGCTGCACGTCCCTTGAATTCGCGTCTGGACTGCAGTCGCCTGCAGCGTGAGTGGGGCGTCAGTCTGCCGGACTGGCAAACCGCGCTGCACGAGTGTCTTGCCGGGCAAGCCTAGGCATAATGCGCCTGTACCCACAGGCGCCCGATGCTCATGACTCCGACTCTTCCCCGTCGCCCCCGCTGGCGCAGCCTCGCCCTGCTGGCCCTGTGTCTGGCTCCGCTGCTGTGGCCGCTGGAGCATCTCGCCGAGCGCTATTACCGCAGCGAACTGGCCGGCCAGAACCGCCAGACCCTCGACCTCTACGTCGCCAACCTGCTGGGCACCCTGCATCGCTACGAAGTGCTGCCGCAAATCCTCGGCGACCTGCCGGCCCTGCGCGCGGTGCTCGGGGCGCCGGACGACGGTGTGACCCAGGGCAACGCCAACCGCCTGTTGAAGAACATCGCTGCGCAGACCGGCGCCGAAGTCATGTACCTGATGGACACCAACGGTCAGACGCTCGCTGCATCGAACTGGGACAAGCACGACAGCTTCGTCGGGCGCAATTTCTCGTTCCGACCCTATTTCAGCGAAGCGATGGCCGGCCGTCTCGGGCGCTTCTTCGGGTTGGGCACCACTTCCGCCAAACGCGGCTATTTCTTCGCCGCCGCCGTGCGCAACGGCGAAAAAATCATCGGCGTACTGGTGATCAAGGTTGACCTCGACCACACCGAAAGCCTGTGGGGCAAAACCCCGGAACAACTGCTGGTGACCGACCACAACGGCGTGGTCATCCTCACCTCGCGCCCGGAATGGCGCTTTCGCGCGACCCGTACCCTGAGTGATGCAGAGCGCGCGGCGATCACCGCGATCCAGCCCTACCCGACCCGCGAGCCACGCCCGCTGAACCTGAGCCCGACCGCGTGGCTGCCGCAGACCCAAGAGATCGCGGAAACCGGCTGGAGCGTCAGCATTCTTGCCCCGCGCACATTGATCGACCGACCGGTGCGCACGGTGGTGGCGATCGGCGGCGCCACCTTGCTGGTAGTCATGTTGTTGCTGGGCCTGATGATGCAGCGTCGTCGTCATTACCTGGAACGGATCGCCTTCGAAGCCAAGGCCCGGCGGGAACTTGAGGGCCGGGTTGCCGAACGCACCAGCGATCTCGAAGGCCTCAACCGGCGCCTCAAGCAAGAGGTGCTGGAACGCGAACAGGCCCAGCAGGAACTGGTGCGCGCCCAGGACGATCTGGTGCAGGCCGGCAAACTGTCGGCGCTGGGGACGATGTCGGCGAGCATCAGCCACGAACTCAACCAGCCACTGGCGGCGATCCGCAGCTACGCCGAAAACGCCGAAGTGCTGCTCGACCACGAACGCACCGAAGACGCCCGAGGCAACCTCAAACTGATCAGCGAGCTGACCGGGCGCATGGCCTCGATCATCGCTCACCTGCGCGCCTTCGCTCGTCGCGACCGCCACGCCCCGGAAAGTGTCGCCCTGCAACCGGCGCTGGACGACGCGCTCGCCTTGCTGGCCAAACGTCGCCGCAGCATGGATGTCGAGCTGATCCGTGACCTGCCCGCCGCCACCCTGTGGGTCGAGGCCGGGGAAACCCGTCTGCGCCAGGTGCTGGGTAATCTGCTGGCCAACGCCCTCGACGCCCTGACCGAGAAAGGCCCGCCGCGCAAATTGTGGCTGAGTGCCGAATCCACCGATGACGGCGTCAACCTGTACATTCGCGACAATGGCCCGGGTTTCTGCATGGAAGCCCTGGGCCGTGCCAGCGAACCGTTTTACACGACCAAGACCCGCACTCAAGGCCTGGGTCTGGGGTTGGCCATTTGCGAAACCCTGATGCGCGCCTTCGGTGGTGAACTGTCGTTCGCCAACCACAAGCAAGGTGGCGCCTTGATCACCCTGCGGCTGCGCGCCGGCGCGCCCGGGGTCAGCCTGCAACCGTCCGAGGATCGAAGCGCATGACCATCGACAACCGCATTCAGGTGGTGCTGATCGACGACGATCCGCACCTGCGTCAGGCCTTGGGCCAGACTCTGGATCTGGCCGGCCTGAAAATTCTCCCGCTGTCCGAAGCCAAGGGCTTGGCCGCGCAACTGGAGCGCGACTGGCCGGGCGTGGTGGTCAGCGACATTCGTATGCCTGGCATGGATGGTCTTGAGTTGCTCCATGAACTTCACGCTCAGGATCCCGAGCTGCCGGTGCTGCTGATCACCGGCCACGGCGACGTGCCACTGGCCGTGCAGGCCATGCGCGCCGGTGCCTATGACTTTCTGGAAAAACCTTTCGCCAGCGACGCCCTGCTCGACAGCGTGCGCCGCGCCCTGGCCCTGCGGCGTCTGGTGCTGGACAACCGCAGCCTGCGCATGGCCCTGAGTGATCGCAACGAACTGAGCGCGCGGCTGGTCGGCCAGTCCGCGCCGATGTCACGCCTGCGCGAGCAGATCGGCGCGCTGGCGGCGACCAAGGCCGACGTGCTGATCCTCGGCGAAACCGGCGCCGGCAAGGAAGTCGTCGCCCGCGCCCTGCACGATCTGTCGAGCCGGCGTAACGGCCCGTTCGTGGCGATCAACGCCGGCGCGCTGGCCGAATCGGTGGTCGAAAGCGAATTGTTCGGCCATGAGCCCGGCGCCTTCACCGGCGCGCAAAAGCGCCGGATCGGCAAGTTCGAATTTGCCAATGGCGGCACGTTGTTCCTCGATGAAATCGAGAGCATGAGCATGGATGTGCAGGTCAAACTGCTGCGCATGCTGCAGGAGCGCGTGGTCGAGCGTCTGGGCGGCAATCAGTTGATCCCGCTGGACATCCGCGTCATCGCCGCCACCAAGGAAGACCTGCGCCAGGCCGCGGATCAGGGGCGATTCCGGGCCGACCTGTATTACCGTCTCAACGTGGCGCCGCTGCGCATTCCACCACTGCGTGAACGGGGCGAAGACGCGTTGATGCTGTTCCAGCATTACGCCGACGAAGCCAGCGCCCGCCATGGTCTGCCACCGCATGAACTGCAACCGGCGCAACGGGCGTTGCTGCTGCGGCACTCATGGCCGGGCAACGTGCGGGAATTGCAGAACGCGGCGGAGCGTTTTGCCCTCGGCCTGGAACTGGCACTGGACAACACACAGCCCGATGGCAGC
This sequence comes from Pseudomonas sp. GW458-11-26-14-LB4, assembly GCF_059423925.1. Classification (NCBI taxonomy): domain Bacteria; kingdom Pseudomonadati; phylum Pseudomonadota; class Gammaproteobacteria; order Pseudomonadales; family Pseudomonadaceae; genus Pseudomonas; species Pseudomonas sp. GW458-11-26-14-LB4. Next base: position 111,970 of record NZ_JBWKYU010000009.1, read on the forward strand.
CCCGGCACCACCGTCGAAATCACAGCGGGCGGGCTCAGCGAGCAAGTGGAAAACTTCGAGAAATCCCTGATCGCCGCCGAACTGGCCCGCTCTCACAGTTCCGTGCGCAGTCTCGCCGAAGCCCTGGGCATTCCGCGCAAGACCCTGCACGACAAACTGCGCAAGCACGGTCTGAATTTCGCTGGCAGCGGCGGCCATTCCGACGAATCCGAATGAAACACGCTCAATTCACTTTTCTGCCGCAAGAGGTCCGGGCATGAAGCACGACAGTCGTTATCTGGAATCGGTCCTTCACCACGATATCCCGCTGACCCGGGACATGGGCCTCAAGGTGCTCGACTGGCAGGAACAGCAACTGCGCCTGCATCTGCCGCTGGACGCCAACGTCAATCACAAGAGCACCATGTTCGGTGGCAGCCTGTATTGCGGCGCGGTGCTGGCCGGCTGGGGCTGGCTGCATTTGCGTTTGAAAGAGGAAGGCATCGAAGACGGGCACATCGTGATTCAGGAAGGACAGATCAGTTATCCACTGCCTGTGACCGGCGATGCCATTGCGATCTGCCCGTCACCGAGTGCAACGCAGTGGAAGAAATTTCTGGCGATGTATCAGCGTTACGGACGGGCGCGACTGACCCTGCACACGCGGGTCGTCAATACAGGAAGCGATGAGGATGCGGTGACGTTCAGCGGGCAGTACGTCCTGCACCGCTGAAGAGATTGAGCGCTTACGAGCGGGCGAGTTCGAGCAGCTTCGCCCGCCACGCGGCTTTCGCCGGCAACGCCAGGAAGAAACCGTTCAACAACGACTCTCGTGGTGGATAACAGAACGCTTCGCCACTCAGGTCCAGCACCTCGCCACCCGCCCCTTCCAGAACGCCCTGCGCCGCCGCCGTGTCCCACTGCGAAGTCGGCGCCAGACGCGGGTAGCAATCGGCAGCACCTTCGGCCAGCAGACAGAACTTCAGCGAACTGCCGATGTTGGCCAGTTGCAACTCTCCAAGGCTGGCACTCAATCCGGCGAGCAAGCGTTCCTGCTCCGGGCTCGAATGACGGCGGCTGGCAACCACGGTAAACGCTTCGCCAGGTCCCGGCACGTCACGAACCTGAATTGTCACTGGCGTGCCGCCCGTGTCGCCGCGCCAGGCACCAAGCCCGGCTCCGCCGACGTAGAAGCGACCGTTGGTCGGCATCGTCACCACACCGAACACCACCCGGCCGTTCTCGATCAGCGCGATGTTGACGGTGAACTCTTCGCTGCCGCTGATGAACTCCTTGGTGCCATCCAGCGGATCCACCAGCCACCAGCGCTGCCAGCTCGCGCGCACGCTTTGCGGGATGTTGGCGTCCTCTTCGGACAGCACCGGAATGCTCGGATCCAGCGCTGTCAGGCCGGCCACGATCACGTGATGCGCGGCCATGTCCGCCGCCGTCACCGGCGAATCATCGGACTTGGCGGTGACGGCCACACCGGCACGCCAGAACGGCAGGATCGCCTCGCCGGCCCGCAGTGCCAGCTCGACCACCGGCGCCATCAACGGATGGGGAAAACTCATCGGCATCTCACTCATGACTGGAAATATCCGCGCTGGGTCAGCAGGTCGCGGGTCAGGTACAACGCCGCCAGGGCGCGCCCCTCACTGAAATTCGGATTCTGCGCCAGCGTCGACAGCTCTCGCAGGTTGACCTTGTCCACACGCATCGGCTCGGGCTCATCGCCTTCGAGGCGCTCTTCGTACAAATCGGTGGCCAGCACCACCTGAATTTTCTGGCTCATGTAACCGGGGGACAACGACAGCTCGGTCAGATGCTCCAGTTGTCGCGCGCCATAACCGGCTTCTTCCTTGAGTTCGCGTTCGGCGGCAGCCAGCACGTCTTCGCCGGGTTCGATCAGGCCTTTGGGCAGCGACAGTTCATATTCGTCGGTGCCGCCGCAGTATTCCTCGACCAGCACCGCGTGCTCGGCATCGAGCATCGCTACTATCATCACCGCGCCATAGCCGGCGCCCTTGCCGACCAGTCGCTCGTAGGTACGTTCAACGCCGTTGGAGAAACGCAGCTTCAGCTCTTCGACGCAGAACAGCCGGCTGGTGGCGACGATCTCGCGGGCAAGTACGGTGGGTTTCTGGCGCATGCAAAGCTCCTTGGCGTGAACGCGCTACTATAACGCGGCTTTTCCGATTGTTTGCGTCGGATATCTTTCTACCGTTCGAGACGTTGCCATGCCTTCATTACCGTGGTCCGACATCGATACCGTTCTGCTGGACATGGACGGAACGTTGCTCGACCTGCACTTTGACAACCACTTCTGGCTGGAACACCTGCCGCAGCGCTACGCCGAACTGCACGGCGTGAGCCGGGCGATGGCGGAAATGGAATTGCAGCCGCTGTTCGAGCGCCATGCCGGTCAGTTGCAGTGGTACTGCCTGGACTTCTGGAGCGCGGAGCTGAAGCTGTCGGTGCGTGAACTGAAACTGGAAACCGCCCACCTGATCGCCCTGCGTCCGGACGCCGACACCTTTCTGGAAGCGATCAAACGAGCCGGCAAACGCGTGGTGATGATCACCAACGCGCACCGCGATTCACTGTCGCTGAAACTGGAGCGAATCGAACTGGCGCCGTACTTTGAACGGCTGATCAGCTCCCACGATTACGGGTTCCCCAAGGAAAACCCGCAATTCTGGGACGCCTTGCAGGCCGACATCGGTTTTGACCCGGCACGCAGCCTGTTCATCGACGACACCTTGCCGATCCTGCGCAGTGCGCGGAATTTCGGCGTGGCGCATTTGTTGGCCGTGAAGGAGCCGGACAGCCGCAAAGGGCCGAAGGACACCGGGGAATTTGCGGCGGTCGAGGATTATCGGGATTTGATTGCGGGCCTGTAGACCGCATCGTCCCCATCGCGAGCAGGCTCGCTCCCACAATAGAAATGCATTCCAATGTGGGAGCGAGCCTGCTCGCGATTGCGGTATCTGCGGTTATTCAGGAATACGCAGCGTCTGCCCCGGATAAATCTTGTCCGGATGTGACAGCAGCGGCTTGTTGGCCTCGAAGATTTTGTTGTACTGGTTGGCGTTGCCATACACCGCCAGGGAAATCGCGCTGAGGGTGTCGCCCTTCTTCACGACCACAAAACGCGCCGCCGCCACAACCGGCCCGGTCACGGTGATCTGGTCATCGACGCTGCCGACACCGGCAATGTTGCCCACTGCCAGAAGAATCTTCTCTTTCTCTTCCTGGCTCGCCACTTCACCGGTGACCGTCACCTTGTCACCGTCCACGGTCGCCTGAACATTCGGGTTACCCAACCCGACCTTGCTGATGTGCTCCTTCAATTGCTCGCTGGCATTGGCGTTGCCAGGGGTCAACAGGTCTAGCAACTTCTCACCGGCCTCTTTCACAAAGCTCAAAAGACTCATAGCGCACACTCCTTGATTTAAGTTCCAGACGCCCAAGCCTAGACCACCCCGGACAAACCCGGTTGCGGGCCGACCAATGACCCTGCCCCCGCGCAAGCGGTAGAATCGCCCACCCTTGCCAGCGCCCCGGAGCGAAGATGGACATCAAGCAGCTGAAATTCCTCATCGCCCTCGACGAAACCCGCCATTTCGGCCAGGCCGCCGCCCGCTGCCACATCACCCAGCCAACCTTGTCGATGCGTCTGCGCAGCCTCGAAGAAGAACTCGATCTGCCACTGGTCAACCGTGGCCAGCGCTTCGAAGGCTTTACCGCGCCGGGCGAACGGGTGCTGGCCTGGGCACGCACGGTGCTGGCGGCTTATGACGGCTTGCAGGCGGAAGCGGCGGCGTGTCGCGGCAATCTGATCGGCACCCTGCGGCTGGGCGTGGTGCCGCTGTCGAGTTTCGATGCGCTGCCGTTGATGCAACGCCTGCACGCGCAACACCCGAACCTGCGCTTCGAGCTGTCCTCGCTGAGCTCGGAACAGGTTCTGGAGCAACTGGCAAACAATCGCATCGACATTGGCGTGTCCTACCTGGACCGCCTCGACGGCGAGCGTTTTGAATCCCTGGCGTTCAGTGAAACGCAGATGGGCCTGCTCTACGACCAGCGGTTCTTCAGCTTTGGCGAAGCGCCGCTGAGTTGGGAATCACTGATCGAACTGCCCCTGGGCATGCTCACCAGCGGCATGCACTTTCGCCAGTCCATCGACCATAACTTCCACAGTCGCGGCCTGACCCCACAGCCATTGCTGCAAACCGACGCCGTTCACCAATTGTTGCAAGCGGTGCACGGCGGCCTGTGCTGCGCGGTGATGCCACTCGATGGCGGCCTGGAAAACCTCACGGATAACCTGCGCCTGCAACCCATCGAAAATGCCCAGACCCTTGCCCGACTAGGGCTGATCATGCGTCGCGGCGCCCCACGATCGGCGCTGGCAGAGGCGTGTTTCGCGCTTTATCAGAAATCACCAGCGGAGGCTTGATCGACGGCATCTATCGAAGGATCGACACTAGCGATTAGACGCGACAACTTGCCGCGCCTAGTCTTAACGTTGATCAATCCGTCGGTGATGCCATGAACGCCAAGCGCCCGGCCTGCGCGGCGCCTGCTCTCGAAACGCCCGCGCCTGCCGCCAGTCAGACCTACAGCTACAGCGATCTCCCCCTCGCGGAATCGGCCAGCACCGCGCTGGCCGAAGAAGTCGCGTTGGCGATTGCCTACAACGGCATCAGTCAGGCCGTGATGCTGGTGACGCCGACCGACCTTGAAGACTTCATCGTCGGCTTCAGCCTCGGCAGCGGCATCATCGAAGACGCCTCGGACATCTACGACCTGCAATTGAGCGGTTCGGGCTCGGCGCAATACGCGCAAGTGACCATCGCCAACCGCGCTTTCTGGAACCTCAAACAGCAGCGTCGGCAACTGGCCGGCACCAGCGGTTGCGGGTTGTGCGGCGTGGAAGCGGTAGAGCAGGCGCTGCCTGACCTCAAGGTTTTGCCCGGCGCTCCCTTGCCGCCCATCGAATGGCTCGACGGTCTGCGCCAGCGCATCGGCGCGTTTCAGCCGCTCGGCCAGCATTGCGGTGCGGTGCACGCGGCGGTGTTCATGAACGCCAGCGGTGAATTGCTGCTGGGCCGCGAAGACATCGGCCGGCACAACGCCCTCGACAAGCTGATCGGCGGCCTGATCCGGCAAAAGATATCCACAGCCGGCGGCCTGGCGATTGTCACCAGCCGTTGCAGCCTCGAATTGATCCAGAAAGTTTTGCGGGCCGGGATTCAGACCCTGGTCAGCCTGTCCGCGCCCACCGGCCTCGCCGTGCAATGGGCCCGACGCCACAACCTCAATCTCATCCACCTGCCGCAAAAGAACGCGCCGCGGGTGTATAGCCCAGAAATGGAGAAACACCCGTGAGCCAACACCATCAAGCCGACCAGAAACCCGTCCCACGCTACAAGCCTTACAAGGGCGCAGCCGGCGGCTGGGGCGCACTGATCAGCGTGGCCCAGGCCTGGCTGACCAGCGACAACGCCCTGAAAAACCTGCGCATGATGCTCAAGACCAACCAGAACGGCGGCTTCGACTGCCCGGGCTGCGCCTGGGGCGATTCGCCGGAAAGCGGCATGGTCAAGTTCTGCGAGAACGGCGCCAAGGCGGTGAACTGGGAAGCGACCAAGCGCCGGGTGGACGGCAAATTCTTCGCCAAGCACAGCGTCACCGCGTTGCTCGAACAGAGCGACTACTGGCTCGAATATCAGGGTCGCCTGACCGAGCCAGTGGTGTATGACGCCGAAACCGATCGCTACAAGCCGATCGGCTGGGACGATGCCTACGCGCTGATCGGCAAACACCTGCGAGCGCTGTCGAGTCCGGATCAGGCCGAGTTCTACACCTCCGGCCGCGCCAGCAATGAAGCGGCGTACCTGTATCAACTGTTCGTGCGCGCCTTCGGCACCAACAACTTCCCCGACTGCTCGAACATGTGCCACGAGGCCAGCGGCGTGGCGCTGGCGCAAAGCGTCGGTGTCGGCAAAGGCACCGTGACCTTCGACGACTTCGAACACGCCGATGCGATTTTCGTCTGGGGCCAGAACCCGGGCACCAACCACCCGCGCATGCTCGAACCGCTGCGCGAAGCAGTCAAACGCGGCGCCCAGGTAGTGTGCGTCAACCCGCTGAAAGAGCGGGGTCTGGAACGTTTCCAGCATCCACAGCATCCGATCGAAATGCTCACCAACGGCGACAAGCCGACCAACACCGCGTATTTCCGCCCGGCGCTGGGCGGCGACATGGCGGTGCTGCGCGGCATGGCCAAGTTCCTGCTGCAATGGGAACGCGAGGCGCAGAAGGCCGGCGCACCGGCGGTGTTCGATCACGACTTCCTCAATGAACACAGCGTCAATGTGCTGGAATACCTCGGCGTCGTCGATGACACACCGTGGGAGCAGATCGTCACCCAGTCCGGCCTGACCCTGGTGGAAATCGAGCAAGCGGCGCGCATGTACGCCAAAGGCAAGAACGTGATCATGTGCTGGGCGATGGGCATCACCCAGCATCGCCACTCGGTGCCGACCATCCAGGAGATCGCCAACCTGATGCTGCTGCGCGGCAACATTGGCAAACCCGGCGCCGGTCTGTGCCCGGTACGCGGCCACAGTAACGTGCAGGGCGACCGCACCATGGGCATCAACGAGCGTCCGCCGGTGGCGTTCCTCGATTCCCTCGAGCGTCGCTTCCAGTTCAAGGTTCCACGTCACAACGGGCACAACGTGGTCGAAGCGATTCATGCGATGGCCGAAGGTCGCGCCAAGGTGTTCATCGGTCTGGGCGGCAACTTCGCCCAGGCCACGCCGGACAGCCCGCGCACCTTCCAGGCCCTGAGCAACTGCGACCTGACTGTGCAGATCAGCACCAAGCTCAACCGCAGCCACCTGGCTCACGGCAAGGACGCGTTGATCCTGCCGTGCCTGGGCCGTACCGACATCGATATCCAGACCGAAGGCCCGCAGGCCGTCACCGTGGAAGACTCGTTCAGCATGGTGCACGCCTCCAACGGCCAGTTGCAGCCGCTGTCGAACCAGATGCGCTCGGAGCCGTCGATCATCGCCGGCATTGCCGCCGCCACCCTGGGCAGCAAACCGGTGGACTGGAACTGGCTGGTGGCCGACTACCGGCGCATCCGCGAACTGATCGCCGACACCATTCCGGGCTTCAAGGACTTCAACGAGAAGGTCAAGAACCCGGGCGGCTTCTACCTCGGCAACAGCGCCGGCGCGCGCAAGTGGAACACCACGTCGGGCCGGGCCAACTTCAAGCCGAACATGCTGCCCAAGGACCTGATCCACGAGCGCACTCGCGCTACCGGCAAACTGCCGGATCTGATCCTGCAATCGATGCGTTCCCACGATCAGTACAACACCACGATTTATGGTCTCGACGATCGTTATCGCGGGGTGAAGGGACAGCGCGATGTGTTGTTCGCCAACGAAGCCGACATCATCCGTCTGGGCTTCAAGCCGGGGCAGAAGGCTGACATCGTGTCGCTGTGGGACGATGGTCGTGAGCGTCGGGTGAAGGGCTTCACGCTGCTGGCGTTCGATATTCCGGCGGGGCAGGCGGCGGCTTATTACCCAGAGGTGAACCCGTTGGTGCCGCTGGAAAGCACCGGCGATGGCAGCCATACGCCGACGTCGAAGTTCATTGCCATTCGCCTGGAAGCAGCGAGTGAAACGGGGCTGATCATGGCCAAGTCGGCCTGATTCTGATTGCTCCCACGCTCTGCGTGGGAGCGCAGCCGTGGGGGGGGGGG